>DDKG01000072.1:0-32533 GCA_002339265.1 Massilia sp. UBA2604 | reverse complement strand
GACGTCGATGCCGCCCGGGTTGGCCGCCCAGCGCGCGGCCAGGTACAGGGTTGCATTGCGCTCGCGCTGGTCGAACAGGCGGCCCGGATCGTCCGGCACGCGGCCGCTGGCCGCGCCGTACAGGTTGCGCACCGCGTCGGCATTGTCGATCAGGTAGTCGGACGATGGGCCATACCAGGCGCCGCCCATGCGGTCGAGGCCCGGCACCTGGGCCTGGAACGATGGACCGAGGGCGCCGAGCGCGGTCGGACGCTCGCCGCTGAAATCGGCGTGCCCTTCAGCGCCGTGATAGCTGGCCTTGCGCGACGACATGCGCAGGCCGCCCAGCAGCGCCGTGAAGAAGCCGTCGCCGCCCAGGCGATAGGTGGCGTCGGTGCGCCATTGCAGCTGGCTGCCGGCCTGCTCGTTCCAGTTCTGCACCAGGCCGCGCAGCACGTAGTTGCGCGGGTCTTGCAGCGCATTGCCGCTGCTGCCCGGCAGGTTGATGGCATTGAAGCCGCCGTGGCCGTCGGCGCCGTACGAATACACGCTGGTGCTGGCGCCAGGCACCTGCTGGTCGACGATCACGGTGTCGTTGACGAACTTGGAGCGGGTGTAGCCGAACTGCGAATCGACGCTCAGCGGTCCATCGTTGTACTTCAGGCCGAGGTTCAGGTAATGGGTGGTGGTGCGCTCGTTCTGGCCCCAGGTGCTGGACGCGGTGTACGGATCCCAGTCGTAGGCATTCCCGAACTGCGCCGCCGGCGCGCTGGCGGACAGGATCGGGCAGATCGCGCCCTGCGGGGTGGCGCAGGCGCTGCCCTGCGGCGCCAGCGTCACGTCGGTCAGGCGCGGCGCCCAGGTGGTATTGCTCATCACGTAGTTGACGCCGGTGCGGCCCTGGTAGCCCATGCCCAGGTACTGGGCGCTCGCCGTCAGGCGCGGATTGACCTTCCACTGGAAGGCGCCGTGCACGCTCTGGCGCTCGCGCTGGCCGGCGTTGTAGATGGCGCCGATGTTCGGCAACTGGCCCAGCACGTCGCCCGGCGCGGCCGGGGCATACGGGCCGGTGTTGCCGAGCCGGGTCGCGCTGCCGTCCGGGCTCACCGAGAACACATTGTCGGGACGGTCGACGTATTGCACCGGGAAGGCCCAGTTGTCGCGGTTGACGGCGACGTCGAACAGCGCGCCCATCTCGCCGAAGTCGGTGTCCCAGCGGTTGCTGACAAGGAAGCCGCCGCCCGGGCTGTGCTTGTCCGAGGTATTGCCGCTGCCGTTGATCTGGTTCACGCGGTCCTCGACGTAGCCCGTGGCGGTGAAGCCCTTGTTGTCGAATGGCGCGCGCAGGCGGATATTGACGGCGCCGGCGATGCCGCCCTCGAACTGGTTGGCGGTGGCCGATTTATAGACTTCCATGCCCGCGATCGACTGGACCGGCAAGTCCTGGTACGACAGGCGGCGGCCGGCCGCGGTGAAGATCTCGTTGCCGTCGAGCGTGGTGGCGACGTCCGGCAGGCCGCGGATGATGACGGTGCTGGTTTCGCCGCGATCGCGTCCCACCTGCACGCCGGCCACGCGCTGCAGCGCATCGCCAGCCTGGCGGTCGGGGAACTTGCCGATGTCGTCGGCGTTGATGGCGTCCACCACCTGCGGAGCGTCGCGCTTGATGTCTTCGGCCGAGCGCAGGCTCTGGCGCAGGCCGGTGACCTGGATCACGGCGGCGGCCGGGACGGCCTGGACCGCCGGGGCTGCCGGGGTTGCCGGAGCTGCGGGAGCGGCAGGTGCGGCTTGTTCGGTAGCGGCGCTCGTGGCCTCGGCATCGGTCACGGTTTGCGCCAGCGTCGGGGCGCCATAGGCCGACATCAGCATGATGGCGGCGCAGATCGGCTTGACTTTCATTCACTCTCCAATTCTGTGTTGCGGGGCTTGCATGCGGGCGCCGGAAACTACCGGGTCGCGCCCCTCGATACCAGGCTTAACGCAATGTAATGTCATTCCGTTGACATAAATACACAAAATATTTCATACATCCATTTACAAGCAAATCGAGATGCGCGTACATACGCAAAAAAGCCCGCCGAAGCGGGCTTGTTGATGACAGTAGGCAAAGCCGATGTGTCCTGGCTGGCGCATCCCGCTCAGTGATCCCAGAACACCGGCGCCCAGCGGAAAGTATCGCCGTCGCGCGCCACCCGGCCCACCGACGGGAACGGCAGGTGGGTGGCGACCAGCAGGCCGCCGTTGTCCGCCAGTTCGCCGAACAGCGCGACGCGCACGCGGGTCGATTCGTCGGGATCGTGCTCGAAGCCGTTGTGCCAGTCGGGATGGTCGAAGCCGACCGGGAACATGGCGTCGCCGGCAAAGGTCAGGCGCTCGCCGTTGGAGTCGATGTCGACCACGCAGTGGCCGGGCGTATGGCCGCCGGTGCGGCGCGCGACGACGCCCGGCGCCACCTCGTGGCGCTCCTCGAATACCTGCAGATTGCCGCGGTACTGTTCCATGAACTCGCGCGCCGTCGAACGCAGCACGTCCGGCACCGGTTCCGGCATGGCGGTGTGGCTGAAATCAGGCCGGTCCCAGAACGCCACTTCGGCGGCTGCCACATGGATGCGCAAGTCAGGACGCAGGCGTTCCTTGAGCCCCTCGACCAGCAGGCCGCCGATATGGTCCATGTGCATATGGGTGATCACCACGTCGGTGACGGAGGACAGGTCGATGCCGGCGGCCTCCAGGCGGTGCGGGGTCTGGCCCGCGCGCGGGAAGCCGGGAAATTGCGAGCCCAGGCCGGTGTCGACCAGAACCACCTGCTCGCCGCTCCTCGCCACCAGCACGTTCAGCGGCCAGTCGAAGGCGTCAGGCGGCAGGAACATATGGTCCAGCCAGACGGCCAGCGCGGCCGGATCGGCGTTGGTGGCCATGGTCACGGCGGGCAGCGGCAGCACGCCGTCGCTCACCACCAGCACGTCGATCTCGCCCACGCGCAGGGCGTAGCGCGACGGGACCAGTTCCTCGGAGCCCGGATTGCCGGGCTTGATCGTGTTGTCTCGGGCATTCATGTGACATCTCCAAGTTGGGGCCCTTTCAGGCGGGCCTGACCAGTCGGACGACTGGTAGCGAAATGTCATCGTATGCAGCATGGGAGCCGGCCGGTAGGCCTGCGGACGGGCTCACGGTGTTGACTGAAACGCACCAACACCGCATGGCCGCCGGTGCAGCGCTTCATCGCGGCAGCGTTGCGGTGTTGGCAACGCGCGTGGGGCCATGTATGCTGCCGGGCATCCCATTCCGGCAATCACAAAGAAAGAAGCCCATGAAACACCTGCTCTCCTCCTGCGTCCTCGGCCTGGGCCTGACGCTGGCGCTGGCCGGCTGCGACCGCGCCCCGGCGCCGCAGTCGGCAGCGGCCGCTGTCGCCTTCCAGAAGATCGACACCATTCCCGGCAGCGGCAAGGAAGCCGTGGCCGGCGCGACCGCCGTCGTCAACTACACCGGCTGGCTGTACGAGCCGGGCAAGGAAACGCTGCGGGGCACGCAGTTCGACTCCTCGGCCGGACGCGCGCCATTCAGCTTCCAGCTGGGCGCCGGCCAGGTCATCAGCGGTTGGGACGAAGGCGTGCAAGGCATGAAGGTCGGCGGCAAGCGCACCCTGATCCTGCCGCCCGAGATGGGCTACGGCGCCGGCGGCGCCGGTCCGATTCCGCCCAACGCCAGCCTGATCTTCGACGTCGAACTGCTCGACGTGCGCTAAGAGCCTATCCCGGCAGGTTCTAAGCAGCCATGACCGGCGCGCCGTAGTCGAGCGGCAGCAGCAGGTCGGGATAGCGCGTGCGCAGCGCGTCGATCGCGCTGAGCGTGCCCGACAGGTGCCTGCGCACCATCTGCTGGGCCGCCGGCGCGTCGCCCTGCGCGATGGCCCGGGCGATCGCGGCGTGTTCGTCCAGGATCGACTGCGCCTTGCCGTTGAGCGGCAGGTGCAGGCGGCGCAGGCGGTCCAGGTTGCCGCTGCGGCTGCGCATCATCGACCACAGGTCGGGCACCGCCGCCGCGTGGTACAGGCAGCGGTGGAATTCCATGTCGACCTGGGTGAAGGTGCTCAGGTCGCCGGAATCGAGGCTGGCGCGCTGGCGCTCGACCAGCCCGGCCAGCGTGCGCGCGAGGACAGGATCGGCGTCCTGGGCCAGCACCTGCACCATCTCGAGCTCCACCGACAGCCGCAGGAAATGCGCCTGCCTGGCCTGGGCCAGGTCGATGCGGCGCACCCGGGTCTGGTGCTGCGGGTAGATGTCGACCAGGTGTTCTTCTTCCAGGCGCAGCAGCGCCTCGCGCACCGGACTGGCCGACAGCTTGTAGAACTCGCACAACTGGGGCCGCGCCAGCACCGTGCCCGGCTTGATGGCCAGGCTGACGATCAGCTCGCGCAAGTGCTCGAACACCTGGATGGTCGCATTGCGCGAACGGTCGAGGTGGAAGCTGTCGTCGGCGAAAGGCATGGTGGTGGATCTCCTGGCGATGCGGTCGAAAGGCGGCGCTGGTATTTCAATGTTCCAGCGCCCTCTATTGTTCCCCATCGGCGCGCCGCTGTCCGCGCCGCATGCAAATCAATCAAGATCATGAGCAATGCGGGCCACGCAGGATGTGGCCCGCCGTGCTTCAGCGCACCAGGCAGGGGCGCTTGTGGTCGAACTGCCAGCCCGGCACCAGGAACTGCATCGCCACCGCGTCGTCGCGCGCGCCCAGGCCCATATTGCGGTAAGCCTGGTGCGCCGCCTCGAGGGCGTCCGGATCGAGCTCGATGCCCAGGCCGGGACGTGAAGGCACCCGCACCTGGCCGCCCTCGATGCGCAGCGGCTCCCTGGTCAGGGCCTGCCCGTCCTGCCAGATCCAGTGGGTGTCGATCGCGGTCACCCGGCCCGGCGCCGCCGCGCCCACGTGGGTAAACATCGCCAGCGAGATGTCGAAGTGGTTGTTCGAATGCGAGCCCCAGGTCAGGCCGAACATCTGGCACAACTGGGCCACGCGCACCGAACCCTGCATGGTCCAGAAATGCGGATCGGCAAGCGGGATGTCGACCGACTGCAGCTGCAGCGAATGCGCCATCTGGCGCCAGTCGGTGGCCACCATATTCGTTGCGGTGAGCAGCCCGGTGGCGCGCCGGAATTCGGCCATCACCTCGCGTCCCGAATAGCCGTTCTCGGCGCCGCAGGGGTCCTCGGCATATGCCAGCACCTGGTGCTTATCGCGGCACAGGCGCACCGCTTCCTTCAACGACCAGGCGCCGTTCGGGTCGAGCGTGATGCGCGCAGTCGGAAAACGCTCCTTGAGCGCCACCGCCGCCTCCATCTCGGCCGCGCCTTCCAGCACCCCGCCCTTGAGCTTGAAGTCCTGGAAGCCGTAGCGCGCCTGCGCCGCCTCGGCCAGGCGCACCACGGCTTCGGGTGCCATGGCTTCTTCGTTGCGCAGGCGCAGCCAGGGGTCGTCGGCATCGGGCTCGCCGCGGTAGTCGAGCGTGGTGCGGCCACGGTCGCCGATATAGAACAGGTAGCCGAGCATCGGCACCGCGTCGCGCTGCCTGCCCTCCCCCAGCAGGTCCGCCACCGGCACCCCCATGAACTGGCCCAGCAGGTCGAGCAGGCACGACTCCACCGCGGTCACCGCGTGGATCGTCGTTCGCAGGTCGAAGGTCTGCAGACCGCGCCCGCCGGCGTCGCGCCCGGCGAAGGCGCTGCGCATCGCGTTCAGCACCGCGAGATGGTCCCCCAGCGGCCGGCCGACGACCAGCGCACGCGCATCCTCGAGCGTGCGGCGGATCGATTCGCCGCCCGGCACCTCGCCCAGGCCGGTATTGCCGGCGCTGTCGGTCAGGACCACGACGTTGCGGGTGAACCAGGGGCCGTGGGCCCCGCTCAGGTTCATCAGCATGCTGTCCCGGCCGGCGACGGGGACGACGCGCATCGCCGTGATGACGGGCGTACCGGTTGCGGTGGATGATTCTGGATGAGTCATGGTATCGGCAGTCATTTACGGCGGTAGTAATCGGCCAGGACGTCGAAAGCCTGCTTGCGCACGCCGCTCTCGGACAGGATACCCTTGCGGTTCCAGCCGTTCTGGAACACCGGGTGTTCGCGGCGCGGAGAGCGGAAGTCCTTGAGGATCCAGGGCGACAGGCCGCGCAGGGTCGGGATGCCCTCGGCCATGGCAAGCGTCTTGCGGTAGTACTCGGCCTGGTATTCCTCGGTGAATTTCTTCATGCCTTGATTGCGGTAGCCGGCCAGCGCGTCGGCGCCGAATTCGGACAGGATAAGCGGACGCTCGCCCGGCACGTTCCAGCGCAGCTTGGCGATGCCGTCCAGCGTATCGGGACCGTACCAGCCGGCGTACACGTTCACCGCCAGCACGTCGAGCTTGTCGATCAGCGGGTCCTGGATCTCCAGCACGTCGCCCTTGCGCTCGACCAGCAGCGCGGCGCTCACCAGGCGGGTCGGATCGAGTGCGCGTACATTGTCGGCCATGGCGGCATGGAAGCGCGTGCGGGCCGACGCGACCGGCGTCTCGTTACCGACGCTCCACAGGATCACGGAGGCGCGGTTGCGGTCGCGGTAGATGGTCTCGGCCTGCATCACCAGCGCCTTGCGCAGCACAGCAGGGTTATCCCAGTCGACGGTCCAGTACACCGGGATCTCGCTCCACACCAGCAGGCCCATCTCGTCAGCCAGGCGCACCGTGGTCTCGGAGTGCGGGTAATGCGACAGGCGCACGTAGTTGCCGTTCAGGCCGTGCTTGATCTCGTGCAGCAGCGCGCGCGACGCCTGCTCGGTCATATTGCGCGCCGGGTTCGGCCCGAATTCCTCCTCGTGCAGCGAGATCCCGCGCAAGAACAGCGGCTTGCCGTTCAGGAGGATCTGGTTGCCCTTGACGGCGATGGTGCGAAAGCCCATGCGGTCGCGTACTTGGTCCCCGCCGGCCCTGAAGCGCACATCGTACAGGGTCGGCTTCTCCGGCGTCCAGCGCTCCAGGCCCTTCGGCGCCGGCAGGTCGAGCAGCGCGCGGCCGTTGGCGTCGGTAGTCGCACGGGCCGTGCCGAGCGCGCCGATGGCCACCGTCACCGCCTGGTTCGCGGCCTGCGGCCCCTGCAGCTGCACTTCGCCGGCGATGCGGCCATCGGCGCGCAGGGTGAGCGTCGCATCGTCGATGAAGGTCGCCGGCGTGGTGACCAGGGAGACCTTGCGGGTGATGCCGCCGTACAGGTCCCAGTCGGTGATCTGGGTGGGAATCGACTGGGCGTCATGGCTCGAATCGACGCCGACCACCAGCCGGTTGTCGCCGGCGCGCAGGGCCTCGGTCACTTCCAGCACGAAGGGCGTGAAGCCTCCTTCGTGGCGGCCCACTTCCTTGCCATTGAGGTAGACATAGGCGCGGTAGTTGACCGCCTCGAAGCGCAGGAAGGTACGCTTGCCTGCCTCGGGACGCGCATCGAACTTGCGCTGGAACCAGATCAGGCCATCGTAGTAGCGCAGCTCGGCCGCCGCCGCGTTCCAGGCGCCGGGCACGTTGATGAGCGAGCCGCGGTCCATGTCGAACTCGTAGAAGTCGACGCCGCCCTTGGCTTCGACGGCGGCGACGTCGACGTCGCGCGATCGCTGCATGCGCGACTTGGCCACCCAGCCGTTGATGTCGGTAAGGCCGGTGCGGTACAGGTCTTTCGAGTAGGTCCACTGGCCGGACAGGTCCTGGCTGTCGCGGTGCAGCGCGCCGGTGAGCAGGAACGCTGGCCGCAGGGAGTCGGGGGTCGAATGAGCTTGGGCCTGGACCAGCGCCGGCTGGCAGGCCAGCGCGCCGAGGAAGATCCAGAATGCCGAGATGAGTTTTTTCATGTCTTGTAGATGGAATCGGTCAGGTTGTTCTCACCTCAGAAATCGTACTTCATGCGCACGCCAAAGTAGCGATCGGAGTTGCGCGGCAAGGTCTGGGTCAGCACGTGCACGTTGTTGAACACGTTGTAGTTGTCGCCGACGAAGCTGGCATAGCTCTTGTCGAACAGGTTGTTCACGTAGAAGGTCAGCTTCACGTTCTGCGACGGGTTGAAGAAGGCGATGCTGCCGTTGACGGTGCCGTAGCCCTTCTGGTCGGCCAGCGGATTGGCGGCCAGGTCGTAGTTGACGCTCGACTGGTACTGGCCGTTCAGGTTGGCGATGCCGCTGTAGCCGCTCTCGCCGATCGGGAAGTTGTAGGTCGCGCCCAGATTGAGCTTGGTCCGCGGCGCGTTCGACAGGCGTTTGCCGGACAGGTCCTGCAGCGGCACGCCGTCGATCAGCACACAGCCCTCGGCCGCGGTCTGGCCCGGATAGCAGTTCGTGTTCGGGAACTTCTTGATCGTCGCGTCGACCCAGGCCACCGAGGCTTCGAGCAGCAGCGTGTTGATCGGCTTGGCCTGCACTTCCAGTTCCAGGCCGCGGGTGCGCAGCTCGCCGACGTTGGTGACCACGTTCTCGTAGGCCTGGGTGAGCGGATCGAGGCGGCGCGACTGGGCCTGGAAATCCTCGTAGTCGGTGTGGAACACGGTGGCGTTGAGCTGCAGCCGGTTGCGGAAGAACCGGCTCTTCATGCCCAGCTCCCACGAGTCGGAGGTCTCCGGCGCCACCGGCAAGCGCACGCGGGCGGCGTTGAAGCCGGTCGAGACGTCATAGCCGGCGCCCTTGTAGCCGGTGGCGAAGGAGCCGTAGACCATCACATCTTTGGCCAGGTCGTGCTGCAGGGCGATCTTGCCGGTGGTGGCGTCGTCGCGGCTGCGGCCGTCGAAACTGGCCGGCACTGCCGGCAACCAGTTGGTGAAGTCGACCTCGATCGTCTCGCGGTTGAAGCGCAGGCCGGTGCTCACGCGGGTGCTTGGGGTGATCCGGTATTCGGCCTGGGCGAAGGCGGCGGCGGTCTGGTTGCCGGAACGCGCCTCCCAGTTGGCCAGGTTCGAGACCGGGCCGCGCAGATAGCTGCGCTCGGTGCGCGAGTCGGCGTAATACAGGCCGCCGAGATAGCTGAGCGCGCCGTCGCCGTTGGACGTCAGGCGCAGTTCCTGCGTCGACATGCGCGAGCGGTACGGGCCGCCGGCGGTGACGCCGCCGTGGAAGCGCCCACCCGATTGCGGGCCCAGTTGATCGAGGTTGGTGCCGTCGAAGTCGGCCAGGAAGTCGAACTGCCAGTCCTGCCAGGTGGTGACCGAGGTGATCGTGTGGTTGTCCAGCTTCCAGTTCAGGGTGCCGGCGATGCTGCGCGACTCGTGCTCGGCGAAGCCCGGATCGTCCATGCGCACGTCGCGGTTGTCGGGGCCGGGCGTAATGCCCACCAGGGCCGGGCCGATCGGCGCCACGCCGCGCAGGCTCGCGCCCGGCGGCACCGACAGGAAGGTCGTGACCGGGCCTTCGATGCGGCGCTTGTTGTAGTCGGCGATCAGGCGGCCGTCGAGGCTCGAGTTTGGTTTGAAGTCCAGGCGCAGGCGTGCGCCCTTGCTGCGTTCGCCGTTCAGTTTGGCGCCCGATTCGAGGTTGGTGACGTCGCCCTCGCGATTGCCGGTGTAGGCGTTGAGGCGGTAGCCGACCTTGTCGCTCAGCGGGCCCGAGATGCCGGTTTCCAGGCGCTTCTCGCCGTCGCTGGTCAGGGTGACCTGCGCATGGCCTTCCTGCTCCTCGCTCGATTCCTTGGTGACGATGTTGATGACGCCGGCCGACGAGTTCTTGCCGAACAGCGTGCCCTGCGGGCCGCGCAGCACCTCGACCCGCGCGATGTCGCTCAGGTTCGAGAACGCCTGCAACTGCTGGATCACGGGCACGTCGTCGATGATCACCGAAACCGCCGATTCGATGCCGATGCTGAAGGCGAAGGTGCCGATGCCGCGCAGCGCGATATTGTTATTGTTGGGATTTTCGTTGATGGTGAGCGCAGGAGAGACGCGGGTCAGGTCCGAGAAGCCGACGATCTGCTGGTTCTCGATCGCGCGCTCGTCCACGGTGCTGACCGCGACCGGCACGTCCTGCATCGCCTGCGGGCGCTTCTGCGCGGTGACCGTCACCGTTTGCAGGCCTTCCGACGACTGCGCGCTGGTCTCCTGGGCCTGGGCGGTCATGGCGCCGGCGGCCAGCAAGGCCGCAGCGTGGGCGATGGCGGTGAGGGCCGAACGGCGGCGGGAAGATGGAAAACTCATTGTGTCTCCTGATAATAATTGTGAAATGCGTTCTTCAAGCGTCGTGATCGACTAATATTTCAGCGGTCACAAGGCCGTCCATCGGCGCCGCGTTACCTCTATCTGCCGGCTGCGGCGGGTTCATGCCTGGCGCGACCATCGGAGGCGCACCAGGCACGGGAAATCTCAAAAGGGCTGACTCGCACGCCGGCGAGCCAGCAAAGAGACAGCAGCGGACTCGGGTTGCCTCAGAGCATCCAATCGGCCAACTGCGGTGATATATTAGGATTCCAACCCGCCATGCACAACGGCTTGGCGGGTTTAGTCATCAAGTTGAGCGAAGCAGCGATGTGAAGCCAGTTTCGATCACGCGCGTGATCGGAACGCTGGTTGCCTGAAGTCGCGCAGGATCTCGCGCGCGGCGTTGTGGCCCGGCGCGCCGGTCACGCCGCCACCGGGGTGAGCGCCCGCGCCGCAGGTGTACAGGCCCGCCACCGGTCCGCGGTAGTCGGCGTGGCCCAGCATCGGGCGCGCCGAGAACAGCTGGTCCAGCCCCAGCGCCCCATGGAAGATGTCGCCGCCGACCAGGCCGAACGTGCGTTCGAGGTCGAGTGGGCTCATGATCTGGCGACCCAGCACGGCACGCCGGAAGTTCGGCGCATGGCGGTCGACGGTGTCGATCATCAGGTCAGCGACCTGCTCGCGGTGATCGTCCCAGCTCGCGCCATCGGGGAGTACCGGCGCGACGTGTTGGCAGAACAGGCTGGCCACGTGCTGCCCTGCCGGGGCCAGGCTCGGGTCGAGCGTCGACGGGATCAGGAGTTCGACGATCGGCGCCTGCGACCAACCGGAGGCGCGCGCGTCGTGGTAGGCGCGCTCCATGTAATGCAGGCTGGGTGCGATGACGATGCCGCTGCCGTGGTGGTCGGCCATGCGCTTGCCAGGCAAGCAGGTAAAGTCGGGCAACTCGGACAGCGCGACGTTCATGCGGAAGGTGCCCGAGCCGCAGCGCCAGGCCTGCATGCGGCGCAGGAAGTCGGGCGGCAGCGCGCCCGGGTTGACCAGTCGGGTGTACAGCAGGCGCGGATTGAGATTGGACACGACGGCGCGGGCATCGAGCCGCTCCCCCTTGCCTGCGACGACGCCGGTGGCGCGGCCTTTATGCAGCACGACTTCGGCCACCGCGCATCCGGTGCGGATCTCGACGCCCAGGGCCTGTACCGCCTTGGCCATCGCCTGGGTGATGGCGCCCATGCCGCCGATGGCGTGGCCCCAGGCGCCCTTCCTGCCATTGACCTCGCCGAACACGTGGTGCAGCAGCACATAGGCCGACCCTGGCGTATAGGGACTGGCGTAGTTGCCCACCACGCTGTCGAAGCCATAGGCCGCCTTGATCGGATCGCTCTCGAACCAGCCATCCAGGTAGTCGCCGGCCGACTTCGTGAACAGGTCCAGCAGTTCGCGCTGGCTCGCCAGCGTCAGCTTGCGCATCCGGTTGCCGAGCCGGCCGGCCTTGAGCAGCTCGGGCAGCGTGGCCAGCCAGCCGCCCTGAATGCGGTTCGGCGGCGTTTGCAGGACGAGTTCGCGCAGCAGGTCGGCCGCGTCGTCCAGGTGGCGGTGGTAGTCGTCCAGGCGCCCGGCGTGGCGCTGCGAGAACTTCGCCACCTCGGCAGCGGTCTGGCCGGCGCCGACCTTCAGGTAGCGGCCATCCTCGAGCGGGAGAAAATTGGAGAGCGGACGTTCGACGATGCGCAGGCCGTGCCGGGCCAGCTCCATGTCGCGGATCACCTTGGGATTGAGCAGCGAGACGGTGTAGGCGGCCACCGAGTTACGGAAACCGGGATGGAATTCCTCGGTGACCGCGGCGCCGCCGACGACGTCGCGCCGCTCGAGCAGCATGACCTTCAAGCCAGCGCGAGCCAGGTACCAGGCGCAAACCAGCCCGTTATGGCCGGCGCCGATGATGATTGCGTCGCGCATCTGCCTCTCCCCCGGAGCGTGAAGCGAACACGACGATTCTACCCACGGCCTGGTGCGATGGCAAACGTAGGGTGGACGCGGCCGGCGAGGCGGCTCGCCGTCCACGCGTTCAAACCGTGCGTGCAAAGTGGCAGATCGCAGTGGAATTGGACGCGTGGACGGCAGAGCCGTCCACCCTACATGCTGGGCTTACTTCGCGGCTGCCGCCTTCGCGCGCGCCGCGTGCAGCTTGCGGTAGCTGTCGATCAGGCGGTGGTGGCGGTCGAGCCCTTCGAGCGCCATGCTGGTCGGGGTCAGGCCGTGGAAGCGCACCGTGCCCTCGACCGAGCCGAGCACCGCGTCCATCCTGGCGTCGCCGAACATGCGGCGGAAGTTGACCACGTAGTCGTCGAGTTCCAGCTCGTCGTCCAGCACCACTTCGAGCACCACGTTCATGGCCTGATAGAACAGGCCGCGCTCGACGGTGTTGTCGTTGTACTGCAGGAAGGCGCCGACCAGTTCGTGGGCGTCCTCGAGGCGCTTCAGGGCCAGGTTGATCAGCAGGCGCAGTTCGAGCACCGTCAGCTGGCCCCAATCCGTATTCTCGTCGAACTCGATGCCGATCAGGCTGGCGATGTCGGAGTACTCGTCGAGCTCATTGTTTTCCAGGCGTTCGAGCAGCGCCGCCAGGCTGTCGTCGTCCAGGCGGTGCAGGTTGAGGATATCGGAACGGAACAGCAGCGATTTATTGGTGTTATCCCAGATCAGGTCCTCGACCGGATACACCTCGGAATAATCGGGCACCAGGATGCGGCAGGCCACGGCGCCCAGCTGGTCGTAGACGGCGGTGTAGACTTCCTTGCCCATCTCTTCGAGGATCGCGAGCAGGGTCGCGGCTTCCTCGGCGTTGGCGTTGTCGCCCTGCGCGGTGAAGTCCCACTCGACGAAATCGTAGTCCGACCTGGCGCTGAAGAAGCGCCACGAGACCACGCCGCTCGAATCGATGAAGTGCTCGACAAAGTTATACGGCTCGGTCACGGCTTCGCTGGCGAAGGTCGGCCGCGGCAGGTCGTTCAGGCCTTCGAAGCTGCGGCCCTGCAGCAGTTCGGTGAGGCTGCGTTCCAGCGCCACTTCGAAGTTCGGGTGGGCGCCGAAGGAGGCGAAGACGCCGCCGGTGCGCGGGTTCATCAGGGTCACGCACATCACCGGATACTGGCCGCCCAGCGAGGCGTCCTTGACCAGCACCGGGAAGCCCTGCTCTTCCAGGCCCTTGATGCCGGCCACGATGGCGGGGTATTTCGCCAGCACTTCTTGCGGGACGTCGGGCAAGGCCATCTCGCCTTCGAGGATCTCGCGCTTGACGGCGCGCTCGAAGATCTCGGACAGGCACTGCACCTGGGCTTCGGCCAGCGTGTTACCGGCGCTCATGCCATTACTGGCGTACAGGTTCTCGACCAGGTTGGAGGGGAAGTAAACCACTTCGCCATCGGAATGACGAACGAAAGGCAGCGCACAGATGCCGCGCTCGACGTTACCCGAATTGGTGTCGATCAGGTGCGATCCACGCAGTTCGCCGTCCGGATCGTAGAACGACAGGCTGTATTCGTCGAGGATGCCATCCGGCAGCGCATCCTTCTTGCCCGGCTTGAACCAGCGCTCGTTCGGATAATGCACGAAGTCGGCGTTGGCGATGTCCTCGCCCCAGAACACGCCGGCATAGAAATGGTTGTTGTTCAGGCGCTCGATGTATTCGCCCAAGGCCGAGGCCAATGCGCTTTCCTTGGTCGCGCCCTTGCCGTTGGTGAAGCACATCGGCGAATGCGCATCGCGGATATGAAGAGACCATACATTCGGGACGATATTGCGCCACGAGGCGATCTCGATCTTGATGCCCCAGCTGGCCAGCATGCCCGACATATTGGCGATGGTCTGCTCGAGTGGCAAGTCCTTGCCCGGGATATAGGTGCGCGATGCCGCATCCGGCTGCAGCGTCAGTAAGGCCTGAGCGTCGGCGTCCAGGTTCGCCACTTCCTCGATCACGAATTCGGGGCCCTCCTGGACCACTTTCTTCACCGTGCAGCGCTCGATCGAGCGCAGGATGCCCAGACGGTCTTTCTCGGAGATGTCAGCCGGCAGCTCGACCTGGATCTTGAAGATCTGCTTGTAGCGATTTTCCGGGTCGACGATATTATTTTGCGACAGGCGAATATTCTCGGTCGGGATATTCCGGGTATTGCAGTACAACTTCACGAAATACGCCGCGCACAGGGCCGACGAGGCCAGGAAGTAATCGAACGGCCCCGGCGCCGAGCCATCGCCCTTGTAGCGGATGGGCTGGTCGGCGATGACGGTGAAATCGTCGAACTTGGCTTCCAGGCGAAGCTTGTCGAGGAAGTTGACTTTAATTTCCATGGAAAAATCCAGATACGGTGGGTAAAAATAGAAAGCCCTGTCTGAACAGGGCTCATGGGTCACTAATTACAGTACGGAATTTCTCGTGGAGAGTCTCGCTTCGCTCGATCCGCTACTGCCAAGGATAGCGCGCGTATTTTAGCACGCAGTGATGCCACTGCCTTCCAGCTGGAGGGTTGAATGCAGTAGTTGCTCATCCTTTACTGGGTTACCATAAGGACAATAATGAATAAGGATAACCATGCACACGACACGGAGACGCATCTTGAAACACGTCGGGGCCGCCATGCTGGCCGCATCCACATCGGGCGCCGCGCTGTCGGCCACGCCTGCAGCGGCGGAAAACTGGCCACCGGCGCCCGCCACCATCCCGATCTGGCCCGAAGGCGTGCCCGGCGCCCGCGCCGGACTCGAACCCGAGCGCTACGTCGACGGCCGGATCAGCCGGGTCGCCGAGCCCACATTGACCGTCTATCCTGCCGCAGTCGACCGCGCCAACGGCAGCGCCGTCATCATCTGCCCAGGCGGCGGCTACGAGCGCCTGGCGATCCAGCGCGAAGGCGAACAGTATGCGCGCTGGCTGTCGAGCCTTGGCGTGACGGCCTTCGTGCTCAAGTACCGCATGCGCGAATTCGGCCATCCGGCCCCGCTGCAGGACGTGCTGCGCGCGGTGCGCCTGGTGCGTTCGCAGGCTTCGCACTACAAGCTGCAGCCGGATCGCATCGGCGTGATGGGCAGCTCGGCCGGCGGCCATCTCGCCGCCAGCGCCGGCACCCTCTTCGACCATCCGCTTGGGCGTACCGGCAATGCGCTCGATGCGGTGAGCGCGCGGCCCGACTTCCTGGTGCTGATGTACCCGGTGATTGCGCTCGACGGTCCGGCGGCGCATATGGGCTCGCGCAACGCCCTGCTCGGCGCCGCGCCGAGCGCCGCGGATGTGGAGTTGATGTCGGTCGCGCGCCAGGTGACGGAGCGTACCCCGCCTACCCTGCTGATCCACACCCAGGCCGACGCCGCCGTTCCGGTCGAGAACAGCATCCTGTTCTACCAAGCGCTCACGCGCGCGAAGGTGCCGGCCGAGATGTACCTGTTCGAGCATGGCGAACATGGCATGGGCATGCGCACCGCGCTGGGCACCGCTTCGGGGTGGCCGCGCCGCGCCGAAGAGTGGTTGCAGGCGCGCGGCCTGCTGGACCGTGCAAAATAAGCAATCCCGGCGGCGTATCGCCGTGAAGATTGGCGAGTTTTCGCGTTCGGGGCGTCGGGTAGAATGATTCTCTGAACGAAACAAGGAGCGCATATGGCAACGCTGATTCCGTCGATCGGCGCCTGCGCCTCGCGCATGACGCCCGGTGAGCGCCGCCTGGCGGGCCGTCTCGAAGACAAACTAGAAGACGATTACCTGTGCTGGTATGACGTCTCGATCGGCGATCGCACGCAGCACCCCGACTTCATCGTCTTTCATCCGAACCGCGGCCTGCTGGTCCTCGAAGTCAAGGACTGGCGTCCCGACACGATCCGCAGCATCGACAAGCAGACCGCGGCGATCCTGGCGGGCGATGGCATCAAGCATGTGCAGAATCCGCTGGAACAGGCGCGCCAGTACATGTTCGCCGTCGTCAACAAGCTCGAACGCGACCCGCAACTGATCTGGCCCAGCGGCTCGCTGAAAGGCAAGCCCTTCTTCCCCTACGGCCATGGCGTGGTGCTGACCAATATCACCCGCAAGCAGTTCGACAAGGCCGAGCTGGGCGGCGTGCTGCCGCCGCACCTCGTCATTTGCCAGGACGAGATGACCGAGTCCGTCGATGCCGAAGCCTTCCAGCAGCGGCTGTGGCAGATGTTCCCCATCAAATTCACCATGAAGCTGACACTGCCGCAGATCGACCGCATCCGCTGGCACATCTTCCCCGAGGTGCGCATTCCGCCCCAGCCGGGCGCCTTCGACGAACCGGGACAGCTGACGGTCGAACTGCCGGACGTCCTGCGCGTGATGGACCTGCAGCAGGAGCAACTGGCGCGCAGCCTGGGCGAAGGACACCGCGTCATTCACGGCGTCGCGGGTTCGGGCAAGACGCTGATCCTGGGCTACCGCGCCGAACACCTGGCGACATCCTGCGCACGGCCCATCCTGGTGCTTTGCTATAACAAGACCCTGGCGACCAAGCTTGCAAGCGTGATGGAGACCAAGGGCTTGCAAGACAAGGTTCATGTGGCCACCTTCCATGCCTGGTGCGTGCGGCAGCTCGACGCCTATCACGCCGGCAAGCCGGTCAACGATGGCGACGCCAACGCCTTCTTCGAAGCCTGCGTGGAACGCGTGATCCGCTCGGTCGACCAGAAGCTGGTCCCGTCGGCGCAGTACGACGCCGTGCTGATCGACGAGGGACACGACTTCAAGCCGGAATGGTTCAAGCTCGTGGTGCAGATGGTGCATCCGGACTCGAATTCGCTGCTCGTGCTGTATGACGACGCCCAGTCGATCTATGGCGACCGCAAGAAACCGAGGTTCTCGTTTTCCAGCGTCGGCATCCAGGCCAAGGGCCGCACCACCATCCTGAAACTGAACTACCGCAACACGGCCGAGATCCTGGCCGTGGCGCGCGCCTTCGCCGACAATCTGTTGGCCCCGAGCGATGCCGAGGAAGACCAGGCGCCGACCGTGCTGCCGATGAGCGCAGGACGCCGCGGCCCAAAACCCCTGCTCGTCACGCTGCCGACGCTGAAGGACGAAGCCGCTTTCCTGGCCGGTCGCCTGGTCGAGGCCAATCGTCTGGGAATGCCGTGGAACGACATGGCGGTCGTCTACCGCCGCTACGGCATCGGCAAGCTGCTGGTCGACGCCCTGAAGCACAAGCGCATACCGCACCAGTGGCAGCAGGATCGCAAGCAGTCGTTCGCCCCGGAACACGACAGCGTCAAGCTGATCACCATGCACAGCAGTAAGGGCTTGGAATTTCCCATGGTGTGCATTCCCGGCATCGGCGCGCCGCCGCAGGAAGGCGAGAACGACGCGGACGAGGCGCGACTCCTGTATGTGGCGATGACCCGCGCCACACACCAGCTGGTGATGACGCACAGCGATACCTCCCTGCTGTCCGAAAAGATGGCGGGAGCGATGGGGGTGTTGCGCGCACTGTGAGCGGTATGCGCCGCTCCATGGTGCATCAACGCTGAAGAGAACTGCTGCCGGGATCGCTTGCTCCCACCCCTCTTCTTGCAAGCCTTGTTTGTGTGTCGTTATCCATACCGAAGTCGGTAGCGTGGCGTGATCTGGTTTTAGTGTATTTCTATGTTGGTTAGTTACGTTTTATGATATCGTGACTTCACTTAGACCAAGCATTCGACGCCATGCACACCTCCACCACATGGGATGCCGACCCCGTCAAATCCTTCAAGGAATTCGTGTCCACCACGGCCTTCGCCGAGACCGGCCGGCGCCAGCGCGCCGACGGCACCTTGCGCATACCGTCGGCGGCATCGGCCAAGATCTACCTCTTCATGTTCAATAACGTAACGGGCTGGCTGCAGGAACAGGGGCTCGCCTTCTCCAAAGTGCGGCATACCGACCTGCTGCGCTTCATCGAGCGCACGGTCAAGGGCAAGCGCGTCCTGAACAGCAAGATCGCCTACCGCTACCTGCGCCTGCTGGAGCGCTGCTACGAACATCTCGGCGTGACGCCCAACCCGGCGCAGTTGGCCATCCTCGGCATCGACCGCGCCCACATGGCGAAGGACGAGGCCGGGCGCACCCTGTCGGAAGACCAGCTGGAACGCTTCTTCGCGGCGCTGCCGGCCGAGGCCCCGCGGCGCCGGCGCAGCACCCCGTTCGACGGATGGAAGCGCCGCCGCGACCGCGCCATGCAGGTCGTCATCGCGCTGGCCGGCCTGCGGGTGTCCGAAGCGGTCGGCCTGCTGCTGGACGAAGTGGGCAAGCAGGCGACGATCGACGGCGGCATCGAGCTGACGATCACGCCCAGCGAGAAGCACGACACCAGCCATGAGCACACGGTCGCCCTCCCCCGCGAAGGCGCCGACGAGTTGCGCGCCTGGATGGACGAGCGCGAGGCGATGGCGATCCCGGGAGACTTCGTGTTCCCGGCCAACCTGACCGGCGCCAGGATGACCCGGAAAACCGTGTACATGCAGATGCGGGCCACCTTCGAGCGCGCCGGCATGGACTTGTCGCGCTCGGGCGGGCGCACCTTGCGCAACACCTTCGCCAAGCGCCAGCTCGACCAGGGCGCGGACCCCGACGAACTGAAGGACGTGCTGGGCCTGGCGCTCGAACGTTCCGCCGCCGATTACAAACTCACGCGCGTGAAACCCGACCCTGAGCAGTGACCAGGGTCGCCGGAAACGTCAGCGCGCCAGCTGGTCGGGCCCGATCTCGCGTACTGAGCGCACGCCAGTCAGGACCATATTGGTGCGCAAGTCCTTCTCCATGATCTGCAGCAGGCGTTCGACCCCAGCCTGGCCCTGCGTGGCCAGCGCATAGACGAAGGCGCGTCCCAGCAGCACCCCATCTGCCCCCAGCGCCAGCATGCGGAACACGTCGGTCCCGGTGCGCACGCCGCCGTCGGCGAAGATCGTCATCTTTCCTTTCACCTCAGCGGCGATGGCCGGCAGCACCGAAGCGCTCGACGGCGCGCCATCGAGCTGGCGGCCGCCATGGTTCGACACAACGATGCCGTCGGCGCCGAAGGCCAGCGCATCGCGCGCATCTTCGGCGTCAAGGATGCCCTTGATGACCAGGTTGCCCTGCCATTCGTCGCGGATCCATTGCAGGTCGGGCCAGGCGATGCCCGGGTCGAAGTTGGCGCCGAGCCAGCCGATGTAGTCGGCCAGGCCGGTTCTGCTGCCGCGATAGGCCGAGATATTCCCCAGGTCGTGCGGCCGCCCGAACACGCCCACGTCCCAGGCCCAGCGCGGGTGCAATGCGGCCTGCAGCATGCGCCGCAGCGGCCCGTTCGGCCCGCTCATGCCGCTGTGGGCGTCGCGGTAGCGCGCGCCGGGCACCGGCATGTCCACCGTGAACACGAGCGTGCGCGAACCGAGTTCCCATGCACGGCGCATTACGTCGCGCATGAAGCCGCGGTCCTTCAGCACGTAGAGCTGGAACCAGATCGGGTGCGAGGCCTGGGCCGCCACCTCGGCCAGCGGGCACACCGAGACGGTGGATTGGATGAAGGGGATGTTGCGGTGGCAGGCGGCGCGCACCGCCTGCACCTCGCCGCGCCGCGCGTACATGCCGGTCAGGCCCACCGGCGCCAGCGCGATCGGCAGCGAATAGCCTTCGCCGAACCACTGCACGCCCAGATCAAGCTGTTCGGAGCCGCGCAGCACGCGCTGGCGCAGCTTGATTGCCTGCAGGTCGTCGACATTGCTGCGCAGGGTCTGTTCGGCCCCGGCGCCGCCGTCGAGGTAGTGGAACAGGAAGGGGGGCAGACGGCGGCGCGCGGCCTGGCGGAAGTCGGTGGCGGACGAGATGATCATGTATGGAACGTGAGCGGATCGAATCCGCAGTCTACGCCGTCGCGCGCCTCCCCGTCCATCGGCGGGGAAGGATAATCAGCTCCCTGATCGCGCCCGCGGTATTGACACATGGAGCAAACGCTCAAGCGCCTGATTAAATGACCTGTTGCGCCGCCCGCCCGTTGACACTTCCCGAATGGAAAATGAATACTCGGCCGGACTAGCGCAGATCAGACCAGGACCACGATGGCATCCCTACTCCATGACGGACAACTCAGACAACTGAAGCGCGGCGCAGCGATCGGCCTGCTGGCCCTGGCCTGCACCGCCTGCGCCACCACCGGCCGCCAACTCGAACCGCTCGATCGCGGCGTCGTCGCGATCCACACCGGCGACGGCAATTTCGTCAGCTGGCGCGCGCTCGGGCCGGAGGACCCGGCCACCACCTTCAACCTGTACCGCGACGGTGTGCGGGTCAACGGCCAGCCCCTGACCGCGACCAACTTCGTCGATGCCGGCGCCGCGCCCTCCGTCGCCTACAGCGTGCGCGCCGTCAGCAAAGGCTCGGAAAGCACCGTCGATGCCCGCGCCGGCGCCACCTGGCCGCAGCCGTTCAAGACCATCCCTCTGCGTAAACCCACCGGTGAAGTCACCCCGGACGGCGAAGCCTATACCTACGGCGTGAACGACGGCTCCGCCGCCGACCTCGATGGCGACGGCGTCTACGAGTTGCTGGTCAAGTGGCAGCCGACCAATGCGCACGACAACGCCCATCGCGGCTACACCGGATCGACG
Source organism: Massilia sp. UBA2604 (assembly GCA_002339265.1). Taxonomy (GTDB): domain Bacteria; phylum Pseudomonadota; class Gammaproteobacteria; order Burkholderiales; family Burkholderiaceae_D; genus Telluria. The sequence continues at coordinate 11,742 of DDKG01000072.1, read as the reverse complement.
CTGATCGACGCCTACCGCCTGGACGGCACCTTCATATGGCGCATCGACCTGGGCAAGAACATCCGCGCCGGCGCGCATTACACCACCTATCTTGCCTTCGACTTCGACGGCGACGGCCGCGCCGAACTGATGGCCAAGACCGCCGACGGCACGGTCGACGGCGCCGGCAAGGTCATCGGCGACCCGGCGGCGGACCACCGCAACAAGGACGGCTATATATTGAAGGGCCCGGAATTCCTGACCGTGTTCGACGGCCGCACCGGCGCCGCCCTGGCCAGCACCGGCTACACGCCGCCGCGCGGCGACGTCGCGGCCTGGGGCGATTCGCACGGCAACCGGGTCGACCGCTTCCTGGGCGGCGTAGCCTATCTCGACGGCGCGCGGCCGAGCGCCGTGTTCGCGCGCGGCTACTATACCCGCGCGGTGCTGGCGGCCTGGGACTGGCGCGACAACAAGCTGACGCAGCGCTGGGTATTCGACAGCGACCTGCCTGCCAACGCATCCGCCGCCGGCCAGGGCGCGCACTGGATGGCGGTGGCCGACGCCGACGGCGACGGCCGCGACGACATCGTCTACGGCGCCGCCACCATCAGGAGCGACGGCACGCTGATGTACAGCACCGGCCTGTGCCACGGCGACGCCCTCCACGTCGGCAAGCACGACCCGAGCCGCCCCGGCCTGCAGGTGTTCATGATCCACGAGTCGCCCAAGTGCTACCAGGGCCACGGCGCCGAGATGCACGACGCCGCCACCGGCAAGGTCTTGTGGAGCATCGCCAGCACCATCGACGTCGGGCGCGGCATCTGCATGGACATCGATCCCGCCCATCCGGGCAACGAGTGCTGGGCCGCGATCGGCGGCATCGACAATCCGGCCGGCGGCCTGGTGAACGCCGCCGGCGTGCAGATCTCGAGCATCCGCCCGCGCGCCTACAACTTCGGCCTGTGGTGGGATGGCGACCTGCTGCGCGAATCGCTCGACGGCACCCGGATCGAAAAATGGAATCCGCAGGCCCAGCGCCTCGATCCGCTGCTCGACGGCGCAAGATACGGTGCGGCCTCGATCAACGGCACCAAGGCCAACCCCGTGCTGTCGGCCGACCTGTTCGGCGACTGGCGCGAAGAAGTGGTCTGGCGCAGCGCCGGCGACGACGCGCTGCTGGTGTTCTCCACCACCACGCCGACCCGGCACCGCATCCCGACCCTGATGCACGACACCCAGTACCGGGTGCAGGTTGCGGCCCAGAATGCGGCCTACAACCAGCCGCCCCACCCCAGCTTCTTCCTCGGCGAAGGCATGACGCTGCCGCTGCAGACTTCCGATCAATCCCGATAAAGCTTCCGACATGACTCTTCGCCTTTCGCTTCCCCTCGCCGCCCTCGCCTCCCTGCTCGCCATCGACGCCGGCGCCGCCGAGCGCCTGAGCGTCACCGCCAGCCACACGCTGGACATCGCCCGCCCGGCCGAGACCATCTCGATCCCCTGGGCCCGCGTCAACGACGCCCTGCCCCAGGCCCGTTCGCAGCAGCTCGTGATCAAGGACGGCGCCGGCCGCACGCTCGCTTACCAGGTGACCAATGTCGCGGCCACCGCCAAGGACCCGAAAATGATCGGCGCCGCCTATGGCGAGCTGCTGTTCCAGTATGACTTCAAGGCCGGCGAGAAGTCGGTCACCTTCACCATCGAGAAGGCCGGCGCCACCGTGGCGCCGTTCCCGGCCAGGACCTACGCGCGCTTCGTGCAGGAGCGCCTCGACGACTTCGCCTGGGAAAACGACAAGCTGGCGCACCGCGCCTACGGCCCCGCGCTCAAGGCGCCGGCCCCGCCGGGCAGCGACAAGGAAGTGCTGGTCACGAGCGGCCTCGATATCTGGTTCAAGCGCGTGCCGTATCCGGTGGTCGACCGCTGGTACAACATCGGCCACGACCACTACCACGTCGACCAGGGCGAAGGGATCGACATGTACAACGTCGGCCCGACCCGCGGCGCCGGCGGCACCGGCATCTGGGACGGCAAAACCCTGCACGTCGGCGCCAACTACCGCGAGTGGCGCATCCTGGCCAATGGCCCGATCCGCACCGTGTTCGAGCTGCACTACGACGCCTGGGACGCTAATGGCGCCAAGGTCGCCGAAGTGAAACGCTTCACGGTCGACGCCGGCCGTTATTTCGACCGCATCGACAGCACCTTCACCTTCAGCGGTCCGGCCACGCTCAACGCCGCCGTCGGGCTGCACAAGAACCCCAGCGACAAGGGCCAGGAAGTCAAGGTCGACTTCGCCGAGAACAAGGCCGACGGCAGCCTGGTGCAATGGGTGACGCAGCGCAGCCTTGGCGATTTCGGCGTGGCCGTGATCGTGCCGTCCGCATCGGGATTCGCCGCCGACGCACGCGACGGCCTGGTGACGGCGCCGGTCACGTCGGGCAAGCCACTGAGCTACCACGTCGGCGCCGCCTGGACCCGCGGCAGCCCGTTCGCCACCCAGGCCCAGTGGCAGAAGCACGTCGCCGACGAGGCGGCGCGCCTGCGCGCGCCGGTGAGCGTGAGCCTGGGACGCTGACGGCATGGCGCCGCTGTCCCGCCGCACCTTCTTCAAGACCGGCGCGCTGGCCGCCGCATTGCCGCTGGGCGTGGCTGCGGCCCAGGCCAGCGCCGCGCCGGCCTCTCCCGCAGCGTCGGACAGCGTCGACCTGAGCTGGCTCGAAGGCCGGCCGGCCCTGCTGACCGGCGCTACCTTCGGCGTGCCGTGGCCGCGCGGCGCGCTGCGCAAGGACCAAGCCTTTGCCCTGTCCGGGGACGGCGGCGAGCTGCCGTGCCAGAGCTGGCCGCTCGCCTACTGGCCCGACGGCTCACTCAAGTGGACCGCGCATGCGCTGCCAGCCATGGATGCGGCGCCGGAGCGGTTGCGCCTGCGTCCGGGAAGCGGAAACACGAAAGCGGCAAGGCAGCTCGCGATCAAGGAAGACATTGAGGCCATCGTGGTCGACACCGGCGTCATCGAATGTACCATTCCGCGCCGGGGCGCCGACATCGTGCGCAGCATCCGCAGTAATGGCCGCGACATCGCGCGCGCCGGCAAGCTGGTAGCCCTGAGCGACGACAGCCCGGACGGCAGCACCCGGCAAACTTCTTACGAAAGCCAGCTGCAGCGCGTCACGCTCGAGCAGCGCGGGCCTGTGCGCAGCGTGGTCAAGGTCGAGGGCATGCACCGCGCCCAGGACGGCGGCCGTTCCTGGCTGCCGTTCACGCTGCGCCTGTATTTCTACGCCGGCGCCGAATCGGTGCGCATCATGCACACCTTCGTGTTCGATGGCGACGAGCAGAAGGATTTCGTGCGCGGCCTGGGCCTGCGCTTCGACGTGCCCATGGCCGACGCCCCGCATGACCGCCACGTGCGTTTCGGGGGCGAGGCCGGCGGCCTGTGGGCCGAGGGCGTGCGCAATCTCACCGGACTGCGGCGCGACCCTGGAGAGGCCGTGCGCAAGGCGCAACTGGCCGGCCAGGCCGTGCCGCCGATTGCCGAGCGCGTGAACAAGTCGCTGCACCTGATTCCCGCCTGGGGCGACTACAGCTTGGCTCAGCTGTCTCCTGACAGCTTCCGCATCCGCAAGCGCACCAAGGCCGGCCATGGCTGGATCGACGCCGCCTGGGGCCGGCGCGCGCCGGGCCTGGGCTATATCGGCGGCACCAAAGGCGGCCTGGCGTTCGGCATGCGCGACTTCTGGCAGCGCCATCCGACCCAGCTCGACATCCGCAATGCGCATACCGACGCGGCCCAGGTCACGCTGTGGATCTGGTCGCCCGATGCGCCGGCGATGGACCTGCGCTTCTACCACGACGGCATGGGCATGGAAACCCATGCCGACGAGCTGCAGGCGCTGGACGTCACCTACGAGGATTACGAAAAGGGCTTCGGCACGCCGGTCGGCGTCGCGCGCAGCAGCGAATTCACCCTGTGGGCGCTGGCCGCGACGCCGGCGCGCGAGCAGCTGGTGCGGATGGCGTTTCACGTCCAGTCCCCGCCGCAGCTGTTCGCCGCGCCAAGCCACATCCTGGCCACGCGCGCCTTCGGCAACCTGTACTCGCTGCCTGACCGCTCGAGCCCGGCCAAGGCCCAGATCGAAGACCGGCTCGACGCCCACTTCGCCTTTTATCGCGACGAGGTCGAACAGCGCCGCTGGTATGGTTTCTGGGACCATGGCGACGTGCGCCATACCTACGATACCGACCGCCACGAATGGCGCTACGACGTCGGCGGCTATGCCTGGGCCAATTCGGAACTCTCGCCCGATCTGTGGCTGTGGTACGCTTTTCTCCGCACCGGCCGCGCCGACATCTTCCGCATGGGCGAAGCCATGGTGCGCCACACCACCGACGTCGACACCTACCACCTGGGCCGCTTCGCTGGCCTCGGCACGCGCCACAACGTCCAGCACTGGGGCTGCAGCGCCAAGCAGGTGCGCATCAGCACCGCGGTCTACCGCCGCATGTACTATTACCTGACGGCCGACGAGCGCACCGGCGACGTGATGCGCGAACTGCTGGACGCCGACCTGCGCCTGGATGCGGTGGACCCGGTGCGCAAGCTCCCGAACCAGCCGCCCAAGGGGCCGTATCCGGCGCGCGCCAGCTTCGGCACCGACTGGGCCTCGCTGGCGGCCAACTGGCTTACCGAGTGGGAACGCAGCGGCGACACCCGCTACCGCGACAAGATCCTCACCGGCATGCGCGACATCGCCGCCATGCCGCACGGCTTCTTCAGCGGCGAGCGCATGGGCTACGAGCCAAGGACCGGACGCCTGCACAATATGGTCGGCGACAGCGTCAAGGCCTCGCACCTGAACGCCGTGTTCGGGGCGGTCGAGATCTTCGACGAACTGATCGCGCTCACCGGCGACGCTGCTTTCGAACGCGCCTGGCTCGATTACTGCGCGCTGTACAATGCGCCCAAGGACGAGCAGGCGCGCCGCCTCGGCAAGCCGCATGGCGGCTCCGACGTGCTGGTGATCGGCCACTCGCGCCTGACGGCGTATGCGGCCTGGCGCCGCAAGGATCCGGCGCTGGCGCGCCGCGCCTGGAAGGAGTTCGCCGATGTGCGTGCCTACCCGCCCTTCGTGGCCACCAAAATCGACGGCCCGGCCACGCTCAATCCGGTGCTGGAGGTCCCGTGGGCCAGCACCAACGATACCGCGCAATGGGGCCTGGCCGCGATCCAGAACCTGGCGCTGATCGGCGACGCCCTCTGACCCGCCGATGCGATCCACCATGACACCTATTCGACACGCATTCTGCCTGGCGGCCGGCGCGCTGCTGGCCGCCCAGGCGCATGCCGCCACTCCGATCGGCTTCGTGTTCGGCGAGGCCGACGCGCCCGCCGGCCACACCCGGGTCGCCCCCGGCACGCCCTACGACGCCGAGCGCGGCTACGGCTTCGAGGATGGCGGCCAGTATTTTTCGGTCCGTCTCCCCGAGAGCAACTACGCCGTCACCGTCGTGCTGGGCCACGATACCCAGCCGACGGCGACCACGGTAAAATCCGAGCTGCGCCGGCTGATGCTCGAGAATGTCCCGGCCGCCGCCGGACAGCGCGTGCTGCGCACCTTCGTCGCCAATGTGCGTACGGCGAGCATCGTCCCCGTGCCCGGCGTCGCGGCCGGCGCGGTCGCTCTCAAGGCGCCGCGCGAGACCGAGTCCGAGGCCTGGAACTGGGACGAGCGCCTGACGCTGGAATTCAATGGCGATCCGGCCGCCGTGCAGCGCCTGGAAATCGCGCCGGCCAGGGTGCCCACCATCTTCCTGCTGGGCGACTCGACCGTCAGCGACCAGCCGGGCGAACCGTATAACAGCTGGGGCCAGATGCTGCCGCGCTTCTTCGGTCCCCAGGTGGCGGTATCGAACCACGCGCAATCGGGCGAAACCTACCGAGATTCGCTGGCGCGGCGCCGCATCGACAAGATCCTGAGCATGATGCGGCCCGGCGACGTGCTCCTGATGCAGTTCGGCCACAACGACCAGAAGCAGATCAAGGACGGCCGCAGCGGCCCGTTCACCACCTATAAAGCCGAGATCAAGGCCCATGTGGAGATGGTGCGCGCGCACGGCGGCCTGCCGGTGATCGTCTCGCCGGTGGAGCGCCGCGCCTTCGACGAGGCGGGCCGGGTCAAGCCATCGCTGACCGATTACGCTGAAGCGGCGCGCCAGTCGGCGCGCGAGCTGGATACGCCTTTCATCGACCTGAACGCGATGAGCCAGACCCTGTACGCCGCCCTCGGCGTGGAGGGCTCGAAGGCGGCGTTTGCATCGCCCGCGCCGGCCAAGCTGGATAACACCCACCACAATGCCTACGGCAGCTATCTGCTAGCCAAGGCGGTGGCGCAGGGCATGCGCGAGGCGAAGCTTGCGCTGGCCGACCACCTCGTCGCCGATTTCCGCTTCGACCCGGCCAGCCCCGACCCGGTGGCCGGCTTCACGGTGCCGCCCAGCCCTGGCCGCACCCAACCGCGGCCGCTTGGCGATGATGGCCAGCGCGAGGTGACCACCGGCATACCCCAAAGGAGTGTTCGATGAAGCGCCGCACCACCCTGGCCCTGCTGGCCGGCGGCCTGCTCGGCGGATGCGCCAGCCCGCTGCCGGCCAGCCGGACCGACGAAGACCAGGCTTACCTGTTTTCTTACTTCCTTGGCAACGGCGCCGATGGCCTGCATTTCGCGGCCAGCCGCGATGGTTACACGTGGGAAGCGCTGCGCGGCGGGGCCAGCTTCCTGACGCCCACCGTGGGCCCGACGAAACTGATGCGCGACCCGTGCATCGCGCGCGGACCGGATGGGCTGTACCACATGGTCTGGACCAGCGGCTGGAACGATACCGGCATCGGCTACACTTCCTCTCCCGACCTGGTGCAATGGTCAAGCCAGCGCAGCCTGCCGGTGATGGCGCATGAGCCACAAGCGCTCAACGCCTGGGCGCCCGAGGTGTTCTACGACGCCGGGCGCGCGCACTTCCTGATCCTGTGGTCGTCGACGATCCCGGGCCGCTTTCCGCAAACCGAGATGGGCGGCGACGCCGCCGGCGACAAGAAGTACGACCACCGCATCTACGCCACCACGACCAAGGATTTCGCCAGCTTTACACCGACGCGACTGTTCTACGAACCGGGCTTCTCGGTCATCGACGCCACTTTCGTGCGGGCATTGGGGCGCGACTGGCTGGTGGTGAAGGACGAGACCCGCCATCCGCCGCGCAAATACCTGCAGGTCGCGCCTGCCGACAGCCTGGAAGGCCCGTTCGGGCCATTGAGCGCGCCGGTCACCCCAGCGGGACTGTGGGTGGAGGGGCCGAGCGCGCTGCAGGTGGGCGACGAGGTGCTGCTGTACTTCGACGCCTATACCGCCGGCCACTACGGCGCGCTGCGCTCGCGCGACATGCTGCACTGGGAAGACGTCAGCAAGCAAATGCGCTTCCCGCACAAGATGCGCCACGGGACAGCGTTCTCGGCCCCGGTCAGCCTGGTCGACCGGCTGCGGGCGCTGGCGCCGTAGACTGCAGCGCCGCCACGCGGCGATTCTTCCGTTAGCTCATACACGTCGTCCCCGCGAAGGCGGGGACCCAAGTTTTCACGCGTGGCCACTTAGCTTGACGATAGTGGCTGCACTGCAGACTTGGGTCCCCGCCTGCGCGGGGACGACGTCTCTAGGCAGTCTCTTATGCGAACTACTGCTGCCCGCCCTGGAACATCAAGCCACTGTCATTGAGACCGAACTTGAACTTCTTGTTCATCTCGATGATCTCGGCGCCGGCCAGCAGGGTCGGTCCGTAGCCGTGGGCCGCCTTCACGCTGGTCGGGCGATAGGCATAGAAGGCCGGGTCGAAGGCCATGCCGGTGCCGACGCAGATCCCTTCGATCTGGCCATTCTGCGTGACCTTGCTGGCCACCGCATTCCAGGCCAGGTTGGCCATCGGACCGTACATCTCCGGCTCGACGTAGCCGCGGTTGACCGCGCGCGCGATCGCATAGGCGTAGATGGCGGTGGCCGAGGTTTCCTGGTAGGTGTCGTTGCGGTCGATCAGCTGGTGCCAGAAGCCGTCGCGGGTCTGGTAGCCGGCCAGGCCGCGGATGTGCGCACGCAGCTGCTCGAGCACGGCGTTGTAGCCCTTGTGATTCTTGGGCAGCACTTCGAGCACCTCGACCATCGACATCACCGCCCAGCCGTTGGCGCGGGCCCAGCGCAGCTCGGGGTGGTCGCGCTTGCCCTCGACGTAGCCGTGCATGTAGATGCCGAGCTTGGGGTTGAACATGCGCTTGGAGAACTGCTGCACCTGGCGCACCGCGTCGTCGTAGTACTTGCTGTCGCCGGTGGTCTTGCCCAGGTAGGCCATGGTCGGCACGCCCATGAACATATCGTCCAGCCACAGGGTGTCCGGCAGCGGGCGCATCTTGCGGCCGCCCTTGCCGTCCGGGCCACCGCGCGCCAGCGTGCCGTCCTTCAGGCGGTATTCCTTGTTGGTGACGAAGTCGCCGCAGACGCCGATCATCTGGCTGTAGTCGACCTTCGAGCCGGCCACCTTGGCCTTCATGAAGCTGTGGCACAGCGCGCCGGCGTCGTCCAGCGCATGCGGATTCAGGAAGCTCTTGATCGGCGCATGGGAGTTCTGCGCATCCGCCTTCACCACCGGCAGGTAAGCCTTGGTCAGCTGCGACAGCAGGGTGTGGCGCCTGGTCACGTAGTCCTGGTAGCGGGCGTCGCCGGTGGCCTGGGCCGCGGCCAGCATGCCGATATAGGTCACGCCCCATTCATAGCTGGTCAGGCGGAAGTCGCCGGGCTTGAGCACCGCGTTAGGGTTGGCCTTGGCCACGTCGGTGATCGCGGCGCCGGTGGTCTTGTCGATCAGTTCAGCCGGCGTGGTGCGGTCGAGGTAAGTAAAAACGCGGTCGAGCACGGCCTTGATCTCGGCCGCTTCCATGGCGCGGTAAGGGGTCGGATAGGTGACCTCCAGCGCATGCAGCATGGCGTCGGCCGGGGCCGGTCCTTTTTCCTGGGGCGGCGGCGCGTCCTGCGCGATCGCGCCCAGCGAGAACGGGAACAGGCCCGCCACGAGAATGGCCAACAGGGTGTGGCGCGGCTTGGGGGATTGCATTGCTTGTGTCTCCTTTTATTGGATTTGGTGGATGGTCAGTCCGTCGATGGTCTGGCGCGACCACGTGGTGCGAAAACCGACATACCCGTGCGTGAGGGGGCGCGGGTCGTGATAGGTGAAGATCTCGCGGCCGTCCACGCGCATGCGCGTGCAGCCGTCGCGCACCGCGATCTCGACCCGGTAGTCGCGGTTTGGCTCGAGCAGGAAGTCGCGGCCCAGGCGTTCGGCGAGCAGCTCGCGCTTGCCGTCGCCATACCGGCGCAGGCGCGTGGTGGTGTTGCCGTTGCCGCCCATGCCGGCGTAATACATTTCCAGGTCGTCGTAGTCCTCGAACTTGCCGGAGCGGGTGAAGAGCGTGGCGCGGGCCGGGTCGCGCGCCATCCAGAACTGGTTCAGGTCCGACAGGCGGTCGTTGGGACCGCCGTCCATCACCACGCGGCGCGTGTAGGCGATCAGGAGGTTGCCCGACAGGGGCTTGTCGAGCCAGACGGTGGCGCCGGAATCGACGTCGATCAGTAGGCGTCCGTCACGGTTGACGACGACGTTGCCGGGCTTGCGCGCAAACTCGCTCACATAGCCAGTGAGTGGGCCATTGAAATCGTCCTGATGGAGCAAGGCGCCGCGCTCGCCCCAGCGCACGCAGGCCTGCGGGGAGAAGTACGGCCCCAACGGATCGCCCGGCAGCGCGGCCAGTCCGGCAACGACCTGGCGCGCATTGAATTCGGCGCCGGCGGCATTGGTGTGGGTGCGGGCGTCGGAAAAGAAGGTGTCAACCGTCGCCGCCCCAACGCCCCGATAAGCATCCGACACCAGCATCGTCAGGTCCATGAAGTGGGAGCCACCGGCCGCCGCGACCTGCCGGCCCCAGTCGGCGAAGCTGGCGAAATCGCGCTCGTCCTGCCACTTGTCGCGGTGCGGGATCGGCGAGGCGATGACCACGGTGGCGCCCTTGTCCCTCGCGTCGGCGACGTAGCGCGCCATATACCAGCCGAAGCTGTGCACTTGCTCCTTGCTGCCGTCCGGACGGGTGTCCTGGACCGTCTCGGGACCGGTGCCGGGAACGGAGGCGCGATTCTTCGAGGCCGGATCACCAATGCGGCCGCCGTCGTTGTGGCCGAACTGGATCAGCACCACGTCGCCGCGCTTGAGTTGGTTCTTGACGCGCTCCCAGCGGCCCTCGGTGAAGAAGGTGCGGCTGCTGCGCCCACCGATCGCGGCATTGACCACATTGATTTTGCCGGCGTCGAAATAAGGTGCGATACGCTCGCCCCAGCCGATCGCCCCGTTCTGGCCACCGCTCTTGACCGTGGAGTCGCCCACCAGGAACAGGGTCGGCAAGGACGGATCGCGCGGCGCTTCGTCGCGTACAGTACGCGCATCGACCACCGGCCGCACGTCGTCGACGAGCTTGAGGAAGGTTGTCATGCGCGGATCGCCCAGCTTCGCCAGTTCCGTCGCCACCACCTGGGCGTTGAGCACGGCGCCGGCCCAGTTGGTGTGGACGCGCTCGTCCGGCACGGTGGCCGGGAACAGCGCCATGACGGCCTCGCGTCCCAGCGCATCGTAGCGCGCCGCGACGAGTTCGTTCAGGTCGAAAAAGCCCACCTTTTCGGTGCGCGCCACCTCGGCCGCCCAGCCAGCGTAGTCGGCGCGGTTGCGGCGCACCTTGCCATGCTCAGGACCGTCGTCGTTCCAGGCCTTGCGCGGAATAAGTGATGCCACTACCGGGGTTGCCCCCTTGGCGCGGATGTCGGCGATATATTTGCGCAGGTACCAGCCGTAGCTGTGCACTGTCTCGCGCTTGCCGGTCAGGAGGTTGTCGATGTCCTGGGACTCGTCGCCCACGCCGCGCAGAGTGCCGCGTGCGCGCTTGTCGTCGTTGACCGGCGAAGCGTCGTTGTGCCCGAACTGCATGATCACGATGTCGCCCGGCTTGACCAGGGCCAGCGTGCGCTCCCAGTGCCCGCTGCTGATATAGGTGCGGCTCGACAGCCCGCCCACGGCGCGGTTCACCAGGTTGACCCTGGACGCATCGACGTGGGCCGCCAACGGTTTCCCCCAACCCCACTGCCCCTGCGCGCCCTTGCCCTGGCCGTCGTCGTGGCCGTTGCGCACGGTGGAGTCGCCGATCAGGATGATCGACGGCAGGGCCGGATTCTCAGGCTCGGGCAGCACGACCTGGGCGCGCGCGGGGTCGGTGTTCACGGCCGCAGCCTGGCCCTGGGCCTGGGCGGACGCCATGGCGCAGGCCAAAGCCAGCCAGGCCACTACCCACTGCAGGGCGCGCGAAACAGTCATTGCCACGGTCTCCGTTGCTCGTTGTTATAGGCAGATTCTATGCGGCGCTGCCGGCTACGACCGTCAATACGCAGAAAGAATCAGTAATATGATTGGAAATGAGCAACTCGTACTGTAACAATGAGCGGACAACATCCACAAGACGGAGACACCCTCATGCGACCCCTCATTCATTCCGCGATCGGCCTGGCCGTCGCGCTGCTGCTGTGCACCGACGCCTCGGCCCAGATCGGCAAACGCTTCCCTTCCGAACGCAAGGAGGTCAAGGACCCGGTCACCGGCACGATGCTGACCTTCCTGACCAGCAAA
>DDKG01000074.1 GCA_002339265.1 Massilia sp. UBA2604 | reverse complement strand
GGCCGCCTGCTGTACGACAGCAAGGGCATCTTCGCCGACCAGCTGGCCGCCGTCTCGCGCGCCAAGCACAAGCGCACCGTGGGCGACACCATCGACCTGTCGCTGCTGACCGACGGCCTCGAAGCCGAGCGCGAACAGGGCATCACGATCGACGTGGCCTACCGATATTTCGCCACGCCGAAGCGCAAGTTCATCATCGCCGACACCCCGGGCCACGAGCAGTACACCCGCAATATGGTCACCGGCGCCTCGACCGCCGACGCCGTGATCATCCTGATCGACGTCTCGAAGGTCAAATTGGGCGACGACGGCAGCGTGCAGCTGCTGACGCAGACCAAGCGCCACTCCACGATCGCCAAGCTGCTGCAGATCGAGCACGTCGTCGTGGCCGTGAACAAGATGGACCTGGTCGACTACGACCGCACCGTCTACGAGCGCATCGTCGCCGAGTACCAGAAATTCGCGCAATCGCTGGGCCTGAAGGACATCACCGCGATCCCGCTGTCGGCGCTGGCCGGCGACAACGTGGTCGAGCGCTCGGACAAGCTGGCCTGGTACGAAGGCCCGACCCTGATCGAGCTGCTCGAATCGCTGTCGGTCTATGACCAGTCGCACGCCGCGCCGTTCCGCTTCCCGGTGCAGCTGGTGGCGCGCCACAACGGCCACGAAGCGAACGACTTCCGCGGCTATATGGGCCGCATCGAGTCGGGCGTGGTCAAGGTCGGCGACAAGCTGGTCGTGCAGCCCTCGAACCAGAGCGCGACGGTGAAAGAAATCGTCACCTTCGACGGTTCGCTGGAATCGGCCGTGGCCGGCCAGTCGGTGACCCTGGTGCTGAACGAATACGTGGACGTCTCGCGCGGCGACATGCTGGCAGGCAGCACGCAGCCGGCGACCCTGCTCAAGCAGGTGACGGCGGACGTGTGCTGGATGGCCGACGAGCCGCTCGACCTGCGCCGCAAGTACTGGATCAAGCACGGCACGCGCCAGACCGCGGCCAAGGTGGCGCGCCTGGACACCATCCTGGACGTCAACACGCAGGAACGCCACCCTGCCGCAGGCCTGAAACTGAACGACATCGCGCGCGTGCAGCTGACGGTGCAGCAGCCGCTGGCGGCCGACGCCTACGCCGACATCCGCGCCACCGGCGCCTTTATCCTGATCGACGAAGTCACCCACCAGACCGTCGCAGCGGGTATGATCCGCATCGAAGAGTAATCATTACCAAGGGATCGTATGGCGGCGCTGGGAAAAGTATATCTGGTAGGAGCCGGTCCCGGCGCGGCTGATCTCATCACGGTGCGCGGCGCGCGCCTGCTGGCGCAGGCCGACGTCGTCCTGTACGACGCCCTCGTCACGCCCGAGATGCTGGAACTGTGCGTGCGGGCAGAGAAAATCTCGGTCGGCAAGCGCTCCGGCCAGCGTTCGATGGCGCAGACCCTGATCAACGAACAGCTGGTCGACTGCGCCCGCAAATACGCGCTCGTGGTGCGTCTGAAAGGCGGCGATCCGATGCTGTTCGGCCGCGCCGACGAAGAGTTGCGCGCGCTGGAGGCGCAAGGCATCGAAGTCGAGGTCGTCCCCGGCATCACGACCGCCGTCGCCGCAGCTGCAGCGACCAAGCAGCCTTTGACCAAGCGCGGACTGGCGCGCAGCGTCGCCTTCTTCACCTCCAGCACGGCGCCGGACGAACCGGATCATCCCGCATTACCCGAAACCGACACCCTGGTCCAGTACATGGGTGGCCGCGAAGCCGCCGCCACCGCCGAGCGCCTGCTGGCCGAGGGCCGGCGTCCCGACCTGCCCGTCGTGGTGGTGGAAAACTGCAGCCGCGCCGACGAGCGCATCCTGCGCCTGACGCTGACCGACCTCGCGCGCGGTCTCGAACCGGGCCAGGGTCCGGTGCTTGTGATGATGGGCGAAGCGCTCGCGAAGCGCGAACACCAGGTCTAGTCAACCCCACGGCACGAAGGCGATCCCGTCCTGGATCGCACCGATCACCTGCGCCTGGTTTTCCGGGCTTTCACTGAACTGCGCCAGCAGTTCTTCGCGTGCTGCATGCTGGACCTGCATCGCATCGACCCAGAACTGGCGTCCATCCGCATCCGGCGCGCGGTGCAGCGTGTTCTGGTACAGCAGGTCGACGAATTGCGCGTCGCTCGTGTGGGCGCCATACAGGTCGATGAATTCCTGGCTGCCGGTGAATCCGGCTGCCGCCGAGCGCAGGCTCACGCCCTTGTCCATCACGTCGATCCAGTAACCCAGCCCCTCCGGGTCCGGCGTGCGGTCGAAGGCCGCCGCGTACAGCCGATAGGCTTGGCCGGCGACGCCGTCGATGTCGTGCCTGACCATCAGCGCCTGAGGTGCGCTACCCGCCAGCACCCGCGTTTCGATGCCCGTGGCGCCGTCGGCCTGGGTGTCGACCCAGGCCGCGGCGAAGCCGCCATTGGCCAGTGCGCTCAGCGCCGGGCCGGCCTGGTCGCCCTGGCGCAGTTCGTTGATCGCGAACTCGCGCGCATCGACCGCCTCGCCCCGGGCGTCGAAGCGGCGTCCGTAGATTCCGTTGCCATCGAAGTCGCCCGCCTGCCAGGCCACCACGAAGCCGCCGCCATCCAGCGCCGTCACCTGGGCGTCGAAACGGCCGGTAATGGCGTAATCGGTATTGACCTGGGTGATGCCGCCCGCCGGCTGGCCGGCGGCGTCGTAGCGCTGGAAGAAGATGTCGCTGCTGGCGAAGCCGAAGGGGTTGTTGACGTAGCTGTCCCAGGCGACCACGAAGCCGCCGTCCGCCAGCGCCGTCATGCCGGGTAGCGGCGCGCCGGTGCTGTCGCTGGCCGCCATGCCGTCGCCGTTCACGGCCAGCGGGGCTTCACCGCTGCGCGCCAGGTAGACGTTGCCGTCGCCGATCTCGCCCCACGACACGGCGTAGCCGTCGCCGTGCGCCACGACTTGGGGACTATAGGCCGTCCCGAGCGCGCCGAAGGTCTCGACGGCGCCGCGCGGGGCACCGTCGGCCTCGAACTGGCGCACCGCGACCTGCCCGCCTTCGCGCCAGGCCAGGGCGAAGGAACCGTCCTTCAACAAGGCCAGGTCGGGCATGGCGGCATCCAAGTGCGCGCCGGCCTCAAGCCGGTGCTCGGCGCCAATGCTGCCGTCGGCGCCCACGGTGCGCCAGGCGATGCCGCCGTCCATGCCGTAAGCGACCACGCAAGCGCCGTTGGCAAGCGCTGTAACAGCAGGTCCGGTTGCGGCCGCGCCGGCGATTTCGAACGCGACTTCCCCGATCCGGCACCATAGCGCGCCGCCGTTCGACTGCCACACCGTCGCCGTGCGGCCATCGGCCAGCGTCGCCATGGCCGGAGCGGCGCCACCGCTGCCTGCCTCAAACGCGGACTCGGCCTTGAGGCCCGCCAGGCCTTGCGTACGCCCCGCCTCCACCGCATACACCAGCGTCTCGGCGATGCCGCGGCCAGGCAAGGGGTTGCCGCGCGCGTCGAGCTGGTTGTGGTCGTAGTAGTGCACGGTGACCGAGGTCGGCCTGCCTTCCTCGAGCAGCGCCGCGTTCGCCACGATCAGGCGCGCCGAGGTGTCGACGGCGGGATCGTAGGCGATCCGGAACAGCCCAGGCTGGGCCTGGCCGTCGATGACCCAGCGCCCGCCGGTCAGCGGGCCGGTGTCGATGGCGCTCAGGGTGGCGGCGAGGTCGCCGTCGTGCAGGGTGGTGAACAGCGTGTCGCGGTCGTCAACGATGCCGACCGGGGCGTAGTCGAGTTCGGTGCTCATGATGAGGTCCTGAAGAATGCTTCAGGCGATCATGCATCAGGCAGCTTGTTCCTGATATAGGCGAACTGAATATTATGTGGCGATATGACGCAAAACCAACATATTATTTGAACATTAAGCCGCCGATGCAAATATCATGTGCCGAGCGCAGCGACGCAATAATCGGTCATCGCGCGTTGCACGCCCGGGTCTTCGCCGATCGCGCCGACCACGGTCAGGTTCAGGCCGGGATGTGCGGCGCGGATGGTGTCGCACAGGGCCGGCAGGTCGCGCAGCAGGTGGCCGCCCTGTCCCAGGAAGACCGGCACCACGGTGACCTGGTCGATGCCGCGCGCGGCCATCGCCGCCACCGTGTCCGGCAGGCTGGGCGTCATCAGTTCCAGGAAGGCCAGCGCCACCTCGGCATCCGGCGCCTGCGCCTGGGTGGCGTCGCGCAGGCGCTCGAATGGCGCGGCCCAGCTGGCGGCGCGCGCGCCGTGGGCGAACAGGACCAATCCTCGCTGCGGTTGACTGCTCATCAATGTCTCTCCACCCACCACAGCGCCCCGAGCGCCATCAGCAGGAACAGCATGCTCGGCGCCACCGCCGTCAGGAAGGCCGGCAGGATGGTCAGCACGCCCAGGTGCGAGAACAGCGAATTGATGAGCAGGAAGCTCACCCCGATCATGATGCCGATGAAGATCTTGAGGCTGACGCCGCCGCTGCGCGTGTGCAGGTAGGCGAACGGCAGCGCCAGCGCCATCAGCACGAAGATCGAGAACGGATCGATGACCTTTTTCCAGAACGCCACCTTGAAGCGCTCGGTCTCTTGCCGGTTTTCGGCCAGGTGACGGGTGTACACGGCCAGTTCGGCGGCCGACATGCGTTCGGGGTCGGAGCGCGAGACCGACAGGATCTTGGGCGTGATCTCGGACGCCAGCACATAGCTGTCGAGCTTGCGGGTCGAGACCGAGGCCGTTTCCTGGCCATAGGTGCTCTGGATGGTCTGCCCGGCCGGGACTGCCGAGCCGGGCGCGGGCAGCTCGCGGCTGTTGGAGAACATGGTCTCGGTGACGTTGGACAGGCGCCAGGTATTGTTGCCGCCATAGGCGCCGTGCGCCGCCGTGACGATCGAGCGGATGCGCATATTGTTGTCGAACTCATAGAGGCGCACGTCCTCGAGCTGGCCATCGGGGGCGATGCGGCGCACATTGAAGAAGCGCGAGCCGGTGATGTTGCCGCGCACACCTTCCGCGTGCACGCTGTCCTTGGTCCACATGCCCGAGCGAAACTCGGCCGACACCGAACCGCCCTTGGCGGTCAGGCGCATGCGCTCGGCGATCGGCGCCGTGCGCGGCGTGATCAGTTCGCCGAACACGAAGGCGATCAGGACGAATACCGCGCCGATCTTGAACAGCATCATGGCGGCCTGGCGGGTCGACATCGACGAGGCGCGCATGATGGTGAATTCCGAGCTCGAGGCAAATTGCGCCATCGTATAGATG
>DDKG01000049.1 GCA_002339265.1 Massilia sp. UBA2604 | reverse complement strand
CGAGCGCGCCTATGCGCTGCAGGGCACGATCGAAGTGCGCTCCAGCCCGGGCGAAGGCACTGACGTCGCGATCGCGCTGCCGCTCAACCTGCCGGCCCAGGCGCAAACTGTGCCGGCGGCGATTTCTGAAGCATCAACCTCTCAACGATAAGATCCATGTCCATTGAATTGCTGACGCCCTATGAAAAGGGCAACCTGAACCAGACCACCACCTGGGCCGAGTGCATCGCCTGGTACGAATCGCTCGCCGCCGACTATCCGAAGGTGCTGCGCTTCGAGAAAGTGGGCGTGTCGGATGCGGGCGTACCGATCCATGCGGGCGTGGTCAGCAGCGACGGCGTGTTCGACGCCGATGCGATCAAGGCCGCGGGCCGGCCGGTCTTCTTCAACAATAACGGCATCCACCCGGGCGAGCCGGAAGGCGTCGATGGCTGCATGGCGATCGTGCGCGATTTCTGCCTGCAACCCGCCAAACTGGCTGCGCTGGGCCGGACCGTGTTCCTGTTCGTCCCGCTGTACAACGTGGACGGCAGCTTCAACCGCGCCGACACCTCGCGCGTGAACCAGGACGGGCCGGAGCAGTTCGGCTTTCGCGGTAACAGCCGCCACCTCGACCTGAACCGCGACTTCGTCAAGTGCGACACCCTGACCGCGCGCGTGTTCAATACGCTGTTCACGCGCTGGGATCCGGACGTCATGGTCGACACCCACACGTCCAACGGCGCCGACTACAGCTACACGATGACCCTGATCCACACCCAGGCCGACAAGCTGGGCGGCGGCCTGGGCGAGTTCCTGCGCGCCGAGATGCTGCCCGCGATGTATGCCTGCATGGATGCGCGCGGCTGGCCGACCTGTCCCTACGTGAACCCGGTGCAGGACAGCCCGGACCACGGCATCGCCGAATTCCTCGAGACGCCGCGCTTCTCGACCGGCTACGCGGCGCTGCACCACACGATCGGCTTCATGCCCGAGACGCACATGCTCAAGCCGTTCAAGGACCGTTACGAGTCGATGGTGGCGCTGGTCGAAGTGGCGCTGGAGTTCACCGTCAGGAACGCCGACCGTATCCAGGCGTTGCGCCGGGCGGCGCGCGCGGAAGGCCGCAAGCAAGCCGAGTGGCCGGTGCGCTGGAAGATGGACGAGGCCAATCCGTCGAGCTTCCGCTTCAAGGGTTACGAGGCCAAGTACAAGAAGAGCGCCATTGGCGACTACACCCGCCTGTACTACGACCGCAGCAGCCCGTGGGAGCGCGACATCGCCTATTACAACAGCTTCCCGGTCGACGTGAGCGTGCCGGCGCCGCAGGCCTATGTGGTGCCGCAGCAGTGGCGCGAGGCGATCGAGCGCCTGGAGATCAATGGCGTACGCATGGAGCGTGTCGAGGCGGATCGCGTGCAGGAAGTGGCGTATTACCAGATCGGGTCGGTGACTTCGCGTCCGACGGCCTACGAAGGCCATATGTTCCATGACGGGGTGGCGCTGGACCGCCGCATCGGGCAGGTCCTGCTGCGCGCCGGCGACTACATCGTGCCGCTGGACCAGGACCGGGCGCGCTACGCGGTCGAAATGCTGGAACCGCTGGGCCACGACAGCTTCTTCCGCTGGGGCTTCTTCAACAGCGTGCTGGAGAAGAAGGAGCACTATTCGGATTATGTGTTCGAGGACGAGGCCGAGAAGCTGCTGGCCGAAGAACCTGAATTGGCGGCGAAGTTCGCCGAGTGGAAGGCTGCGAATCCTGGCTTGCTGACCAGCCAGGAGGCGGTGCTGGACTTCATCTACGCCCACTGCGCGCGGTATCGCGAGCCGGAGTGGAATCGCTATCCGGTGTTCATGATCGCGCGCTGACGCGCATTCACATCAATCCGCAGCGTAGAAACGTCGTCCCCGCGAAGGCGGGGACCCAAGTTTGCCAGCATGATCGATGCGTTTGAACGTGTCGGCGGTTCCGAAAAACTTGGGTTCCCGCCTCCGCGGGAACGACGTTGGTTGAGGGCGCGGTCAAGCGCCCGTCACGATTACTTCGACGCCGCAATCCACCGATCCACCTTCGCCTCCAGCACCGCCAGCGGCAAGGTGCCTTCATCCAGCACCACCTCATGGAACTTCGGCAGGCTGAATTTATCGCCCAGCGCCGCCTGCGCACGCTGGCGCAGTTCCATGATCTTCAGCGAACCGATCTTGTACGCCAGCGCCTGGCCAGGCATCACCATATAGCGCTCGATCTGCGCACGCGCTTCCAGCTCCGAGTAGCCCAGCGTATCGCGGAAGTACTTGATGCCCTGGTCGCGGCTCCAGCCCTTGGTGTGCATGCCGGTGTCCACTACCAGGCGCGCGGCGCGCAGCATCTCGTCGTTCAGGTGACCGAAGTAGTCTTCCGGCTTGTCGAACAGCCCCATCTCCTTGCCCAGGGTCTCGGCATACAGCGCCCAGCCTTCGGTGAAGGCGGTGTTGCCGCCGAACTTGCGGAAGTTGGGCAGGCCCAGTTCCTGCAGCAGCGCGATGTGGAAGTGGTGGCCTGGCTGGCCTTCATGCAGGTACAGCGTGACCATGCCGGTGCGGCCGTACTTGGTCGGATCGTTCACCACCGACCAGAACACGCCCGGGCGCGAGCCGTCCGCCGCCGGCGCCGAGTAATGGTCCGATGCGGTTTCGCGCGTCAGTTCCGGCTCCAGGCGCACTTCGAGCGGCGCCTTCGGCATCAGGGTGAACAGGACCGGCAGCTTGGCGCGCACCTCGGTGTCCAGCTTCTGGAACACCTCGATCACCTGCTGGTCGGACGTGAAAGGCTTGTACTTCGACTGTTCGGACACCCACTTCGGCAGGCCGGCGGCCGGGCCGTCATAGCCCATCTTCGGTCCGATCTTGCCGTACTCGCCCTGGATGCGCGCCACTTCCTTCAGGCCGATCGCGTGGATCTGCTCCGGGCTCAATGTGGTGGTCGTCATCGCCGCCACGCGCGCCTTGTACCACTCGGCGCCGTTCGGCAGGGCATTCCATCCGGCCGTGGTGCGGGTTTTCGGCAGGTAGTCCTTCTCGACGTAGTTCGCCAGGCGATCCAGGGCCGGATTGAGCTTGTCGATGGTCTTGCGGTAGGCGTCGGTCAGGCTGCGCTTGTCGGCGTCCGAGAAGCTGGCCGGGAATTTCTTGATCGGCGAGTAGAAGATGCTGGCTTCGCTCGATGCGGCCTGCAACTGCTTGAGCTGCGGCAGCAGCGACTCGATTGGCTGGCGCGGATGCACGATGCCGCGCTTGACGCCTTCGCGCATGTTCGCGATCGACTGGTCGATGTAGACGACCATCTGGTCCAGGCGATTCAGGTAGTTGCGGTAGTCCTTCGGCGTGGCGAACGGCTGGGCGCCTTCGCCGCCGGCATAGTTTGCGATGAAGGCCGGCATATTGAACATCTGGTCCATCGGCAGCAGGTGCTCGGGGAAGGCGCCCAGGCGCAGCGCGGTCTCGAGCTCGAACTTGACGATGTCGTAGCTGGCCTGCTCGTGCGC
>DDKG01000046.1 GCA_002339265.1 Massilia sp. UBA2604 | reverse complement strand
CCGGGCGTGTCGTACAACCCGCTGTTCTTCTACGGCGGCGTCGGCCTCGGTAAGACCCACTTGATCCACGCGATCGGCAACCAGGTCATGGCCGACCAGCCGAACGCGCGCATCCGCTACATCCACGCCGAGCAGTACGTGCGCGACGTCGTCACCGCCTATCAACGCAAGGGCTTCGACGATTTCAAGCACTATTACCACTCGCTCGACATGCTGCTCATCGACGATATTCAATTCTTCGGTGGCAAGAGCCGGACGCAGGAAGAGTTCTTCTATGCGTTCGAGGCGCTGATCGCGGCCAAGAAGCAGATCATCATCACCTCGGATACGTATCCGAAAGAGATCACGGGCATGGACGACCGCCTGATCTCGCGCTTCGATTCCGGCCTGACGGTGGCGATCGAGCCGCCCGAGCTCGAGATGCGCGTGGCGATCCTCTTGAAGAAGGCGCAGTCCGAGGACGTGACCCTGTCGGACGACGTCGCCTTCTTCGTGGCCAAGCACCTGCGCTCCAACGTCCGTGAGCTGGAAGGCGCGCTGCGCAAGATCCTGGCCTACTCGCGCTTCCACGGCAAGGACATCACCATCGACGTGGTCAAGGAAGCGCTCAAGGATTTGCTGTCGGTGCAGAACCGTCAAATCTCTGTGGAAAACATCCAGAAGACGGTGGCCGACTTCTTCAACATCAAGGTCGCGGACATGTATTCGAAGCGCCGGCCGGCGAACATCGCCCGTCCGCGCCAGATCGCCATGTACCTGGCAAAAGAACTCACGCAAAAGAGTCTGCCGGAAATCGGCGAACTGTTCGGCGGCCGCGACCACACCACCGTGCTGCACGCGGTGCGCAAGATCGCTGGCGACCGTCAGAAAAATCCAGAGTGCAACCACGAGCTGCACGTGCTGGAACAAACGCTCAAGGGCTGATCGCCCGCCCTTTGAGCAGTTTTTTTGTGTTTGCCTCAGGCAATGGCACAATATCGCTTTAGTAACACATCACCTTTCAAACGTACTGAGGATAACTATGCAATTGGTCAAAACCACCCGAGATACGCTTCTCCGGCCACTGCAGATCGTGAGCGGTATTGTCGAGCGTCGGCACACTATGCCGATTCTGGCCAATATCCTCATTCGCAAGAACGGCGAGAGCGTGTCCTTCCTGTCGACCGACACCGAAGTGCAGATCACCACGCACGCCAATATCGGCTCGGGCGACGACGTGACCGGCACCACGGTGGCCGCACGTAAGCTGCTCGACATCCTGCGCGCGCTGCCGGAATCGGGCGACGTCACGATGACCCTGCAGAACAAGCGCCTGGCGGTCCAGAGCGGCAAGTCGCGCTTCGCGCTGCAAACCCTGGCGGCCGAGGAATTCCCGACCGTGTCGGTGGCCGACAGCTACAACGCCTCCGTCACCCTGCCGCAGAAGACGCTGAAACACCTGTTCAATATGGTGTACTTCTCGATGGCCCAGCAGGACATCCGTTACTACCTGAACGGCCTGTTGCTGGTGCTGGACGGCAGCAATATCATTGCCGTGGCGACCGACGGCCATCGCCTGGCGTTCTGCCAGGTGGAGACCGAGCAGCAGTTCGAGCGCCAGGAAGTCATCATCCCGCGCAAGACCATCATCGAGCTGCAGCGCCTGCTGGAAGAAAGCGACGAAACCGTGCGCCTGGACATCGCGGCCTCGCAGGTAAAACTGACTTTCGCCGACATCGAGCTGGTCTCGAAGCTGGTCGAAGGCAAGTTCCCTGACTACACCCGCGTAATCCCGAAGGGTTACAAGAACGACTTCACGATCAGCCGCGATGAACTGCTGCGTTCGCTGCAGCGCGCCGCGATCATGACCAGCGATAAATTCAAGGGCGTGCGCTGCATCATCGAGCCTGGTGTCATGAAGATCAGCTCGACCAATGCCGACCAGGAAGAAGCGGTCGAAGAACTCGAGATCGACTACGGCGGTGATTCGATCGATATCGGCTTCAACGTGACGTACCTGCTCGACGTGCTGAACAACCTCAAGTGCGACCAGGTGAACATCGCCCTGGGCGACTCGAATTCGTCGGCCCTGATCTCGATTCCCGACAATGGCGACTTCAAGTATGTCGTCATGCCGATGCGCATCTGATTAATTAACCCCCTGATTCGTCGTTCCCGCCCTCGCCGGGCGCCTTGGCGGGAACCTAAGTTTTCAGCTTAGCGAGCAAAAATTGGGTTCCCGCCTGCGCGGGAACGACGGCTCCAGGTTGCAGGCCACACGCAACCGGATCCACCCGTTTTATAGAAAGCAGTCCATGTCCGAGAATATCCCAGCAGAAAAGCCCGCACCAAATGCGGATGATTACGGCGCGTCCTCGATCCAGATCCTGGAAGGCCTTGAAGCGGTGCGCAAGCGCCCGGGCATGTATATCGGCGACACCTCGGACGGCACCGGCCTGCACCACCTGGTGTTCGAGGTCCTCGACAACTCGATCGACGAAGCGCTGGCCGGTTATTGCACCGAGATCCACGTCACGATCCACTCCGACAACTCGATTTCGATCACCGACAACGGCCGCGGCATCCCGACCGGCGTCAAGATGGACGACAAGCATGAGCCGAAGCGCTCGGCCACCGAGATCGCCCTGACCGAGCTGCACGCCGGCGGCAAGTTCAACCAGAACTCCTATAAAGTGTCGGGCGGCCTGCACGGCGTCGGCGTATCCTGCGTGAACGCATTGTCGAAGCTGCTGCGCGTGACCGTGCGGCAGAACGGCAAGGTGCACCAGTTGGAATTTACCCGCGGCGTGCCGGTGGATCGCCTGATCGAGGTGGTCGATGGCGTGGAAGTGTCCCCGATGAAGGTGATCGGCGAGACCGACAAGCGCGGCACCGAGGTGCATTTCTGGGCCGACGAACAGATCTTCACGCTGGTGGAGTTCCACTACGAGATCCTGAGCAAGCGTATCCGCGAACTGTCGTTCCTGAACAATGGCGTCAGCATCAAGCTGACCGACCAGCGCACCGGCAAGGAAGAGCTGTTCGCCTTCGAGGGCGGCACCCGCGGCTTCGTCGAGTACATCAACAAGGCCAAGACCGTGCTGCACCCGAGCGTGTTCCAGGCGACCGGCGACCGCATGTCGGACCAGAACACGAATATCTCGGTCGACGTCTCGATGCAGTGGAACGACTCGTTCAACGAGCAGGTGCTGTGCTTCACCAACAACATCCCGCAGCGCGATGGCGGCACCCACCTGACCGGCCTGCGTGCGGCGATGACGCGCGTGATCAACAAGTACATCGACGAGAACGACTTCGCCAAGAAGGCCAAGGTCGAGATCTCGGGCGACGACATGCGCGAAGGCCTGACCTGTGTGCTGTCGGTCAAAGTGCCTGAACCGAAATTTTCGTCGCAGACCAAAGATAAACTGGTGTCGTCGGAAGTGCGCGGCCCGGTCGAGGAAATCGTCGCCAAGACGCTCACCGACTTCCTGATGGAAAAGCCGAACGACGCCAAGATCATCTGCGGCAAGATCGTCGAAGCCGCCCGTGCCCGCGAAGCGGCGCGCAAGGCGCGCGACCTGACCCGCCGCAAGGGCGTGATGGACGGCCTGGGCCTGTCGTCGAAGCTGGCCGACTGCCAGGAACGCGACCCGGCGCTGGCCGAGCTGTACATCGTCGAGGGTGACTCGGCAGGCGGTTCGGCCAAGCAGGGCCGCGACCGTAAATTCCAGG
>DDKG01000047.1:4745-14086 GCA_002339265.1 Massilia sp. UBA2604 | reverse complement strand
ACGGCAACGACCATGAACTGAGAATCAAGGTCTCGTTCGACAAGGATGCGAAGACCATTACGATCTCGGACAACGGCATCGGCATGAGCCGCGACGAGGTGATCGCGCACCTGGGCACCATCGCCAAGTCGGGCACCAAGGAATTCTTCAGCAAGCTGTCGGGCGACCAGCAGCAAGACGCGGCCCTGATCGGCCAGTTCGGCGTCGGCTTCTATTCGGGCTTCATCGTGGCCGAGAAGATCGTCGTCAATACCCGCCGCGCCGGCGCCTTCGCCGAACAGGGCGTACGCTGGGAATCGCGCGGCGAGGGCGAGTACTCGATCGAGCAGATCGAGAAGGTCGGGCGCGGCACCGACGTCGTCCTGCACCTGCGCGAAGGCGAGGAAGAGCTGCTGTCGTCGTGGAAGCTGAAGTCGATCATCCGCAAGTATTCCGACCACATCTCGCTGCCGATCGTGATGCAGAAGGAAGAGTGGGACGAAGAGCAGAAGGCCACCGTCGTCAGGGACGAACTGGAAACCGTGAACCAGGCCAGCGCGCTGTGGGCGCGCAGCAAATCGGACATCACCGAAGAACAGTACAACGAGTTCTATAAACACGTTTCGCACGACTTCCAGGACCCGCTGACCCATACCCACAACCGGGTGGAAGGCCGCAGCGAATATACCCAGCTGCTGTACGTGCCGGCCCACGCGCCGTTCGACCTGTGGGACCGCAACAAGCGCGGCGGCATCAAGCTGTATGTCAAGCGCGTGTTCATCATGGACGACGCCGAGCAGCTGATGCCGACCTACCTGCGCTTCATCAAGGGCGTGATCGATTCAAGCGACCTGCCGCTGAACGTCTCGCGCGAAATCCTGCAAGAGTCGCGCGACGTGCGCGTGATCCGCGAAGGCTCGACCAAGCGCGTGCTGGGCATGCTCGAGGAAATGGCGAACTCGGAGGAACAGGCCGGCAAGGACAAGTACGCGACCTTCTGGAAGGAATTCGGCCAGGTGCTCAAGGAAGGCATCGGCGAGGACGCCACCAACAAGGACCGCATCGCCAAGCTGCTGCGCTTCGCCTCGACCGCGGTCGAGTCGGACGGGCAGACCGTGTCGTTCGCCGACTATGTCGGCCGCATGAAGGAAGGCCAGGACAAGATCTATTACGTCACGGCCGACAACTACCAGGCGGCGAAGAACAGCCCGCACCTCGAGATCTTCCGCAAGAAGGGCGTCGAGGTGATCCTGATGACCGACCGCGTCGACGAGTGGATGCTGTCGTTCTTCACCGAGTTCGAAGGCAAGGAACTGGTGTCGGTCGCCAAGGGCGGCCTGGATCTGGGCGCGCTGGAAGACGAGGCGGAGAAGAAGGAACACGCCGAGACCGAGGCCGGCTACAAGGAACTGGTCGAGAGCATGAAGGGCGCCCTGGGCGAGAAGGCCAAGGACGTGCGCGTGACCTTCCGTCTGACCGACTCGCCGGCCTGCCTGGTGGCGGACGAAAACGAGTTGTCGGGCAACCTGCTGCGCATGCTGAAGGCCGCCGGGCAAGAAGCTCCGGAATCGAAGCCGATCCTCGAGATCAACCCGGACCACCCGCTGGTGCAGCGCCTGAAGTACGAGGACGCAAGCGGCGCCCGTTTTGCCGACTGGGCCCACATCCTGTTCGACCAGGCGATGCTGGCCGAGGGCGGCAGCCTGGTCGATCCGGCGTCGTTCGTGAAGCGCCTGAACGAGATGCTGCTGGCGACGGCCAAGTAACTCGGCTACGCTTTTCTTTCGTTAGCCCATGCACGTCGTCCCCGCGGAGGCGGGGACCCAAGTACTGCCTGCGTTGTCGTAACGCGTGCAAACTTGGGTCCCCGCCTACGCGGGGACGACGTTTTTACGTTGACGGTACTTTTACCCGAACCGCAGCGCCAGCGCTGCCACGCAGCCCAGCGCCGCCAATCCCGCAGTCAGGCGCAGCGTGCGCGCCGCCGCTGCGACACCATACGACAGCAGGCCGATCGCGATCCATACCGCCGCCGTCAGGCAGGCGATCCAGGGCACGAATCCATGCCCATGCGTGCGCAACGCGCCACAGCACAGCAAGGATGCAAGCAAGGCCAGCGCACCGAACGCCTGTACGAGCTTGCGCAGGCGTGGCCGGTGCATGGTCTCAGCAGCCTCTTGCCAGTGACGGTCGGTTGCCAGGCCAAGCGCGAGGAAGCCGCTGAGCGAGGCGGCAAAGGCGGCCATGCCGAACAGCGCAACGACCAGGACCTGCGTTGTCATGCCGATCTTTCTTCGGAGAGGAGAGGCGAGGACAAGGACGTTTTAAATAGAAATGAGAATTATTCTCATTGTCGTCCATTTGACAGATCCGCGCAATACGCAAGGCGCTAGGGCCTGCGCCGCGTCGCGAGCCAGCACAGGACCGACCCCGCGCACACCATCGCCGCACCTTGCCAGAACGAGAACGACAGCGGCGTATCGAGCATCAGCGCCGCCAGCGCCGCCGACAGCACGGGAATGAAGTAGGAGGCCCCGGCCAGCACCGTGACGTTGCCGTGCAAGATGCCGACGTTCCATGCCGCATAGCCGAAGCCCATCGCGGCGGCGGCCAGCAGCAGGTGGACGACCGACTGGGTGTCGAAGCGCAGCGGTGCACCGCCCACGATCAGGTAGTTGACCCACAGCGCCAGCGCGGTGAGCATGAAGAACAGCGTGACGCCATTGCTGCCGTTCGCGATCCTGGCGGTGATGGTGCAGTAACTGGCCCAGATCAGCGTGCCCACGAAGGCCAGGCCGTAGCTGAGCGGGTTGTCGCGGACATTGGCCGCCATGGCGGCGGGATCGAGGCCGGCGTCGCCGCCCAGCACCCAGCACACGCCGGCGAGCGCCAGCGCCACGCCCGGCACGATCGGCCAGCGCGTCGCCTGGCCGTTGAACACGATAGCGAACACCATCGTAAAGGCCGGCCACAGGTAGTTCACCATGCCCACCTCGATGGCCTGGCGGTCGGTATTGGCATAGCCGATCGACAGCGCCAGGCACATCTCGTAGGCGACGAACAGGACGCTGCCCCAGGCCAGGTAGGCGCGCGGGAAAGCGCGCACCTTGCTCGGGCCGACCGTGAGCAGCAGCAGGAGGGAGGCGACCGTATAGATCAGCGCCGCGCCGCCGGTCGCGCCGAAGCTTGCGCTCACGCTGCGGATCAGGCCGACGATCGAACTCCACAGCACGATCGCTAGCAGCCCGATCAGGGTGGCGCGCGTGGTCTTGCCCGTGCCGCTCATGCTCGCGTCACAGATGGCGAGTCTCCGCCGGCGGCGTGTTCCAGTTGTCGTTGCGGCCGTCGATGTGGCGCACTGGCGCGGCCAGCAAGTCCGCCACCGGCAGGTCGTCCAGGCTGGCGACGGTGACCGCGACGAACGGGCCCGAGCGCGGCGCGTCGCCGGTCGAGAACACATTGATGCCGCACTCGCCGCAGAAGCAATGTCCGTCGCGCCGGCTATGGAAGCGGTATTCGCGCAGGACGTCCTGGCCCTGCAGCAGGCGGAACGCGCCTGGCGATACCTGCACGGCCCAGAACCGCATCTTGCTGCAGATCGAGCAGTTGCACTTGACGGTGCCGAGGGCCAGGTCGATGTCCGCCTCGTAGCGCACCGCGCCGCAGTGGCAGCTTCCGTGGAAGGTCTTCATGCCTGGCCGCGCGCCTGCCACGCGTCGCGGCCAATCTCGTAGACCAGGGTCGGGCGCCCATGCCAGACTTCTTCGGCGCGAAACCGCATGCCGAGTTTTTCCATGATGTGCGTCGATCGCAGGTTGGCCGGGTCGCAGATCGCGCACAGCAGAGGCGCCTGCAACTCCTCGAAGGCGACGCGCGCCATGCGCTCGGCCGCTTCGATGGCATAGCCGCGCCCCCAGCGGTCGGGGCGCAAGCGCCAGCCGATTTCGTGCGGATTGGCGACATCGTGGCCCAAGTGCTGGATGCAGCCGGCGCCGACCAGTTCGCCGGTGTCCTGTTCGATGAAATTCCACCACGAGTAGCCGAGCGTCCCCCAGCGTGCCTTGACCCGCGCGATGACGGCGCGGGTTTCCTCGGGCGTCTCGGGCTGGCCGGTAATGTAGCGCATGACTTCGGGGTCGCCGTTCAGTGCGCGCATGCCCTCGTAATGCGCATCGGTCACCGGTTCGAAGCGCAGGCGCGCGCTGTGCAGGACCGTCATGCGCCCGACACCTCGTCGCAGAACTGCTCCAGCAGGCGCAGGCCCTCGGGCCATTCGCCGTGGCCCGAGTCGGTATTCAAATGGCCGGCGTCTCCGATCTCGACCAGACGGCTGCCCCAGGCGCCGGCGAAGGCGCCGGTGCGCTCGATGCTGGAAAAGGGATCGTTGGCGCTGCCGACCACCAGGCTGGGGAAGGGCAGTGGCTGTAGCGGGATCGGGGCCCAGCAATTGAGCTCGGCCGGATAGGTCGGCGCCTCGACATCGCTCGGCGCGACCAGGAAGGCGCCGGCCACCTTGAGCGGGGAGCCGGACAGCGCCCAGTGCGCGACCAGCATGCAGCCCAGGCTGTGCGCCACCAGGATCGGCGCGCCCTGGCAGTCGGCGATGGCGGCGTCCAGCTCGGCCACCCATTCGTCGCAATGGGGATTGGTCCAGTCGCGGTGCGCGGCGCGGCGCCAGTGCGGGTTGCGTTCATGCCACAGCGATTGCCAGTGGCGCGGGCCGGAATTCCACAGGCCGGGCAGGATCAGGACATCACACTTCATCTTGCTTCTCCTTGAATGGGGCGGCGGGCGCCAGGCGTGCAGGGCGCCGTACCGGCGCCAGGCGCGCGAGCAGGCGCCGGAACACGTCCCTGCGCTGCTCGGTCAGCAGGCCGAGGACGGCGGTGGCGACGGCGACGGCCAGGCCCAAGGCCAGCAGGTCCGTCACGCTGCCCGGGTCGTGCGGATACAGCGCGGGCCAGGCGATCAGCACCAGCGCGTGCGACAGGTAGAGCGTCAGGGTATACGAGGCCAGGCGCCGGATCGGCGGCGCGACGCGCAGCAGGGCGTCGAAGCGGGCGAAACGCGCGCAGGCGAAATTCAGGCACACTATCAGGCCGAACACATAGTCGGCCAGGAAGCGGTCGGCATTCCCCAGCGCGAAGGCTTGCCCGAGCCAGGATGCACGGCCGGCCGCGCGCAGGGCTTCCTCGATCCCGCTGGCTTCGTAGACCACCAGCAGGACCAGGCTGGCGATCCAGCCCAGGCGGGCCAGGCCGCATGCCAGCGTATGGCGCGCCTGCCAATGGTAGAGCGCGACCCCGGCCAGCCAGACCGGCAGCAGCAGCCACAGTTTGAGGCCCATGACGGCCAGCACCAGGCCAAGGGCCGGCAGCCGCCACGCTCCGCGCACGTAGCAGGCGACGCCGAACAGCACGTAGTACCAGACCTCGTAGTTGAGCGACCACCAGGGGCCGAGCCAGGGCGGCACTTCGGACAGGGACCACAGGTCGCCCAGGAACAGCAGGTGGAAGGGGATGTAGAACCAGGGCTTGGCCAGCTGATAGTGCAGGTCCATGCCGGTCATCAGGTGGCCGCGCACCAGGCTGGCGCAGGCGAAGGCCAGCAGCAGCACCGGCAGCGCCACCGAATAGATGCGGGCGGCGCGCGCCAGCGCATAGTCGCGCGCGCTCGGGCGGCGCTGTTCGGTGGTGTAGGCGATCACGAAGCCCGACAGCACGAAGAAGGCCATCACGGCCTCGCGTCCGAGCAGGGTCAGGAGGTCGGCGCCGGGTGCTTCGACCAGGCCGAACTGGCGCATGTGCATCGCCACGACCGCCAGCGCCGCCAGGAAGCGGACCAGGTCGAGGTAGACCGAGAACGGCTGGTCGAGGGGGGAGGGGGCGGCGCGCATGGCGTTTATATTAATGCAAAACGGGCCGAAGGCGACGCCAGCCGGGCCGTTGGCACCGTTGGCACCGTTGGCACCGTTGGCACCGTTGGCACCGTTGGCACCGTTGGCACATGACCTCCATCCCGCGGCCCTCGCACGTCGTTCCCGCGGAGGCGGGAACCCAAGGCCTTTGCTTCGTGGCTCGGTCGAACTGAGGTGGGGCGCATGCATACTTGGATTCCCGCCTCCGCGGGAATGACGGGCAAAGTGTGCGGGACTGACGTGCTCAGTGTGCGGGACTCACGTGCTCGGTGCGCGGCCCGCGGTCCCGGGCGCGCCGTGCCTCTTACAGTTCGGTGCGCAGCGCGAACAGTTCGGGGAACAGCACCACGTCCAGCATCTTGCGCAGGTAGCTCACGCCGGCGGTGCCGCCGGTGCCGGTCTTGAAGCCGATGATGCGCTCGACCGTGCTGACGTGGCGGAAGCGCCAGAAGCGGAAGGCGGTCTCCAGGTCGACCAGCTTCTCGGCCAGCTCGTACAGCGCCCAGTGGCGCTCGGTATCGCCATACACCTGCAGCCAGGCCGCCTTGACCGAGTCGTCGGCGCGGGTCGGCCCGGTCCAGTCGGCGTCCAGGCGCGCCGGATCGATATGGAGGCCGCTGCGCGCCAGCAGCATCACCGCCTCGTCGTAGATCGAGGGCAGCGCGAGTTCGCGCTCCAGCAGGGCGTGGGCGTCGGGCGACTTTTCGTGCACCGCCAGCAGGGCCGAGTTCTTGTTCCCGAGGATGAACTCTAGTTCGCGGTACTGGAAGGACTGGAATCCCGACGAGGCGCCCAGGTAGGGGCGGATCGCCGTGTATTCGGGCGGGGTCATGGTGGCCAGCACGTCCCAGGCGTGCACCAGCTGGTCCATGATGCGCGCCACCCGCGCCAGCATCTTGAAGGCGGGCGGCAGGTTGCCTTCGCGGATGTGGCGCCGCACCGCCTGCAGCTCGTGCAGCATCAGCTTGATCCACAGTTCGCTGGTCTGGTGCTGGACGATGAACAGCAGCTCGTTGTGGTTGGGCGAGCGCGGATGCTGGGCGTTCAGGATCTGGTCCAGGCCCAGGTAGTCGCCGTAGCTCATGGCTTCCTTGAAGTCCATTTTGGCGCCGTGCCATTCGGCGGGCTGCTCTTTGCTTGTGTCGGTCATGGTGTGGTCGTTCGGGTTGTAACAATCGACGCGTGGACGGCAAAGCCGCCCACCCTACGTGACAAGGCCGCGGGCGGCGTCGACGTCGTAGGCCTTGCGGTCCAGGATGTCCTTCAGGATCTCCACCGCATCCCAGACGTCGGCGAAGCTTGTACACAGCGGCGTGAAGCCGAAGCGCATGATCTCGGGTTCGCGGTAGTCGCCGATCACGCCGCGCGCGATCAAAGCGGCCATGACCGCATAGCCGTGCGGGTGGGTGAAGCTGACCTGGCTGCCGCGGCGCGCGTGCTCGCGCGGCGTCACCAGGCCCAGCGGATGGCCGGCGCAGCGGCGCTCGACCAGGTCGATGAACAGGTCGGTCAAGGCCAGCGACTTGGCGCGCAGCGCCGCCATGTCGGTCGCCTCGAAGATCTCCAGGCCGCATTCGACCAGCGCCAGCGAGACGATGGGTTGCGTGCCGCATAGGGCGCGGCCGATGCCGGCCACCGGGGCGAAGGCCGGCGCCATCGCGAACGGGCTGGCGTGGCCCCACCAGCCCGACAGCGGGTGGTCGAACCGTGCCTGGTGCTTGTGCGGCACCCAGATGAAGGCCGGTGCGCCCGGCCCGCCGTTCAGGTATTTATAGGTGCAGCCGACGGCGAAGTCGGCGCCGGCGGCATGCAGGTCGACCGGTACCGCGCCCGCCGAATGGGCCAGGTCCCAGACCGCCAGCGCCCCGGCTTCGTGCGCCAGGCGGGTCAGGGCGGCCATGTCGTGCTGGTAGCCGGTGCGGTAGTTGACATGGGTGAGCATCAGCACTGCGCAATCGGCATCGAGCGCGGCCGGGATCTCGTCCACGCTGTCGACCAGGCGCACCCGGTAGCCACGCTCCAGCCAGCGGCTCAGGCCTTCGGCCATATAGATATCGGTCGGGAAGTTGCTGCGTTCGGTGACGATGGTGCGGCGGTCGCCACCGCGGCGGTCGCCACCGCGGCGAGCCGCGCTGGCGCCTTCGGACTGGATACGCAGCGCGGCGGCCAGCGCCTTGAACAGGTTGAGCGAGGTGGTGTCGGTGACGGCCACCTCGCCGGGAGCGGCGCCGACCAGCGGGGCCAGGCGGTCGCCCAGGCGCTTGGGCATGTCGAACCAGCCGGCCGTGTTCCAGCTCTTGATCAGGTCGGTTCCCCATTCCTGCGCCACTACCTCCTGGGCGCGGGCCAGGGCAGCGCGCGGACGGGCGCCGAGCGAGTTGCCGTCCAGGTAGATGACGCCCTCGGGCAGGTCGAAGCGGGTGCGCAGCCCGGCCAGCGGATCATGCGCGTCGCGCGCCAGGCAATCGGCGCGGGTGGTGGTGGGTGCGGTCATGCCGGTTCCATATATATAGATAGTTGACGCTTCAAGAATGCGTGCAGGTCGGCAGTGTAGCAAGTTCCATCGTCCATCGGCAGCCGAATGTTGCCGTTACAGCATTAAATGGGGTAACGAAATTTTTTTGAAATATTTTTGCATCCGACCCTAAAGTTCCTGATGAGCTGTCCGATAACGAGTCAGAAGGACGGAAAGGCGTCGAAAAAATATCAAAAAATATTTTCAAACAGCCCTAAAGTCCGCCTGCAGGCTGCCGTTAATGGATGAGTGAAGTGCATAAAAGCAACAAGTGCACACACAAGAAAACGGAAATTTCTGAGTTTCCGACAGTAAATTCAGCAAAACCTGTAGTGAATCTGCGACAGACCGAGTCTGACGTAGACCTAAATCAAGGTGCTTCCCGGCGCCGTTTCAGCCCGATTTTTCCGTGGGTTTTCATAGGGAGCCAGAGGCGTTTGTCAGACAAACTCCTACGGCTCTCCCTCGTCGTTCGCCTATCCCAAATACAGGTTTTGTCCAATTCCTGAAAAGTTTCCCCACAGTCAGAATCTATCTCGTCGGCAACACAAACAACGCCGAAACAACCAACGGAGAGAGAAGATGACGATGAACGACATGATGGCTGAGATTCGCGACGCAAACCTGAGCTACCTGATGCTGGCCCAGCAGATGATTCGTGCCGATAAAGTCACCGCCATCTTCCGCCTTGGCGTGTCGGCCGAGATCGCCGACCTGATCGAAGGCATGAGCAATGCCCAGATCCTGAAGCTCGCCGGCGGCAACATGATGCTGGCCCGCTTCCGCTTCGACGACACCGCGATCCTGGGCATGCTGACCAGCCACACCAAGGAACGCAGCCTGGCGCAATCGCACGCTGCCATCCTGATGGCGGGCCAGCCGGTCGAAGAGATCGTATAATCCCTGCCAGCGGCCACTTGGTGGGGCCGC
>DDKG01000047.1:1141-4617 GCA_002339265.1 Massilia sp. UBA2604 | reverse complement strand
ACCGAGGTCTCGCTGTCGCGCGAACGCTTGCTCAAGCTGTACAAGGAGCTCAAGGGTGTCTCTCCACCCAAGGGCATGCTCCCGTTCTCCACCGACTGGTTCCTGACCTGGCAACCGAACATCCACTCCTCGCTGTTCATGAACATCCACCAGTTCCTGGTGGAGCACGCCGGCGCCTCGGGCATCCAGGCCGTCATGAAGGCCTATAAACTCTACCTCGAACAGATGCCGCCGGCGCCGGGCGAAGAACCGCTGCTGTCGCTCACGCGCGCCTGGACCCTGGTGCGCTTCTTCCAGAGTGGCATGCTGCTGCTGGCCCCGTGCAGCCGCTGCCAGGGCAAGTTCATCGTCAACGCCCTCGACCTGAATGCCGACTACCTGTGCGGCCTGTGCCACATGCCTTCGCGCGCCGGCAAGACCCGCAAGGCCAAGGATGCCCGCGAAGCGGCCGAGCGCGCCGTCGCCGATGCGGCCGACGACGATTCCGCCGGCCGGGACATCGCCTGACCTTGGCGCCGCGCTTGCTGGGTTTTCCGGCGGTCCGCGCGCTCCTGATCCAGGTCGCCGCCTTTCCACTCACCCTCGCCATCGTCTACCTGCTCGCCAGCAGCGGGATGGTCTTGTCATATTGGCATGTCGCCCTGGCGCAAGGCATGTTGGCCGCGCTGCTGTCCTGGTGGCGGGCCCTAGCCAGCTGGTGGCGCGCGATCCAGTTCGGCTTTCCGCTGGCGCTGCTGGGCGCCAGCGCCCTGGCCATCCCGCCGGCCGCCTTCCTCGCCGTCTTCCTGTTCCTGCTGTTGCTGTACTGGTCGACCTACCGCACCCAGGTACCGTACTACCCGTCCGGACGCAAGGTGTGGGAAGCCGTGGCGGCCGCGCTGCCGCAGGGCCGGCCGCTGCGCGTGATCGACATCGGCAGCGGCATCGGCGGCCTGGTGCTCGAGCTGCAGCGGCGCCGGCCGGAGTCACGCATCGAGGGCATCGAGCTGGCGCCGCTGCCGTGGCTGGCCAGCCACCTGCGCGCCTTGACCACTCGTAGCGGCGCGCGCTTCATCCGCGGCGACTACGAAAAACTCGACCTCGGCGACTACGACGCCGTGTTCGCCTACCTGTCGCCCGCCGCGATGAGCGCGCTGTGGCGCAAGGCCGCGCGCGAGATGCGGCCCGGCTCGACGCTTTTCAGTTACGAATTCGTCATCGAAGACCGCCCCCCGAGCCGGGTTATCCATCCGACCACAGAGGGGCCGGCGCTGTACATGTGGGACTTTTAGGCGACAAATGGTGAGTATTCAGGGAGTTTTTCTTGCCCGTGGGCCATTCTCCAGCTAGAGTAGTTCCCTGAATAAACTTTTTCTGAAATTACCGGTTTCGGGCCCTCAGGACGAGGTCGAAACAGGCTTTTCTGGAGCAAAATCCCTTGTTAGTGATTGTTGGTTACATCATCGTTTGCGCCTGCGTGTTCGGCGGGTTTGCGCTCGCCGGCGGCCACCTGGCTTCGCTGTGGCAGCCGATCGAACTCTTGATGATCGGCGGCGCCGCCTTTGGCGCCTTCTTTGTCGGTAACAACGGCAAATCGATCAAGGCCACCATGAAGGCCTTGCCGAGCGTGTTCAAGGGCTCCAAGTTCACCAAGGACATGTATATGGAGCTGATGGCGCTGCAATTCGACGTGCTGTCGAAAGTGCGCAAGGAAGGCCTGATGTCGATCGAAGGCGACATCGAGGCGCCGGAATCGTCGCCGCTGTTCTCCAAGTATCCGGCGGTGCTGGCCGACCACCATATCGTCGAATTCATGACCGATTACCTGCGCCTGATGGTGTCGGGGAATATGGACGCGATGCAGATCGAAAACCTGATGGACAACGAGATCGAGACCCATCATCACGAAGGAGCGATTCCGGCCCACGTGATCGCCAAGGTCGGCGACGGCCTGCCGGCCTTCGGCATCGTGGCGGCGGTGATGGGCGTGGTCCACACCATGGAATCGGTCGGCCTGCCGCCCGCCGAGCTGGGTATCCTGATTGCGAAGGCGCTGGTCGGCACCTTCCTGGGTATCTTGCTGGCCTACGCCTTCGTCACCCCGCTGGCGAGCGTGCTGGAACAGAAGCTCGAAGAGTCGACCAAGATGTTCCAGTGCGTGAAGGTCACGCTGCTGGCGAGCCTGAACGGCTATGCCCCGGCGCTGGCCGTCGAGTTCGGCCGCAAGGTGCTTTACTCGACCGAGCGCCCGACGTTCGCCGAGCTCGAACAGCACATCAAGAAGAAGTAAGCCGCGATGACCGCATTCGACTTCACCCCTGGTTGCATGAAGGGAGGCGCGCATGGCTGACGACAACGCGCGGCCCATCGTCATCAAGCGCATCAAGAAGGTGGCCGGCGGCCACCACGGCGGCGCCTGGAAGATCGCTTACGCCGACTTCGTGACCGCGATGATGGCGTTCTTTTTGCTCATGTGGCTGCTGGGCTCGACCGCCAAGGGCGACCTGGTCGGCATTTCCGAATACTTCAAGACACCGCTGAAGGTGGCGATGGCGGGCGGCTCGGGTTCGGGCGACTCGTCGTCGGTGATCAAGGGCGGCGGCGAAGACCTGACCCGCACCGCCGGCCAGGTCAAGCGCGGCGATTCGCCGCCCGAGAAGAAGACCTACGACCTGCAGGCGGCCAAGGCCGCGCTGGCGCGCGAGGAGAGCTTCCGCCTGCAGACGCTGAAAGCGCGCATCGAGTCGGCGATCGAGGTCAATCCGATGCTCAAGAAGTACCAGAACCAGCTGCTGCTCGACATTACCAGCGAAGGCTTGCGGATCCAGATCGTGGACGAGAAGAACCGCCCGATGTTCGCGCTGGCCAAGGCCGAGCTGCAGCCGTACACGAAAGAGATCCTGCACATCATCGGCATGGTGCTCAACGAGGTGCCGAACAAGCTGGGGATCTCGGGGCATACCGATTCGACGCCGTACTACAGCGATGCCGGCTACAGCAACTGGGAACTGTCGGCCGACCGCGCCAACGCCTCGCGTCGCGAGATGGTGCTGGGCGGGCTGCAGGACGACAAGGTGCTGCGCGTGGTGGGCCTGGCCTCGGCCGCCCACCTCGATGCGAAGGACCCGTTCAACCCGGTCAACCGCCGCATCAGCATCATCGTCATGAACAAGCGCACCGAAGACGCGGTGCGGCGCGACGCGGCGACCCTGGACGTGCCGGCGGAAGACGCCGAAGCGGCGGCCACCGCGACGCTGGAAGCAGTAAAGAAATAGGCCCCGGCAGGACTGGAGAGAATGAAATGACAAGAAAAAAAATACTGGGTTCGCATGTGAAGCGCCTGCTGTCGGGCGTGTCCATGCACGGGCGGCGCCACCTGACCGAGGTCGAGACCGACCTGCTGCAGACCGAACTGCTGCTGGAAGAGGCGATCGACAAGCTCACCGCCAGCTTCATGGCGGTGCACACGGCGGTCGGCGCGCGCCAGGAAGCGATCG
>DDKG01000047.1:0-974 GCA_002339265.1 Massilia sp. UBA2604 | reverse complement strand
TGGGCACGCTCAGCGAGCATGGCGCCGACATCGCGCCCGAGACCGACAGCGACGAGATCGTCGAGCGCCTCGGCAAGGTCAGCATGGCGCTGGCGATCCAGTCGCTCGAACTGCGCAGCATGCTGCGCCGCTCGGTCGAGCAGAAGCACCTGGAAAGCGGCGACGTCGAGCTGTTCTGAACCCACCCAACCGAACAATTCAACCGGCGCGGAGCCGGATACAAAATAGCAGGAGCATAAAATGGCAAAAACGATTCTCGCGGTCGACGATTCCAGTTCGCTGCGCCAGATGGTGGCGTTCAGCCTGAAGGCGGCTGGCTACAACGTGGTGGAAGCGGTGGACGGCCAGGATGGACTGGACAAGGCGAAGCTGCAGAACGTCGACCTGGTGCTGACCGACCAGAACATGCCGAAGATGGACGGCCTGCAGCTGATTAAAACCTTGCGGACCCTCCCGGGCTATGCCAAGACCCCGATCCTGATGCTCACCACCGAATCGTCGGACGAGATGAAGAACAAAGGCCGCGCCGCCGGCGCCAATGGCTGGCTGGTCAAGCCCTTCGATCCGCAGCGCCTGATCGAGGTGGTCAAAAAAGTGATCGGCTGACGCCATGCGCGACGCCCTGACCATGCTTTCACCCGAGCGGACGGCATCATGACCATCGACATCAGCCAGTTTTACCAGGTCTTTTTCGACGAGGCAGAAGAACTGCTCGCCGAAATGGAACGCCTGCTGCTGGGCGTCGACGTCGCCGCGCCCGATGCCGAAGACCTGAACGCGATCTTCCGCACCGCCCATTCGGTCAAGGGCGGCGCCTCGACCTTCGGCCTGACCGATATGTGCGACGTGACCCACGTGCTGGAGTCGCTGCTGGACCGCATCCGCAAGGGCGAGATGGCGCTGACCTCGAACCACGTGGACGCCTTCCTGGCGGCCAAGGACGGGCTCAAGATGCAGCTCGACGGCCACCGCCA
>DDKG01000048.1 GCA_002339265.1 Massilia sp. UBA2604 | reverse complement strand
GGGCAGCGTGCACGTGCTGTCGAGCCCCCGCATCGCGGCGGTCAACAACCAGAAGGCCGTGCTCAAGATCGGTACCGACGAATTCTTCGTCACCGGCATCACCAACAATATCAACACCACCAACAACAGCACCATCGTCAGCCCGAGCGTGACGGTGCAGCCCTTCTTCTCGGGCGTGGTGCTGGACGTGACGCCGCAGATCGACGACAAGGGGAATATCCTCCTGCACGTACACCCGTCGGTGAGCCAGGTCACCACCGTCAACAAGGACGTCGACCTGGGTTCGGGCGGCACCTTGCGCCTGCCGCTGGCGGCGTCGAGCACCTCGGAGCTGGACAGCATCGTGCGCGGCCGCGACGGCCAGGTGGTGGCGATCGGCGGCCTGATGCGCCAGGCCTCGAGCGGCGATACCGACCAGTTGCCGGGCGCCGACAAGATCCCGCTGCTGGGCCAGCTGTTCCGCAACAAGGCCCGCATGAGCCAGAAGCGCGAGCTGGTGGTGCTGATCAAGCCGACCATCGTCGAAGGCGCGAGCGACTGGAGTCAGGACATGCTCGACGCCGGCCGCCGCATCGAACAGCTCGACCCGCGCAGCCGCGGCCGCACCCTGGGCGCCGACTGATGTACGCGGCGCACTTCGGCCTGCGCGAGCTGCCGTTCGGGATCACGCCCGACACCAGCTTCTTCTTCGGCAGCCCGCGCTCGCAGGAAGCGCTGAACACGTTGCTGGTGGCGACCCGCGGCGGCGAAGGCTTCATCAAGATCACCGGTGAGGTCGGCACCGGCAAGACGCTGTTGTGCCGCAAGTTCATGGCCACCCTGGGCCCGGGCTTCGTTACCGCCTACATCCCGAACCCGTATCTGGAACCGCGCACCCTGATGCTGGCGCTGGCCGACGAGCTGGAGATCGCGCTCGCGCGCGACGTCGACCAGCACCAGCTGCTCAAGGCGATCAACCTGCGCCTGCTGCACCTGGCGCGGCAGGGCCAGCGCGTCGTGCTGTGCCTGGACGAGGCGCAGGCGATTCCCGTGGAGAGCCTGGAGGCGCTGCGCTTGCTCACCAATCTCGAGACCGAGAAGAGGAAACTCCTGCAGATCGTCCTGTTCGGGCAGCCGGAACTGAACCGCAAGCTCGAACTCGACACGATCCGCCAGCTGGCCCAGCGCATCACCTTCCACTATCACCTCGGCCCCCTGAGCCGCGACGACCTCGATTTCTACGTGGCGCACCGCCTGCGCGTTGCCGGCTTCAGCGGCGCGCGCCTGTTCACCGGCCCCGCGATCCGCGGCCTGTATCAAGCCAGCGGCGGCGTGCCGCGCCTGGTCAACATCATGGCGCACAAGGCGCTGATGCTCAGCTACGGCCAGGGCCAGCAACAAGTGGTCAAGAGCCACGTGGCGATCGCCGCGCGCGACACGATCGGCGTCACGCGCACGATCTGGACCTGGCTGGGGGCTGGCGCCGTCGTCGCCGGTGCCGCGGCCGGCCTGGCCTGGACGTTCGCGCGATGAGCCTGATTAACAAGATGCTGCAGGACCTCGACGCGCGCGCCGGCCAGCCCGGCGCCGCGCCGCTGCCGGCCGACGTGCGCCTGGCGCCGGCGCCCGAGCCGCGCGCGCGCTGGGTGCGCGTTGCACTGCTTGGCGCTGCCTTGGGCGCCGTCGGCGCGGCCGGCCTGATCGGCTGGCGCGCGATGGGAGAGCCGCAGGCGCCGGCGGTTGCAGCGACGCCGGTGCAGGCCGCACCGGTTGTGTTACCAGTATCAGCGCCGGTGCAGGTGGCGGAGGTTGCACCACCACCGCCGCCGGAGCCAGAACCGGAGCCGGTGCCGGCGCCTCCAGCACCGCGCACGGAATCCACGCGTGCAACCGTAAAACCCGCGCCTGCGCCACGCAAGCCGGTGGCGCCCGCCGTCGTGAACGGCCGCAGCGAGACCACGGCGCAGCGCACCGAGAACACCTACCGGCGCGCGCTGCTGGTGCTGGAAGATGGCCGCGTCACCGAAGCCATCGCGACCCTGCAGGCCGCGTTGAAGATCGACCCGCGCCATGAGGCGTCGCGGCAAACCCTGGTCGGCCTGCTGATCGAGGCCAGGCGGCCGGACGAAGCGATGCGCCAACTGCAGGCCGCGCTGACCCTCGACGCGCGCCAGCCGTCGCTGGCGATGCTGCTGGCGCGCCTGCAAGTGGAGCGGGGCGGTCCGGCGCTCGCCACCTTGATGCGCACCCTGCCGCATGCGGCAGGCAATGGGGAATATCACGCCTTCCTGGCCGGCGTTCTGCAGCGCGAAGGACGCCATCGCGAAGCGGCCGAGCATTACCAGGCGGCGCTGCGCACGGCGTCGGGCAACGGCGTGTGGTGGATGGGCCTCGGCATCTCGCTGCAGGCCGAGAAGCGCGATGCAGAGGCGGTGGCGGCGTTCTGGCAGGCGTTGGGCAGCGGGACGCTGTCGCCCGAGCTGACGGCCTTCGTCGAGCGCCGCCTGGGGCAGCTCGAACGCTAGGACAGGGGCCGGCGATCCATGTTGTTGTGATAGCATCGCCGGGTTCGTTCCATCCCTGGCATTCTTTCGCAAAGTCTCGTGGCTATATCAACGCAGTTCGTCCCTCCAGCGGCGCCATGGCGCATGCGCATGGCGTTAGCGCTGTCCGTATTGCTCCACGTGCTGTTACTGAGCATTCCGATGCAAGGGGATGTCTTCGGGCTTTCCGGCCTGCGCTTTCCGTGGGAAGAGCGGCGCCTGGCCGCCAGCGATCTGCAGATCGTTCTGGCGCCTGCCGCACCTGCCGCGCCTGCCGCGATCCCGTCGCCACCCGCGCCGTCGCCCCCGTCCGCATCGCGCACGCATGCGCCTGCGGCAGTTACGCCGCCCGTGAGGACGTCCAAAGACGTTGTCCCCAAGCCCCCGGTCCGGCCCAAGGAAGCTGTCGCTGCCACAGTCCCCCCGGCGCCCACCCGGCAGGCTGATGAGGAACCGGCCGAGGTCGATCTGATCGCACTCGCGCGCGAGCAGGCCGAACGCGAGGCCAGTGCGCGCGTGGAGGCCGAACGGGTCGCAGCCCACCGACGTGAGCAGGAACGGCAAGCGCAGCTCGAGGCCGAGCGGTGGGAGCAGGAGGCAACGGCCCAGCGCGAAGCTGCACGCCAGGAAGAAATCCAGCAAGAGCTGGCACGGCAGGAACAGGACCGTCAAGAACAGGCACGCCAGGAACAGGCGCGTCAGGAGCAGGCCAGGCGGGAGCAAGCCCGCCAGGAGCAAGCTCGCCAGGAGCAAGCTCGCCAGGAACAAGCAAGGCTGGAAGAAGCGCAGCGCGAGCAGGAAAGGGCAAGGCAGGCGCAGGCCAGCCAGCCTTTGGTGCAGCCGGGGCCAGGGCCGGGGCCGGGACCAGCGCAGGCCGGGCAACTGGCGCCGCGCGCCGAACGTCTCCGTGCGATCGCCGAGCAGCTCGCGCGCGAAGCCGCCGCGCGCGAGCGCACCGACAGTCCATCCGGTTCGCCGCAACCGACGGTCAGCGGCCTGCGTCGCGGCTGGCTGTTCGGACGTGCCGATCCTAACCAGGACCTGGTGCAGTATGCGCAGGCGATGGGCCGCAAGATCGAGTTGAACCGGACGCTGGACATGGTGCGCGAGGCGGTCAAGCAGCCACATACCCAGCCGGTCGTGACGGTTGCGGTGCGCGCCGACGGTTCGGTCGAAAAGGTCACCTTCGAAACCTCGAGCGGTGTGCCGGCGATCGATGAGGGCATCCGCAAGATCATCGCAAGCCAGGCACCATTCGGCCCGTTCCCGCCGGCGCTGGCGCGGCACTACGACGTGGTCGAGATCCGCCGCACCTGGCTGTTCGATGTCGCGGTGCGTTTGCAATAAACGTCATCAAGTTGCTTGACAAGAATTCCTGGTGATCCTAAAGTGATATCACTTTGATGCTACCTACCTGAGAGGGGAATCACCATGAATGCAGCACATACGCGCCGCGAGTCGGCGTTCTCGTCGGCGAGCGGCTACCTGGCGGCCTGCGCCGGGATCCTGCTGCTGCTGGGTACGTTCTACCTCATGAAGAGGATGGCCGAGTCTTCCGAAGGCCTGTATTTCCTGCTCGGTGCCGTGGTACTGGGGCTCGCCGGCCTGTTGTGCCTGGGCGGCCTGTACATGCTGCAGCCGAACGAGAGCGCGATCCTGACGCTGTTCGGCAAGTACATCGGCACCGACCGCAGCGAAGGGCTGCGCTGGGCCTTCCCGTTCTACGTCAAACGGCGCCTGTCGCTGCGCGCCCGTAACTTCAATGCGCCGACGCTCAAGGTCAACGACAAGCGCGGTAATCCCGTCGAGATCAGCGCGGCGGTCGTCTGGCGCGTGCGCGACACCGCGCAGGCGGTGTTCGAGGTGGATGACTTCGAGCGCTATGTGTCGATCCAGGCCGAAGCCGCGCTGCGCCACCTGGCCTCGCAATACGCCTACGACGAGGGGGAAGACCTGGCGCCGGGCGAGACCACCCTGCGCGCCGGCATGGACGTGGTGGCCGACACGCTCAAGGGCGAATTGCAGGCGCGCTTCGAGGCGGCCGGCGTCGAAGTGCTCGACGCCAAGCTGACCCACCTGGCCTACGCCGCCGAGATCGCCCAGGTGATGCTGCGCCGCCAGCAGGCCGAGGCGATCATCAGCGCCCGCGCTAAAATCGTGCATGGCGCGGTGAGCATGGTGGAGACGGCGCTGAAGGGATTGTCCGAGCGTGGCATCGTCGAACTCGACGACGAGCGCAAGGCGGCGATGGTCAGCAATCTGCTGGTCGTGCTGTGTTCGGACAAGGAAACCCAGCCGATCGTGAACACCGGCACCCTGTACAACTAGCAGCGAAACAGCATGGCAAGTCCGGGCAAAAAAGCGTTCCCCCTGCGGATCGATCCCGCCCTGTGGGAGGAACTGCAGCGTCTCGCGGCGCGCGACCTGCGCAGCGTGAACGCCGAGATCGAGTTCCTGCTGCGCGAGAGCCTGGCCCGCCGCGGCGTGAAAGTCAGGGATGCGAAGGCCGGGGACAATGGAGGGCAGGATGAAACGTAGTGCGAGCGGTGGGCTGGTGTATTCCACCGAGAGCGGGCGCATGTGCCCCGAATGCCGGCAGCCGGTGGCTGCCTGCGCATGTTCGGCCACGCCGCGCATCGTCGGCGACGGCGTCGTGCGCGTGTCGCGCCAGTCGAAGGGGCGGGGCGGCAAGACGGTCACGCTGGTGAAGGGCGTGGCGCTCGATCCGGTCGCGCTGGCGCTGCTGGGAAAGCAGCTGCGCACGGCCTGCGGTTCGGGCGGCACCGTCAAGGATGGCGTGATCGAAATCCAGGGCGACCATTGCGACCTGGTGACGGACACGCTGACGAAGCTGGGACACGCGCCGAAACGGGCGGGTGGCTGAACCGCCACAGCAGACAGGACCAGCGCATGATCTCGAAACAGTAC
Source organism: Massilia sp. UBA2604 (assembly GCA_002339265.1). Classification (GTDB taxonomy): domain Bacteria; phylum Pseudomonadota; class Gammaproteobacteria; order Burkholderiales; family Burkholderiaceae_D; genus Telluria. The sequence continues at coordinate 5,716 of DDKG01000048.1, read as the reverse complement.
GTGTCGCAGGTGCGCTTGAAAGCCGACCAGGTCGCGAGCTTCGACCATTATCCATTCTGCCTGCCCGCCGTGCGCCACCTTGGCATCCTCGAACTGCATCCGAAGGTGACGTTCGTCGTCGGCGAAAACGGCTCCGGCAAGTCGACGCTGCTGGAAGCGATCGCCGTCGCCTACGGCTTCAATCCGGAGGGCGGCACCAGGAACTTCGGCTTCAACACGCGCGGCTCGCACTCCTGCCTGCACGAGTTCATCCGGCTGTCGAAAGGCGTCAAAAGTCCCAGGGACGGCTTCTTCTTTCGGGCCGAGAGTTTCTTCAACCTGGCCACCGAGATCGAGCACCTCGATCGCGAAGCCTCCGCCGCGCCGCGCATCATCGATTCGTACGGCGGCAAATCCCTGCACGAACAGTCGCACGGCGAATCGTTCTGGGCGCTGGTGATGAACCGCTTCGGTGGCCGCGGCTTCTATGTGCTCGATGAACCTGAAGCCGCGCTGTCGCCGCAGCGCCAGCTGGCGCTGCTGAGCCGGATCCACGAACTGGCCAACGACGATTCCCAGTTCATCATCACGACCCACTCGCCGATCCTGATGGCCTATCCGGATGCCTGGGTCTACCAGTGTTCGGCCGACGGCATCGAACGCGTGCGCTACCAGGACACCGAGCATTTCGAGGTCATGCACGACTTCGTGATCAACCCCGAGCGCATGCTCGACATCCTGCTGGACCGGCGGCGCGACGGGTAGGGGCCAGACGGCCGGGCATGTGCTAAAGTGACATGATTGCCTGGATGCGCACGCCTGGGCGCAACTCCCCGGTCAAAGCGACCCAAAAACAAACCCCGGGTGTCTCATGAATCTGTTCGAACATTTGGCTGTCCTGGCGCTGCTGGTGCTGGCGGCCGGCTTCCTCTCCCTGACCGAGATCGCGCTGGCGGGAGCCCGCAAGATCAAGCTGAAACTGCTGGCCGAGGCGGGCGATGAGCGCGCCCGCAAGGTCATGGCGCTGCAGGCCCAGTCGGCCGACTTCTTCGCCGCCTCGCAACTGGGCCTGAACGCCATCGCCATCCTTGGCGGTATCCTGGGCGAGGGCGCCTTGCGGCCATTCTTCCTGGAGTGGCTGTCGCTGTTCTACAGCGGCCCGGGCCGCGACAACGTGGCCTTCGCCCTCTCGTTCGTGTTCGTCACGACCCTGTTCGTGCTGTTCTCGGACCTGATGCCCAAGCGCCTGGCGATGATCGCGCCCGAAGCCACGGCGATGGCCGTGATCCGTCCGGTGCTGTTCGTGATCCGCTTGTTCAGGCCTTTTTCCTGGGCGCTGAACAAGATCGCCAATATGCTGTTCCGCCTGTTCGGGGTCGACATGACGCGTGAAGACCGCATCACCTTCGACGAGATCTCGGCCGTGGTGGAAGCCGGCGCCCAGGCCGGCGTTCTGCAGAAGCAGGAGCAGCACTTCATCGAGAACGTGTTCGAGCTCGAATCGCGCACCGTCACGTCGACCATGACGACCCGCGAGAACGTGGTGTTCTTCGACCTGACCGAGCCCGAGGAAAGCATCCGCCAGAAGATTGCGAATCACTCGCTGTCGAAGTTCCCGGTGTGCGACGGCGTGATCGATCGCGTGGTCGGCTATGTCGACACGCGCGACATCCTGGTGCGCCTGCTGAGCAAGCAGGCCAAGTTCCAGCTGAGCGAGCTGACCATCCGCACGGTCCTGATCATCCCGGACACCCTGACTCTGTCCGAAATGCTCGACCGCTTCCGCTCGAGCAAGGAGACCTTCGCGATCGTCATCAACGAGTACGCCTTCGTGGTCGGCGTCATCACGCTGAGCGACATCATGGTCACCGTCATGGGCCGCTGGGGCAGCCCGCTGGAAGCCGACCAACAGACCTTGCAGCGCGACGACGGCTCGTGGCTGATCGACGGCAGCACGCCGGTGGCCGACATGAAGCGGGTGCTCGACATCCAGTCCCTGCCCGAGGAGGAGCGCTACGAGACGGCGGCCGGCTTCATGATGTACATGCTGCGCAAGGTGCCCAAGCCGACCGACAGCGTCGAACACGAGGGCATGCGCTTCGAGGTGGTCGACGTCGACCACTACCGGATCGACCAGTTGCTGGTGAAGCGCCTGGAACGCGCCGACCCCTCGCCGCTGTCGGTGACTTCACTGACCGACTAGCGGATCGGCTGTAACACGCCGGCCGCACCTGCGGCTGAGCCGTGCGTCAATATATCGCGCGCTTTGGTAGTCTGGGGTGATCCGGCTCGCACGCAGATGCGAGCCGCTTCCAACCTACCGGAGCCCCACGATATGTCTATGCGTAACCTGCTTTCCTCGATCCTGATCGGCGCCGTCGCCAGCGCCCGTTCGATGACCCCGATGGCCACCATCGCCGCCGCGCGCCTGGCCGGCCGCGGCACCTCGGGCGAACTGTTCCTGCTGGACCGCCCGACCTTCAAATACGGCGCGCTGGCGATGGGCGTCGGCGAGCTGTTCGGCGACAAGATGAAGAGCGCGCCCGACCGCACTGTCTTCCTCGGCCTGCTGGCGCGGATCATGAGCGCGGGGATCGCCGGCGCGGCGCTGGCGCCGAAAGGCAGGGAGAAGGCAGGCGCCGCGGCCGCGGTGGCTACGGCCGTGCCGCTGGCCTACCTGACCCTGGCCGGCCGCAAGCAGGCGATCGCCCGCATCGGCCAGACCCGCAGCGGCTTGATCGAGGATGCGCTGATCGTGGCCGCCGGCGCCGCGATCGTGGCGATGGCCACCAAGCCGCAGCACGCCTACTGACCCCTACAGGCGCGCGAGACGCGCCAAAGCCAGTTGCAGCGTTTCGTCCTTCTTCGCGAAGCAGAAGCGCACCACGCGCGATTCCTTCGGCTGGCCGTAGAAGGCCGAGACCGGAATCGCCGCCACCTTGATCTCGGTGGTGAGCCAGCGCGAGAAATCGGCCTCGGACAGGTCGGAGATGGCGTCGTATCGCACGCACTGGAAATACGTCCCATCCGATGGCAGCAACGTAAAGCGCGAGCCGGCCAGGCCGGCGCGGAACAGGTCGCGCTTGGCCTGGTAGAAGGCGGGCAGGTCGCGCCATGGCGCCGGGTCTTCCAGGTAGGCCGCGATCGCATGCTGCATCGGCGCCGTCACGCAAAAGACATTGTACTGGTGGACCTTGCGGAACTCGACCATCAGGGCCGCGGGCGCGGCCACGTGGCCGATCTTCCAGCCGGTGACGTGGAAGGCCTTGCCGAAGCTCGACACCACGAAGGCGCGTTCGGCCAGCACCGGATGACGCGACACCGACGCATGCGGCTCGCCGTCGTACACCATGTGCTCGTAGACTTCATCGGACAATACCAGGATGGACGTGCCCTCGACGATCGCCGCCAGCGCATCGAGGTCGGCCTGGCGCAGGATGGTCCCGGTCGGGTTGTGCGGCGTATTCACCACGATCATGCGCGTGCGCGGCGTGACCGCGGCGGCCACCGACTCCCACGGCACGCTGAAGCCGGCCTCGTCGAAGCGCATCGCCACCGGCACCACCACGCCGCCGGCCAGCGCGATCGCCGGCGCATAGCAGTCGTAGGCCGGCTCGATGACGATCACCTCGTCGCCTGGATGGACGACGGCGAGGATCGCCGTATGGATCGCCTGGCTGGCGCCGACGGTGACGGTGATCTCGGTGTTGGGGTCGTAGCGGTGGCCATAGGTCGCCTCGATCTTGGTGGCGATCGCCTGGCGCAGCACCGGCATGCCGGTCATCGGCGCGTACTGGTTATGGCCGGCACGCATCGCCTCGGCGACCAGGTCGACCAGCTTTGGATCGCAGGCGAAATCGGGGAAGCCCTGGCCAAGGTTGACGGCGTCATGTTCGAGCGCGAGCTGCGACATTTGCGTGAACACGGTGGTGCCCACTTGGGGCAGGCGGGAAACCAGGGGAGAAATGCTCATGGGCTCTACCGTCAAAAAGCTTATTCTAGCGTGCCTTCGGCCCGCGCCTTGAGCCAGGCCTCGGGCAGCATGATGCGGAACAGGCCGGCCTGCGCCGTCTTGCGGCCCAGCTTGAGCAAGGCCTTGTCCTTGCTGATCAGGACCGAGGCGCCGGCGTCGCGCGCCAGTTCCATGAATTTCTGGTCATCGCGGTCGGTGCAGACCGGCAGGCGGATCGGTTTCGCCTCCGGCGCGACCAGGCGCAGCAGGGCGTCGAAGCGGGCCGCCGCCTGTTCGCGGCCGGCTTCATCCAGCGGCAGGTGCGGGTAGCGCAGCACGGCGAGGTATTCGTCGCGGCATTCGGCGCGCGTGATCGCATCGACTTGTTTCGTCTCGATGGCGGTCAGCAGTTCGGCCCAGCGCGGGTCGTGGAACACGAACAGGTCGAGCAGCACATTGGTGTCGATGACGATGGATTTGGCTGGAACGGTTATCATGGTGCCTGTTTATTTTCGGAAATTTTCTGGTCGTTCATGCTGATAGTCCTGTCCCCCGCCAAGTCGCTCGATCTCGAATCGCCCCTGACCACCAAGCAACATACCACGCCCGATTTCATCCCGCAGGCCGCGGAACTGATCGAGGTGCTGCGCGACTATTCGCCGGCCCGGATCAGCGAATTGATGGACCTGTCGGATGCGCTGGCAAGCCTCAACGTGGGCCGCTACGCCCACTGGGAACCCGACCATGCCGAAGCGCGTCCGGCGATCATGTCCTTCAATGGCGACGTGTACACCGGCTTCGACGCGCCGAGCCTGGATGCAAAAGGCCTGAAGTATGCCCAGCGCCACGTGCGCATCCTGTCGGGCCTGTACGGCCTGCTGCGTCCACTGGACCAGATGCATCCCTACCGTCTCGAGATGGGCACCAAGCTGGCGAACCCGCGCGGCAAGGATTTGTATGCGTTCTGGGGCGAGACCATCACCCAGGCGCTGAACCGCCAGCTGGCCGAGACGAAGTCGACGGCCCTGGTCAACCTCGCCTCGACCGAGTACTTCAAGTCGGTCAAGCCGAAGCTGCTGGACGTGCCGGTGATCGAGCCGGTGTTCCAGGACTGGAAGAACGGCCAGTACAAGATCATCTCGTTCTTCGCCAAGCGCGCCCGCGGCATGATGGCGCGCTATGCGACGGAAAATGGGATCACCGATCCGGAGCAGCTCAAGGAATTCGACGTCGACGGGTATGCGTACGAACCGAGCGCTTCGAAGGAGCGCGCTTGGGTGTTCAGGAGGCGGGTCGAGGCGTAAGTTTCGGACTGCTCATGCGAGCTTGGGTTCCCGCCTACGCGGGAAGTCGTTGCTGCCAGTGGCAGGAACGACGTGCAGGTAGCATGCAGCTACAACTACAACCGGCACGCGACGCTTGAACGTCGTTCCCGCGGAGGCGGGAACCCAAGTTTGCCAGAGCAGCCCGTTGGCTTACTCCACCGCGTCCTTCGGCGACGGCTTCGGCCCGCTCTTGGCCCAGAACTTCCACCACGGCGCATCGCGGCGCGCATTCGGGTTGAGGAAGTAGCTGTCCGGGTAGTTGAGCAAGAACACGCGCCGGGTATCGTCGCGCAGCAGCGGCATGCCGAGCTTGTCGTAGCTGTTCATCATGATGAACAGCGCTTCCTCGCGCGCCGGCGCGTCGCTGTAGTTGGCAACTGCATCCTGGGCGCGATTGAGCGCGGCCAGGAAGGCGCCGCGGCGATAGTAGTAATTCGCCACGTGCACTTCGTACTGCGCC
>DDKG01000228.1:704-5946 GCA_002339265.1 Massilia sp. UBA2604 | reverse complement strand
AACTGCTGGAGCAGGTGGCCAAGCTGATCGAAGCGGGCGGCATCGACGCCTGGCACAACCTCGACCCGGCCACGCTGCTGGGCGACGATGCTGCGACCTATGAAAAGAACAAGGACACGCTGGACGTCTGGTTCGATTCGGGCAGCACCCACCAGACCGTGCTGCGCGGCTCGCACAAGGAACAATCCGCGTTCCCGGCCGACCTGTACCTGGAAGGTTCGGACCAGCACCGCGGCTGGTTCCACTCGTCGCTCCTGACCTCGTCGATGCTCAACGGGATGCCGCCGTACAAGGCGCTGCTGACCCACGGCTTCACCGTCGACGAGAACGGCAAGAAGATGTCGAAGTCGCTGGGTAATACCATGGCGCCGCAGAAGATCTCGGATACCCTCGGCGCCGACATCCTGCGCCTGTGGGTGGCCTCGACCGACTACACGGGCGAGCTGTCGATCGGCGAAGAGATCCTCAAGCGCGTGACCGAGAGCTATCGCCGCATCCGCAACACGCTGCGCTTCCTGCTGGCCAACACCTCGGACTTCGACCCGGCGCAGCACGCGGTGCCGATGGCCGAGCTGCTCGAGATCGACCGCTACGCGATCGCCTCGATGGCGCAGCTGCAGAACGACGTGGCCGCCCACTTCGAGCGCTACGAGTTCCACCCGGTCGTCTCGCGCCTGCAGAACTACTGCTCGGAAGACCTGGGCGGCTTCTACCTCGACATCCTGAAGGACCGCCTGTACACGACGGGTGTGGAATCGCAGGCGCGCCGCTCGGCGCAGACCGCGCTGTGGCACATCGCCCACTCGCTGCTGCGCGTGATGGCGCCGGTCCTGTCGTTCACCGCCGAGGAAGCGTGGGCCGTGTTCGCGGGCCAGCAGAAGTTTGCCGAGAGCGACGAGACCATCTTCACCCAGACGCTGTGGACCTTCCCTGCGCTCGAAGACGGCGAGGCTTTGTTGGCCAAGTACGCGCTGCTGCGCCAGGTGCGTACCGACGTCACCAAGCAGCTGGAAGAAGTGCGCGCCTCGGGCGCCATCGGCTCCTCGCTGCAGGCGGAGCTGGCGATCAAGGCCTCGGGCGACAAGTACCGCGCGCTGGCCAGCCTGGACGACGACCTGAAGTTCGTCTTCATCACCTCGCAGGCGAGCGTCAGCGAAGTGGCCGCCGAAGCCGATGAAGGCGTGACCGTGGAACCGTCGACTGCCGAGAAGTGCGAGCGCTGCTGGCACTACCGCCGCGACGTCGGCCACGACCACGCGCATCCGACGCTGTGCGGCCGCTGCACCAGCAACCTGTTCGGCGCCGGCGAACCACGCCGCTTCGCCTGAGTCCCAAGGGTCATCAGACCCGCGGGTTTTTCCGTCATGCCGCGCCCGTCGCGGCATGACGGGTATCGACATCACACACCATGGCAACCAAAAAGAAACCTGTCGCATCCGGTCCGAAGTCCAGCCCGACCCTCGTCACCAGCAGCAAGGCCAGCCTGTTCCCCTGGATCGGCCTGTCCCTGATCATCGTCCTGCTCGACCAGGTCACCAAGATCACCGTCGAACGCACCTTCGCCTATGCCGAGACGCTGCCGATCACAAGTTTCTTCAACCTGATCAAGGTCTACAATCCGGGCGCCGCGTTCAGCTTCCTGGGCGACGCCGGCGGCTGGCAGCGCTGGCTGTTCCTGGGGATCGCGATCGCCGCCGTGGTGTTCTGCGTCTACATGATGTCGAAGAACGCGAGCCAGCGCCTGTTCTGCTTTGCCCTGGCCCTGATCATGGCCGGCGCGATCGGCAACGGCATCGACCGCGTGGTGCACGGCCACGTGATCGACTTCCTCGATTTCTACTGGACCGGCATCGGTCACTTCCCGGCCTTTAACATCGCCGACATCGGCATCTCGGTGGGCGCCGTCCTGTTCGTCCTCGACGAACTGCGCCGGGTGAACAAGTCTTAACCGTAAGGAGTGTGAACATGGAGCTGAAAGGCAAGCGCATCGTCCTCGGCCTGACCGGCGGCGTGGCCTGCTACAAGGCGGCCGAGCTGTGTCGCGCCCTGGTCAAGCAGGGCGCCAGCGTCCAGGTGGTGATGTCCGAAGCGGCCACCCACTTCATCGGCGCCGTGACGATGCAGGCCTTGTCGGGCCAGCCGGTCTACCTGGACCAGTGGGATGCGCGCATGGCCAACAATATGGCCCACATCGACCTGACCCGCAACGCCGACGCGATCCTGATCGCGCCCTGCTCGGCCGACTTCATGCGTAAACTCGCGCACGGCGCGGCCGACGACCTGCTGTCGACCCTGTGCGTGGCGCGGCCGCGTCACGTGCCGCTGCACGTGGCGCCGGCGATGAACGTCGAGATGTGGGAAAACCCGGCCACCCAGCGCAACGTCGCCCAGCTGCTCGAAGACGGCATTTGCCTGTTCGGCCCGGGCTGCGGCTCGCAGGCCTGCGGCGAGACGGGCCTGGGCCGCATGCTCGAAGCCGAAGAACTGGTCGAAGAACTGATCGCCTCGTTCCAGCACAAGGTGCTGGCCGGGCGCCGTGTCCTGATCACCGCCGGCCCGACCTTCGAGCCGATCGATCCGGTGCGCGGCATCACCAATCTGTCCTCGGGCAAGATGGGTTATGCGCTGGCGCGCGCGGCGCGCGAAGCCGGCGCCGAAGTGACCCTGGTCTCGGGACCGGTGTCGCTGCCCACCCCGCATGGCGTGCGCCGCATCGACGTGCTCACCGCGCAGCAGATGCACGACGCCGTGATGGCGGGCGTGGAAGGCCAGCACGTGTTCATCGGCGTGGCCGCGGTGGCCGACTGGCGCGTGGCGAACGCCAGCGACCAGAAGATCAAGAAGACGGCGGACGGCGCGCCGCCGCAACTCGAATTCGCGCAGAACGCCGACATCCTGGCCTCGGTGGCCGGCACGGTGTCGCTGTCCGGCTGGCCGTATTGCGTGGGCTTCGCCGCCGAATCCGAACAGCTGGAACAGTACGGCGCCGCGAAACGTGAAAAAAAAGGTATTCCCCTGTTGGTGGGTAATATCGGCCACCAGACTTTCGGGCAGGATGACAATACCGTGATCCTGTTCGACGAGAGCGGGCACACGGTGCTCGAGCGGGCCGACAAGCTGACGCTGGCGCGCCAGCTGGTGTCCGAAATCGCCAAGCGTATCGAACAGCGCTCCCTGCTTACTTAAAAAACCAAGACAAGTATCACATGAAGAATATCGACCTCAAGATCCTCGACCCACGCATGAAAGACCTGCTGCCGGCTTACGGCACCCCGGGCAGCGCGGGCCTCGACCTGCGCGCCTGCATCGATGCGCCGCTCACCATCGAGCCTGGCCAGACGGTGCTGGTGCCGACCGGTCTGGCCATCCACATCGGCGATCCGGGCTACGCCGCCATGATCCTGCCGCGCAGTGGGCTCGGCCATAAGAGCGGCATTGTTCTGGGCAATCTGGTAGGCTTGATCGACTCCGATTACCAGGGCCAGCTGATGGTCTCCACCTGGAACCGCGGCGCCGCCACCTTCGTGCTGCAGCCGATGGACCGATTGGCGCAGCTGATCGTCGTGCCCGTGCTGCAGGTGGGCTTCAATGTAGTCGAGGAGTTCGCATCGAGCGACCGTGGCGCCGGAGGCTTCGGCAGCACCGGCAAACAATAATAGAGGAGGACCATGATCCCAAACCGTCTTCAACGCTTCAAGTCCGCGGCCCTGATCGCGGGCACGGCGGCCTTGCTGGCCGCCTGCAGCACGCCAGGCCCCATGCAATCGTCGACCACCCCGCGCGTGATCCCGGACCAGGCGCCAGGCAAGCCGCCGGTCACGCCGCAGATGGCGGCGGCGGCCGACACGCTCACCCGCATGGCGACCCAGCACGACCGCCTGTACCGGATCTCGGCCCCCCTCCTGATCGACAACGCGGAGCTGTGCACCAAGCACGCCCGCAACCTGCTCGGCTTCACGGCCAAGAACCGCTACACCTATCCGGGCCAGTACAACGAGGCGGCCTGGGTGGTGCTGGGCATGGGCGAACGCCTGCAGGTCACCAATGTCCTGAACGGCAGCGGCGCGGCGCGCGCCGGCCTGCGCCAGGGCGACCGCCTGGTGGCGGCCGGCGGCACGCCGCTGCCAGAGGGCCCGAACGCCCTGTCCCAGGCCGGCGCCGTGTTCGGCCCGATCATGAGCAAGCAGGCCAGCCTGCCGCTGTCGATCGAGCGTAACGGCAACCAGCGCGATCTCACCATCCCGGTGACCCGCGCCTGCGCCTTTGCGATCGAACTGGGCAACGCCGACAACATCAACGCCTACGCCGACGGCTCGCGCGTGATGGTCACCCGCGGCATGCTGGGCTTTGCCCAGAACGACGACGAACTGGCCTACGTCGTGGCGCGCACGATGGCGCACAATATGCTGGGCCACGCGGCCACGCAGCGCAATGCGGCGACCATCGGCAGCATCATCGACAACCTCACCGCGATCACGCCCGATACCTCGATGCTGATCGGCAGCGGCGGCATCAAGGCCATGCCGGTGGCCGACGACGTGGCGGCCGACCGCCTGGCAATCTACCTGGTGGCGCGTGCCGGCTACCGCATCGACGGCGCGTCCGCCTTCTGGAAACGCCTGGCGGCCACCTACCCGGCCCGCATCCTCAACGGCTACACGGCCAACCACCCGTCGACCTCGCAGCGCATCGCGGCGATCGACAAGGCGGTGGCCGAGGTGAAGACCAAGAAGAGCGGCAAGAAGCCGCTGGTGCCTTGATTGGTGGTGTGCCGTAGGATGTAACACTGCGGCACCTACTTGGATTCCCGCCTTCGCGGGAATGACGTGTTGGGGCCAGAATAGCCCCCACTCCCCCGCACGCGCGCTCCAGCACCTTCCCCGCTTTTTTTGTATGATTGTCCATCTTGTATCTATCCCGCATATGGCGGCGACCACACCATGGACAGCATCGATCTCGACGTACTGAAAACCTGCGCCGCCTGGCTCGCGGGCGGCCAGCGCTGCCAGCTGGTCACGGTGATCAAGACCTGGGGCTCTAGCCCGCGCCCGGTCGGCGCCACGCTCGCCATCTGCGAGGACGGGCAAGTGGTCGGCTCGGTCTCCGGCGGCTGCATCGAGGACGACCTGATCGCCCGCGTGCGCGACAACGGCATCGAGATCACCCTCCCCGAAATCATCAGCTACGGCATCAGCGCCGACGAGGCGCACCGCTTCGGCCTGCCCTGCGGCGGCACCATCGA
>DDKG01000228.1:0-534 GCA_002339265.1 Massilia sp. UBA2604 | reverse complement strand
CGCCATCCAGCGCATCGAGGATGGCGTGCTGCACACCCTGCACGGCCCGCGCTGGCGCCTGTACATCATCGGCGCCGGCCCGCTGTCGCGCTTCCTGGCCACGATCGCGGCCGGCATGGATTACCGCGTCACCGTGTGCGACCCGCGCGAGGAATACCGCAGCGGCTTTTCGATTCCCGGTGTAAGCCTGGTGCACGCCATGCCCGACGACCTGGTGATCGAGGCGAAGCTCGATGCGCGCAGCGCCGTGGTGGCGCTGACCCACGATCCCAAGCTGGACGACCTGGCGCTGATGGAAGCGCTCAAGTCCGACGCCTTCTACGTCGGCGCCATCGGCTCGCGCGCCAACAACGCCAAGCGGCGCGAACGCCTCAAGCTGTTCGACCTCACCGAGGCCGAACTGGCGCGCCTGCACGGCCCGATCGGCATCTACATCGGCAGCAAGACGCCGGCCGAGATCGCGATCTCGATCATGGCCGAGATGACGGCCGTGAAGAACGCGGTGCCGCAGCAGATGCTGGTGCCGCACGCCGC
>DDKG01000235.1 GCA_002339265.1 Massilia sp. UBA2604 | reverse complement strand
GCAAGCGCCCTCCCCGCCCGCCGGCCAGGTGGATTACTTCAGGTTGTAGAACGCGTCGCGGCCAGGATAGCTGGCGATGTCGCCCAGGTCTTCCTCGATGCGCAGCAGCTGGTTGTACTTGGCCATGCGGTCCGAACGCGACAGCGAGCCGGTCTTGATCTGCAGGGCGTTGGTGCCGACCGCGATGTCGGCGATGGTCGAGTCTTCGGTTTCGCCCGAACGGTGCGAGATCACGGCGGTGTAGCCGGCGCGCTTGGCCATCTCGATGGCGGCGAAGGTCTCGGTCAGGGTGCCGATCTGGTTGATCTTGATGAGGATCGAGTTGGCGATGCCCTTCTGGATGCCCTCTTTCAGGATCTTGGTGTTGGTGACGAACAGGTCGTCGCCCACCAGCTGCACCTTCTTGCCCAGCGCCGCGGTCAGCGTTGCCCAGCCTTCCCAGTCGCCTTCGGCCATCGCGTCCTCGATCGAGATGATCGGGTACTTGTCGCACCAGGTGGCCAGCATATTGGTGAAGTCGGCTGCCGACAGCGACAGGCCGCCTTCGCCCTCCAGCACGTACTTGCCGTCCTTGAAGAATTCGCTGGCCGCGCAGTCCAGGCCCAGGGCGATATCCTGGCCGGCCACGTAACCGGCCTGCTCGATCGCCTGCATGATCAGCTTGATGGCTTCTTCATGGTTGGCGACCGACGGGGCGAAGCCGCCTTCGTCGCCGACGGCGGTGTTCAGGCCCTTCGAGTGCAGGATCTTCTTGAGGGTGTGGAACACCTCGGCGCCGTAGCGGATCGCTTCCTTGAACGAAGGAGCGCCGACCGGGATGATCATGAATTCCTGGATGTCCAGGTTGTTGTCGGCGTGCGCGCCGCCGTTGATGACGTTCATCATCGGCACCGGCATCTGCATCGCGCCCGAACCGCCGAAGTAGCGGTACAGCGGCAGGCCGGCTTCTTCGGCGGCAGCTTTGGCGACGGCCATCGACACCGCCAGCATCGCGTTGGCGCCCAGGCGGCTCTTGTTTTCGGTGCCGTCGAGATCGATCAGGGTGCGGTCCAGGAAGGCTTGCTCATTGGCGTCCAGGCCCATGATCGCTTCGGAGATCTCGGTGTTGATATTCTCGCAGGCTTGCAGCACGCCCTTGCCGAAGTAACGCTTCGGATCGCCGTCGCGCAGTTCGATCGCTTCGCGCGAACCGGTCGAGGCGCCCGACGGCACCGCGGCGCGGCCCATCACGCCCGATTCCAGCAGCACGTCGCATTCGACGGTCGGGTTACCGCGCGAATCGATCACTTCGCGGCCGATAATATCAACGATAGCACTCATGTTTCTCAGTCTCCAGAGGTGGGGAAATCAGGCGAAGGCGTCTTGCCGCAGGACGCCTCCAGGATGCGCTGTTACTTGAATTTGGTTTCCATGAAACCGGTCTTCTTGACGATGCGGTCGATCTCGACGAGCGTGGTCAGGAGTTCCTTCATGTGCGCCAGCGGCACGGCGTTCGGGCCGTCCGACATTGCATTGGCCGGATCGGGGTGGGTCTCCATGAAGAGGCCCGCGATGCCCGCCGCCACGGCGGCGCGCGACAGCACCGGCACGTGTTCGCGCTGGCCGCCGGACGAGGTGCCCTGGCCGCCCGGCAGCTGCACCGAGTGGGTCGCGTCGAACACCACCGGGCAGTTCGATTCGCGCATGATGGCCAGGGCCCGCATGTCCGACACCAGATTGTTGTAGCCGAACGAGGCGCCGCGTTCGCAGGCCATGAAGTTGTCTTCTTCGAGGCCGGCTTCGCGCGCGGCGGCGCGTGCCTTGTCGATCACGTTCTTCATGTCGCCAGGCGCCAGGAACTGGCCCTTCTTGATGTTGACCGGTTTACCCGAACGCGCGCAGGCGTTGATGAAGTCGGTCTGGCGGCACAGGAAGGCCGGGGTCTGCAGCACGTCGACGATGCTGGCGACTTCAGGGATCATCTCTTCGTCGTGCACGTCGGTCAGGACCGGCACGCCGATTTCCTTGCGCACGGCGGCCAGGATCTCCAGGCCCTTCTCGCGGCCGGGGCCGCGGAACGACTTGCCCGACGAGCGGTTGGCCTTGTCGAACGACGATTTATAGATGAACGGGATGCCCAGCGCCGAAGTGATCTCTTTCAGCGTGCCGGCGGTGTCCATCGCCATCTGGCGCGATTCGATCACGCAGGTGCCGGCGATCAGGAAGATCGGGTGCTCGAGGCCGACGTCGAATCCAGCGAGTTTCATGCTGCGTCTCCTTGCAGTGCAGGCGCCGCATTGGCTGCGCCTGCGGCGGTGTTGGTGTTGGAAGCCTGGTGCGCCAGCGCCGCCCGGATGAACGAGGTGAACAGCGGATGGCCATTGCGGGGGGTCGACTTGAACTCGGGGTGGAACTGCACGCCCATATACCAAGGGTGCACGTCGCGCGGGAGTTCCATGATCTCGCACAGGTCTTCGTTCGGGGTGCGCGCCGACACGGTCAGGCCAGCAGCTTCGACCTTCGGCAGGTAGTAGTTGTTGCCTTCGTAGCGGTGACGGTGACGCTCGGTCACGACGTTGCCGTAGATCTCGGCCGCCAGCGTGCCCGGATTGACGGCGCAGGTCTGGGCGCCCAGGCGCATGGTGCCGCCAAGGTCCGAGCTCACGTCGCGCTTCTCGACCTTGCCGTCGTGGTTCTGCCACTCGGTGATCAGGGCCACGACCGGCTGGTCGGTTTCGGGATCGAACTCGGTCGAATTCGCGTTCGGCAGGCCGGCCATATTGCGGGCGTACTCGATCAGCGCGACCTGCATGCCCAGGCAGATGCCGAGGTAAGGGATCTTGTTTTCGCGGGCGTAGCGCGCGGCCATGATCTTGCCTTCCACGCCGCGCTTGCCGAAGCCGCCCGGCACCAGGATGGCGTCGTACTTGGCCAGGTGCTCGCAGCCGCGGGTTTCGATTTCCTCGGAATCGAGGTACTCGATGTTGACCCGGCTCTCGGTATGGATGCCGGCGTGGCGCAGCGCCTCGGTCAGCGATTTGTACGATTCGATCAGGTCGACATACTTGCCGACCATGCCGATGGTGATCTCGTGCTTCGGATTTTCCAGCGTGTGGATCAACTTGGTCCACATCGACAGGTCGGCCTTCGGCGCTTCGAGGCCCAGGGCTTCGAGGATGATGTCGTCCAGGCCCTGGTCGCACAGCACCTGCGGCACCTTGTAGATGGTGTCCACGTCCCACACCGAGATCACGGCCTGCTCTTCGACGTTGGCGAACAGCGAGATCTTGGCGCGTTCGTCGTCCGGGATGCGGCGGTCGGCGCGGCACAGCAGCGCGTTCGGCGAGATGCCGATCTCGCGCAGCTTCTGCACGCTGTGCTGGGTCGGTTTGGTCTTGAGTTCGCCGGCCGAGGCGATGAACGGCACCAGGGTCAGGTGCACGAACGCGGCGCCCTTGCGGCCCGAGCGCAGCGACAGCTGGCGCGCGGCTTCCAGGAACGGCAGCGATTCGATGTCGCCCACGGTGCCGCCGATTTCCACGAGTGCGACGTCGACGCCTTCGGCGCCGCGGCGGATGTAGTCCTGGATTTCGTTGGTGATGTGCGGGATGACCTGCACGGTCTTGCCCAGGTATTCGCCGCGACGCTCCTTGCGGATCACCGATTCATAGATCTGGCCGGTGGTGAAGTTGTTCACCTTCTTCATGCGGGTGCTGATGAAGCGCTCGTAGTGGCCCAGGTCCAGGTCGGTCTCGGCGCCGTCGTCGGTGACGAACACTTCGCCGTGCTGGGTAGGACTCATGGTGCCCGGATCGACGTTGATGTACGGGTCGAGCTTGAGCATGGTGACTTTGAGGCCACGGCTCTCGAGGATCGCGGCGAGGGAGGCGGCCGCGATCCCTTTGCCCAGGGAAGACACGACGCCGCCAGTGACGAATACGAATTTGGTCATTGTGCTGATGGTGCCGAACGGCACGCGCGGGAAATTGAAATTATACCTTAATCCTGCAAATACTTCTTGATATCAAGCCGGCAACACCTCCCGACGGACTGTCGCCGCTTGATCACAAACCGACTATTCTGGGTGCATTTTCGTTTCGGTTGGGCAATAATTGTAACCGGTCGGAAGAGACAATATTTTGCCGACAACAGACGCAAATACAGTTCTGGTGCCATAAGCACAATAAAGCCGCAAGGATACCGCCAATCCGGCGGAAAACCCCCTACTTCAATTACATAAAACATGGGCAATTTCATCAAACTCAACATCGGTACGCGCCTCGCCGCCGGCTTTGCGCTGACGCTACTGATGACCGTCATCATCGCCACCGTCGGCGTCTGGCGCCTGAACCAGGTCGCCCACGAGACGTCGTCGATTCTGGCAGAACCGCTGGCGAAGGAGCGCATGATCGCCGAGTGGTACACGCAGATCTTCGCCGCCGTGCGCCGTACCGCCGCGATCGTCAAGAGCAGCGACCCGTCGCTGACCGAATTCTTCAAGGAAGACTCGGCCGCCACCGGCAAGCTGTCGGCCGACCTGGTCAAGCAGATCGAGCCACTGATCAGCGGCGACGACGAGACCGCCCTGTTCAAGTCGGTGATGGAACACCGCACCGCCTACAGCAAGGCGCGCGACGGCGCGGTCAAGGCCAAGGCCGAGGGCAACGTCGAACTGGCGGAACAGATCCTGACCCAGCAGTTCAATCCGGCCGCCAAGGCCTACCAGGAGCGCGTGAAGGAACTGGTCGACCTGCAGCACAAGCGCATCGCCGCCAGTGCCGAGCTGATCGCCAATACCGCCAGCCGCGGCAACTTCGTGATCGGCTCGCTGGCCGCCGGCGCCCTGCTGCTGGGCGGCGTGTTCGCCTGGCTGCTGACCCGCTCGATCACCCGCCCGCTGCGCCAGGCGGTGCACGCCGCAGAACAAGTGGCGGCCGGCGACCTGACGGTCGCGATCGACAGCAAGGCCCTTGATGAAACCGGCGCCCTGCTGCGCGCGCTGGGCCATATGAATACCTCGCTGTCGAAGATCGTCGACGAAGTGCGCAGCGGCACCCAGACCATCAGCGGCGCGTCGAGCGAAATCGCGGCCGGCAGCTTCGACCTGTCGAGCCGCACCGAACAGCAGGCCGCGGCGCTGGAAGAAACCGCCGCCTCGATGGAAGAACTGACCGGCACCGTGCGCCAGAACGCAGACAACGCACGCCAGGCCAACCAGCTGGCGATCGCCGCCTCGAGCGTCGCCACCCAGGCCGGCCAGGCGGTCGACCAGGTGGTCGCCACCATGGGCTCGATCAACGATTCGTCGCGCAAGATCGTCGACATCATTTCGGTCATCGACGGCATCGCCTTCCAGACCAATATCCTGGCGCTGAACGCGGCCGTCGAAGCGGCGCGCGCCGGCGAACAGGGCCGCGGCTTCGCGGTCGTGGCCTCCGAGGTGCGCACGCTGGCCCAGCGCTCGGCCGCCGCCGCGAAAGAGATCAAGCAACTGATCGGCGATTCGGTCGAGAAGGTCGACACCGGCACCAAGCTGGTCGACCACACCGGCGCGACGATGCGCGAAGTGGTCGATTCGATCCAGCGCGTGACCGACATCATGGGCGAGATCTCGTCGGCGAGCCAGGAACAGATCACCGGCATCGACCAGGTCAACCAGGCCATGGGCCAGATGGACAATGCGACCCAGCAGAATGCGGCGCTGGTCGAGGAAGCCACCGCCGCTACCGCGGCGCTGCAGGATCAGGCGCAGCGCCTGGCGCAGGTGGTGGATGTGTTCAAGCTCGATGCGCGACATGTGACCCCGGCTGCTCCTGTCACGCCTGTGAAGCGCCCACCGGCACGGCCGGCGCTGGAAAAGCCTGCAGCGCGCGCTGCGGTCAAGCCTGCGCCTGCAGCCAGGCCGGCGCCCGCAGCCAAGCCGGCAGCCAAGCCGGCAGCCGCGAAGACGGTTGGCAAGCCAGCCAAGGTCGATGAGTCGGAGTGGGAAGAGTTCTAAGCTTCAGTCGTAGCTGAACAAAGCCGCCGTCACCTTTCGGGTCACGGCGGCTTTTTCATTGGCGTGGACTTGCAGCGCAACGGCGGCAGCGAATCATTCGAGTACGAGCCTGCTCCGCGCCAGTCCTCCCTGCGCATCCCCTTTACTCAGCTTGCGGAACACCGCACGGTCCCGGGAGATGGGCTGCTGCGCCGGCACCGGCGTGAAATCCCCGTTGGCGCGCGAGTGCCGCGCATAATGCACCAGGCGGCCGTTCGCCAGGAACGCAATCGACATGTCGCCGTCGTCCTGCGACTCGAAAGGAATCTGGCGTTTGCACTGTTCTTCCTGGATACGCAGCGTCGCACATACGTCCCGTCGCGCCGCATATGGGTCGAACAGATAAACCTGATCCCAGTCGAATCGCGTCGCATCGGCCAGGCGAATGGTCTCCGACTTGCCTTCATCGATCAGCTTGCCGATCGCACCACTCACGTTGGCGTCACTGCTGCAGCCGGCAGCCATGACCAACGTCAGGGCAGACAGTGCGACAGCGAAAAATGGATGGCTTACAGGGCGTAGCAAGGATCACCTCGGCTTCTTGAATCGGTATTTGACATACAGTCTACTCGACGGCATACTTACAGCAGATGTTAGCGCTCACATAATATACATAATCTGGAGACAAGCATGTTCAAGCGCGGGCCCGAGACACCTGCAGCAGCGAACGCCCCCCTCGGCTGGCGCGAAAAGCTCAGCTATGGCGTGGCCGATATGGGCTTCAATTTTTATTGGGCCAATATCGCGACCTTCCTGCTGATCTTCTACACCGACACCTTCGGCATCTCGGCGGCCCAGGCCGCCACCCTGCTCGCCTCGATCAAGCTGATCAACGCCTTCACCGACCCGCTGATCGGCGCCGCAGCCGACCGCACCAGCACCCGCTTCGGCAAGTTCCGTCCCTACCTGGTCTGGATGTCGATCCCGCTCGGCGCCGCCGCCGTGCTCACCTACACCACGCCCGACCTCGACGCCGACGGAAAACTCATCTGGGCCTACGCCACCTACCTGGCGATGATGGTGTTCTACACCTGCGTCAACATCCCCTATAACGCGCTGTCCGGCGTGATGTCGGCCGACCCGCAGGAGCGCTCGACCATCAACGGCCTGCGTTTCATCTTCGCCTTCGCCGGTTCTACCCTGGTGACGGCCGCCACGCCGGCCATGGTGGGGTGGCTGGGCGGCGGCGACGATGAACGAGGCTGGCAGCTGACCATGGTGGCCTGGAGCGTCGCCGCCGCGCTGATGTTCCTGATCACCTTCGCCAACACCCGCGAGCGGATCGCGCCGCCGCCGGGCCAGAAGAGCGACGTGTGGCGCGACATCCGCGACCTGGCCGCCAACCGCCCCTGGGTCGTGCTGTTCGTGCTGGCCCTGGTGATCATGGTGACCATCACCCTGCGCACCACCACCTCGGCCTACTACTTCAAGTACGTGGTCGAACGCCCCGAGCTGATGGCGAGCTTCGTGCCGACCTATATGATCTTCGCCGCCATCGGCGCGGCCTGCACGCCGCTCATGACGCGCTTCGTCGACAAGAAGCTGCTCATGATCGTGCTGATGAGCGCGACTGCCCTGTTCTCGGCCGCCTTCTTCCTGATCCCGCAAGACCGCATCGACCTGATGTTCGTGCTACAGGCCGCCACCGGCTTCGTGCTCGGTCCCAAGTCGCCGCTGGCGTTCTCGATGTATGCCGACACCGCCGACTACAACGAATGGACCACCGGCCGCCGCGCCACCGCCATGACCTTCGCCGCCGCCACCTTCTCGCAAAAGCTCGGCACTGCGGTCGCGGTGAGCGTGATCGGCGCCGTCTTCACCGCCCTGGGCTACGTGCCGAATGCGGCGCAAACCACCGGTTCGCAAGCCGGCATCGTGTGGCTGATGTCCTTCGTGCCGGCCTCGTTTGCCCTGCTGGCGGTGCTGGTCATGTGCTTCTATAACCTCGACGCCAAGCTGCTGGCGCGCATCCAGCTCGATCTGGCGGCGCGCAAGGCGGCGCCTTAAAAACACTGGAGACCCGATCCATGCTGCACCCGCAAGACGACCGCTATGTGCTGACCAGCCCCACCGCGATGCCGCAGGCCGGCGGCTTCCTGTGGAACCGCAGGATGATGATCCAGTCGACCTGCCGCGGCTACGCCACCGCCCAGTTCATGCAGCCGGAGCCGAGCAAGTATTCGCACGCGCCGAACATGCAGGCCAAGTCCTTCATGCAGCCGGAGCAGCACTACTACGCCCACCATCCGGGCCGCTTCTTCTACGTGAAGGACGAAGACACGGGCGAGCTGTTCTCGGCGCCCTACGAGCC
>DDKG01000131.1:11702-42050 GCA_002339265.1 Massilia sp. UBA2604 | reverse complement strand
CGCGGTGAGCGTGATGGAATACCCGGAGCAGGGCTATCTGCCGGAAGCGATGCTGAACTACCTGGCGCGCCTGGGCTGGAGCCACGGCGACGACGAGATCTTCTCGATGCAGCAGTTCACCGAGTGGTTCAACCTGGAACACCTGACCGCCTCGGCGGCCCAGTTCAACCCGGAAAAGCTGGGCTGGCTGAACAACCACTATATCAAGCAGACCGACAACGAGCGCCTGGCGCAGCTGGCGCTGCCGAAGCTGGAGCGCGACGGCGCGCGCTTCGACGGCGCCCCGGCGCTGCCGACGGTGCTGGGCCTGATGAAGGAGCGTGTCAACACGATCAACGAGCTGGCCGATGCGGCGATGCTGTTCTACCGCGATCCGCAGCCCGATCCTGAATTGCTGGCCCTGCACCTGACCGACGCCGTGCGCGCCGCGCTGGCCACCTTCGCCGAGCGCTGCGCCACGGTGGAGTGGAACAAGGCGGCGCTGGCGGCCATGATGAAGGAAGTGCTGGCCGCCCACAGCCTCAAGATGCCGCAACTGGCCATGCCGCTGCGCCTGCTGTTGACGGGCCAGCTGCAGACGCCGGCGATCGACGCGGTGCTGGAGCTGTTCGGCCGTGACGTCGTGCTGGCGCGGGTGCAGAAGGGCCTGTAAGCGAAGTTGCGATATGACGTAGGGTTGGCGGCTTTGCCGCCGACGCGGTGATGGTTTGCCGCGAGATCATCCGGCGCGACGGCAGAGCCGATAACGATCACCGCGTCGGCGGGAAGACCCGCCGACCCTACGCAAGGCAAGACGTTGAATAGCGCTGTACACAAACGCTAAAAACGGACTTTGCGAAATGCAAGGTCGTCCTATATAATGCTCGCACTTCAGCGCTGCGGGGGTATAGCTCAGCTGGGAGAGCGCTTGCATGGCATGCAAGAGGTCAGCGGTTCGATCCCGCTTACCTCCACCAACTCTGAAGTGGCAGTAAGGTAGTAGAGCAGTAAAAGCAATAAGCGGTTGTTCCCGGTCCCTATCGTCTAGAGGCCTAGGACATCACCCTTTCACGGTGAGTACCGGGGTTCGAATCCCCGTGGGGACGCCAGGTAACTGGCAAGAATGACCGGACGAAGGCAGCGCAAGCGGCACTAGTCGAAGCAGTAACAGTGTAGTAAAATGTTGTTTTCTCGTAGGGGGTATAGCTCAGCTGGGAGAGCGCTTGCATGGCATGCAAGAGGTCAGCGGTTCGATCCCGCTTACCTCCACCACGATGGAAAACAGCAGTAGGCAGTATCGGAAGTTACTAGGGTCCCTATCGTCTAGAGGCCTAGGACATCACCCTTTCACGGTGAGTACCGGGGTTCGAATCCCCGTGGGGACGCCAAGAATTTGGCAATGCGCCGCGCCAGCGGCGGCGCAGGCAAGGTAGTCGGTAGTTTAAGTTTTGTGCAGTTTTAGGTCCCCATCGTCTAGAGGCCTAGGACATCACCCTTTCACGGTGAGTACCGGGGTTCGAATCCCCGTGGGGACGCCAGCTTAAAACCGGAGTAGACCAACGCGCATGCGCGGAGAGGTGCTCCGGTTTTTCTATTGTGCTGGCAGAAGTGTGCCCGTATGGGTAAAGTAGTAGTACAGTAGCAGCAGTACAGTTTTAGGTCCCCATCGTCTAGAGGCCTAGGACATCACCCTTTCACGGTGAGTACCGGGGTTCGAATCCCCGTGGGGACGCCATACAGGAAGCCGGAGCCGGCCGCGACAGCGGGGCTCCGGTTTTTCTTTTTGTGCCGCGCGCGCGGCGGTGCGGACGCCGTCCATGCCGCACCGCTCCCTTCATTTTCGGCGCCATCCATGCCGCGCCGTCGCCTTCACGGACCCCAAAGGTTGGACCATGTCGATGGCTTCACCATCCCGACGGTCGCAAACCCCCGAACGGATATTGCATCGGTACAGCCTGGCCCGCGCCGCCGAGGCCTGGTGGACCCATGCCCAGGCGGGCGCCGTCGCCTGGCGGGGCCGCGAACATCCCGGCGGGAATGCCGAAACTGGCGGCCACACCCTGCCACGCCATGCCGGGCTGCGCCACGGGCAGGCCCAGCGCCACCAAGGCGTCCGGCAAACCATAGCCGATCCGGTTCGGATCGCTCAGGGTGACGGGGCGCGCGCTCATCCGCAAGACCTGGAACAGTCGCTCGACCCGCTCGGGCGAGCGCGGCAGCGCCATGGACTGGAATTCGGGCCGGTGCGCCAGCACCAGGGCGGCCAGGCCGGAGATGTGGGGCGCCGCCATCGAGGTGCCGTCCCAGGCCGCGAAATTATTGGGGGGAACGGACGACACCACGGCCACGCCCGGGGCGCAAACATCGACCTGCGGCCCGAAGCAGCTGAACTTGGCCGTAAAGTAACCCTGCATATCGCTGTCCGGGCCGATGGTCTCGGCATGGTAGCTGCCGGGCGGGAACTCGCCGATCTTGCCGATCGCTGCCACCGCCAGCACGTGCGGCGACGAAGCCGGGTACTGGACGGCCGCGGCGGAATTGCCGGCGGCGGCGATGCAAGCGACTCCGGCCTGCTTGGCGCGCACGATCTGCCGCTCCAGCGCCTCGGACGGCGATCCGCCGCCCAGGCTCAGGTTGACGACGTCGATTCCCTGTTCGATGCAGTATTCGAGCGCATCGATCAACTGGCTGACCTGGCCGCCGGGGAACAGCTTGCAGACATGGATCTCGGCCTCGGGCGCGAAGCCGCGGATGCCCCAGGCCGGATCGGCGGCGGCGATCACGCCGGCGCAGTGCGAGCCGTGCCCGAGCGTATCGACGTTCCAGGTGGAGCGGTCGACTTTCTTGTTGACGACGTCGAAGCCGGCCCGGATCTGGTTGAGGTTGCCATGCGTGGTGGCGGCGCCGGAATCGATGACGGCAATCTTGACGCCGCGGCCGCGGAATTGCTGCGGCACCTGGTCGAGGCGCATGGCGCGGGCGCCCCAGCCCATGGCAGGCTGTTGCGGCATGCCCTGAAGGGCCGGCCAGTCGGCCAGCGGGCGCAGCATGACGACGTTCGGTTCGTCCAGGCTCAGGTCGGGGTCGCGCTGGTACAGGCTCCAGTAATCGGTGCGCGGCTTGACGTACAGGCCGCTGATCGTGTGCGCGTCGTCGCCGTACAGGCGCAGGTGGGCGACGCCGTCGGGGCCGGTCACCGCGGAGCTCGGCAGCGCGCCGCCGAACAGCGAGACCTCGACGTCGGGCAGCGGCGCGCCGTCCTTGCCGACCACGGCGAGCTGCAGCTCGGCCTGCGGTCCCTGGTAGGGTGTCAGCGAGCTGACCAGGTCGGGGCGGCGCAGCATCGGGTCGAGCAGCTCCAGGTGCTGGTCGCGCTCGACCAGCAGCTGGCCCTGGCCGCGCTGCAGCAATTCGCCCGCCTTCTGGTCGGTCATGCGCGCGACCACCACGCCGTCGGCCGGTTCGCCCATGGCGGCCGGGCCGAAGCCGGCCGGCGCCATGCCGCCGCGGGTGGCGATGGTGTCGACGACGTCGATGTCGGGCAGGGCGTTCAGGGCTTGCTGGACGGCGGACAGGCCCAGTGGCGCGACCCAGCTGCTGGCGCCGAAGGCGCCGGTAAGGGCGACGCGTGGCGCGACCAGGTATTTTTTCTTGCGCTCGGCGACCGGGCGGCCGCGCGCGATGGCCGAGGCGCCATCCACGGCGCCTGACGCGGCCGCAGTGCGCTTGGCCCCGGCGCCGTCAGGAGTAGGGGTGGGCGTCTCCTGGGCTTCGCCGGCGGCGCTTTTCGTATGTTTTGGCATGGGATGTCCTTTGCCCGGGGCCGCTCAGTCGGAGAGCGACAGCGGCTGGTCCGGTTCGATCGTTAACTGGTGAAGAGTCTGTTGCCGCAGCCGCTCGGCGGTCGGCGCGTCGGTTTCGACGACGGCCGTGTGCGGCGGCCCGGAAGAGGGGCCGATAATGTCGACCAATTGCACGCCGGGTTCTGTGCCCAGCGTCGCGAGAAATGTAGCCAATGCGTTGTCATTGTTGGCGGCGCGCACGATGTAGCGGCCGAGCGTGGGAGGCAGCGATGCCGGCATGGCGGGGCTCCTGAATGCCGGCCCGCCGCAGGCAGGTGCCCACGGCAGGCCGGCGCATAAGCGTTAAGTAATCAGCGTCAAGCGATCAGCGTCCAGAGACCAGCGCCAAGCGTTGCGCTTCAGGCGATCAATAGCGGTTCAATGCACGGTTTGCTGGCCGCCATAGAGAAGCTGCTGGCCATACGGCATTTGCTGGCCATACGGTACTTGCTGGCCGCCGAACTGCTGGCCCAATTGCTGCTGGCCGAACTGCTGCTGGCTATAGGGATCGGCCGCGAGCGGCACATAGCGGCCCAGCTGGCTGGCGACGTTGCCGACCGCGGCGCCCAGGCCCTGGTTGCCCAACTGCTCGCCAATGAAGCTGCCGACCGGGCGCGCGAACTGGGTGATGGCATTGCCGATCCAGCCTTGCGGCGCGATCTGGCCCTGCTGGCCACCTTGCTGGGCGAGCTGCTGCTGCAGGATCGCTTGCTGCTGCTGGACTTGCTGCAGCGTTTGTTGCAGCTGCTGTTGCAGCACTTGCAGTTGCTGCAGCTGGACCAGCGGCGACTGCGCCTGCTGGCCTTGCTGCTGGGCCTGGGGATCAGCCCCGAAGGGCACGTAGCGCCCATAGCTGGAGCCTTCGCTGATGAGGTTGCCCAGGGTGCGGTTGCCGGTCAGGTTGCCGATCAGGGCGCCGGCCGGCTTGCCGATCGTGCTGATCAGGTTGCCAAAGAAGCCGCCTTGCGGCGTCAGCTGGCCTTGCTGCTGCATCTGCTGCAATTGCTGGAGCTGCTGCAGTTGCTGCAGCTCTTGCAGCTGTTGCGGGTCCAGTTGTTGCCCGCCGAGGCCGCCCGATGGATCGGCCGAGAGCGGCGAAAAGCGACCCAGAAGGTTGCCGGCCTGTTCGCCGATGCGGCCGCCCAGGCCCGCATTGTTGAACAGGCCGCCGATGCCGCGGCCGATCAGGCCGCCCAGTGGACCGCCGAACATGCTGCCCAGCGATTGCGGTGCAAACTGCGGTGGTCCGAATTGCTGTCCATAGCCTGCTTGCTGATACTCGTTCATGGTAACTCCTCCAGGTAGTCGGACGTATCGCGGCAGGCAGGAAGCGCTTTGGCGCCTGCCACGATCGGCCGTGTTTGCATTGTTCGCGCCACCGCGAGAACGATGGCGCGACGCGAAGGGCAGGAAGGGCTGCCATCGAGGCCGCCTTTCCTGCAGGTAGGCGTTCGACCGGGCGTCGATGGCGAAGTTTTTGCCTCCCGGTGGGCGATGCGCACTTCGGTTTTGGTCATTGCGATAACGCAGACACGCGCCAGAAAGGACCCGGTTTCGTCGCGGACTGCACTGTGCTGGAGGATATTTTGTCGGATGGCGTTAGAATGGCGGCCCTTGCCACCGAGGCCCGACGGGCTCATTCATCACCCATGTTCCAGAACGCTTCCGCGCCGTCGTTGGCCATCTTTTGCAAGGTCGTCGACAACTATGGCGACATCGGCATCTGCTGGCGCCTGGCGCGCCAGCTGCGCCATGAGCGCGGGGCCGCCGTCACGCTGTGGGTGGACGACCTGGCGAGCTTTCGCCGTATCTGTCCGCAAGTCGATCCGGGCGTCGGCGAGCAGACCGTGCAGGGCGTCGTCGTACGTCACTGGGTCGGCCAGGACGGCATATTCAGCGCCGGTGACATCCCGGACGTCGTCATCGAGTTCTTCGGCTGCGAGCTGCCGCCGTCGTATGTCGAGGCGATGGCGGCGCGCACGCCGCGCCCGGTGTGGATCAACTACGAAGGCTTGACCGCCGAGGAGTGGGTCGAGGGCTGCCACCGGTTGCCGTCGATGCATCCACGGCTGAAGCTGACCAAGCATTTCTTCTTCCCCGGCTTTAACGAGCGCACTGGCGGCCTGCTGTGCGAAGCCGGCCTCGACGCGCGCCGCCGCGCCTTCCAGCAGGATCCGGCCCGGGTTGCCGCCTTTCTGGCGCGCTTCGGGGTGACGCCGCAGGAGGTTGCCGGGCGCAAGGTATCGCTGTTCTGCTACCCGGATGCGCCGCTGGAAGGGCTGTTCGAGGCCTGGCAGCGGGCGCCGCAGCCAACCCTGTGCCTGGTGCCCGAGGGTGTGGCGCGCGAAAGGATCGAGGCCTTCCTCGGCGCTGCGCCAGTGGCCGGCGCGAGCGCGACCCGCGGCGCGCTGACGCTGAGGGTGCTGCCCTTCGTGCCGCAGGAAGACTATGACTTGCTGCTGTGGGCCTGCGACCTGAACTTCGTGCGCGGCGAGGATTCCTGGGTGCGTGCACAATGGGCGGGGCGTCCCTTCGTCTGGCACATCTACCCGCAGGACGAGCAGCTGCACCACAAGAAGCTGCGTGCCTTCCTGCAGGCGTATGCACAGGAGCTGCCGGCGCTGGCTGCCTTCATGCTCGGCTGGAACGGCGCGCGCGAGGTCGGCGACTGGACGGCGGCGTGGATGGCGCTCGAGGCCGAGCTGCCGCGCATCGCGGAGCAGGCCGAGGCCTGGCGCGAACAGGTCACCGCCCATGGCGATTTGGCGACGAAGCTGCTCGATTTCGTACGCGAGCTGGGGCAGGCACAGGAAAAACGAGTATAATGCCCGGTTAGTTTCTAACGGATTCCGACGATCAAACGCAGGTTCCGAGGCTCTCAGTCACCAGCCCGCGATGATTTAATGCAACTATCTTTTTACGTAAAATACTATGAAACCCGCAAAAGAAATTCGTGTTGGTAACATCATCATGGTTGATGAAAAGCCATTCATCGTGCTGCGTTCCGACGTCAACGGCTCGAGCCGCACCGGCTTCACCTACAAGTGGAAGATGAAGAATCTTCTGACCAACGCTCCGCTGGAAAACGTGTTCCGCGGCGACGACAAGTTCGACGTGGTCGTGCTGGACAAGAAGCCGGTCACCTACTCGTACTTCGCCGACCCGCTGTACGTCTTCATGGACGCCGACTACGAACAGTTCGAGATCGAAGAAGAGAACCTGGGCGACGCGCTGCACTACCTGAAAGACGGTATGGAATGCGAAGCCGTGTTCTATGACGGCAAGGCCATCTCGGTCGAACTGCCGACCATCATCGCTCGCCAGATCGTGTACTCGGAGCCAGCAGTCAAGGGCAACACTTCGGGCAACGTCCTGAAGGAAGCCAAGCTGGAAAACGCCATCGAAGCCCACCAGCACACCATCATGGTGCCGCTGTTCGTGAGCCAGGATGACGTGATCGAGATTGACACCCGTACCAACGAATACAAGAAAGTCGTGCGTAACTAAGCATTGGCTGTTCAATAAAAAACGCTGCCTCGGCAGCGTTTTTTTTGGTCGGTACGGCTCGCCTTATACCGCTGCCAACCCGTCTTACGTCATTCCCGCGCAGGCGGGAATCCAAGTTAAGCACACCACATGCGCGACACGTCGTGGCTGAGCATTGGCCTTGGATTCCGGCCTGCGCGGGAATGACGGGTACAGGCCAACGGATATGGCCGACGATTGTTCAGCGCCGCAACTGCGACAAATCCCGCACCGCCCCACGATCGGCCGACGTAGTCAAGGCCGCATACGCCTGCAACGCCTGCGACACATAGCGCTCGCGCCCGACCGGCTGCCAGGCATCGACGCCGCGCGCTTCCATCGCCGCGCGCCGGTGCGCCAGTTCCTCTACCGTCACGCGCAGGTTGATCGTGCGCGCCGGGATGTCAATGTCGATCAGGTCGCCTTCTTCCACCAGCCCGATGGCGCCGCCTTCCGCTGCCTCCGGCGACGCGTGGCCGATCACCAGGCCCGAGGAGCCGCCCGAGAAACGCCCGTCGGTGAACAGTGCGCAGGCCTTGCCCAGCCCCTTCGACTTGATGTACGAGGTCGGGTACAGCATCTCCTGCATGCCCGGGCCGCCTTTCGGGCCTTCGTACCGAATGATGACCACGTCGCCCGCATGCACGGCGTCGCCCAGGATCGCCTCGACCGCCGCGTCCTGGCTCTCGAACACGCGCGCCTTGCCCGAGAATTTCAGGATGCTCTCGTCCACGCCAGCGGTCTTGACGATGCAGCCTTTCTCGGCAATGTTCCCGTACAGGACCGCCAGCCCGCCATCCTGCGAATACGCGTGCGCGCGGTCGCGGATGCAGCCGGTCGAGCGATCCAGGTCGTTCTGTTCGTAGCGCTCGGATTGCGAGAACGCGACCTGGGTCGGCACGCCGCCCGGCGCCGCGCGGAACCAGCGGTGCACTTCGGGGTCGTCGCTGCGCTTGATGTCGTATTTCTCGATGGCGGCGCCGATGCTGGGGCTGTGCACGGTCGGCAGCGAGGTGTCGAGCAGGCCGGCGCGCGCCAGTTCTCCCAGGATGGCGGTGATGCCGCCGGCGCGGTGCACGTCCTCGATGTGGAATTTGTCCGTCATCGGAGCGACCTTGCACAGGCAGGGCACCTGGCGCGAGATGCGGTCGATGTCGGCCATCGTGAACTCGACCTGCGCCTCGTGCGCGGCGGCCAGCAAGTGCAGCACGGTATTGGTCGAGCCGCCCATCGAGACGTCGAGCGCCATCGCGTTCTCGAACGCGGCCTTGGTGGCGATCGAACGCGGCAGCACCGAGTAATCGTCGCCTTCGTAGTGGCGTTTCGCCAGTTCGACCACCAGGCGGCCGGCGCGCAGGAACAGTTCCTTGCGGTCGGCGTGGGTGGCGACGATGGTGCCGTTGCCCGGCAGCGACAGGCCGAGCGCTTCGGTCAGGCAGTTCATCGAGTTGGCGGTGAACATGCCGGAACACGAACCGCAGGTCGGACAGGCCGAGCGTTCCACTTCCGCCACGTCGGCATCGGACACGCTGGCGTCGCCGGCCTTGATCATGGCGTCGATCAGGTCGAGCTTGATCACCTTGCGCTCGTTGTTGACCACCTTGACCACCTTGCCGGCCTCCATCGGGCCGCCCGAGACGAACACGGTCGGGATGTTCAGGCGCATCGCGGCCATCAGCATGCCGGGGGTGATCTTGTCGCAGTTCGAGATGCACACCATGGCGTCCGCGCAGTGGGCATTGACCATGTACTCGACCGAGTCGGCGATCAGGTCGCGCGACGGCAGCGAGTACAGCATGCCGCCGTGGCCCATGGCGATGCCGTCATCGACTGCGATGGTGTTGAATTCCTTGGCCACGCCGCCGGACGCCTCGATCTCGCGTGCGACCAGCTGACCCAGGTCTTTCAGGTGCACGTGGCCGGGCACGAACTGGGTGAAGGAATTGACGACGGCGATGATCGGCTTGTCGAAGTCGCCGTCCTTCATGCCGGTGGCGCGCCACAGCGCGCGGGCTCCGGCCATATTGCGGCCCTGGGTGGTGGTGTGGGAACGGTAAGTCGGCATGGGATGCTCCTGCTGATGCAAAAAACAATGATGGCATCAGGGTGAAGGCTGGGGCTGGATTTGTCCAATATATGATCGTATCTGCTGTAAGTGGTTTCGCATATCACACAAGTGCTATGGAGCGGGCCGTCATGCTGATATGCTATTGCTTTGTAATGTATAAAGCGGCGGGGCATGGAGCGCAGGGATTTTGTACGACTTGGATTGGCGGCCGGCGCCGCTGCAGGAACAACTGGCCTGGCATTGGCGGCGCCCGCGAAGCAATCGGCCTCCGCGAGATTCAAGCCCGCCCCGATGCTCGAAGCCGGCGTACAGGCCCAGCAGCAGGCCATGCGCGCCGGCAAGCTGACGGCGCATGGGCTCGCCACCCGCTACCTGGCCCGCATCGAGGCCGTCGACCGCGCCGGCCCGCGCCTGCGCTCCGTCATCGAGCTGAATCCCGACGCCCTCGACATCGCCCGCGAGCGCGACCGCGAGCGCAAGGCCGGCAAGCTGCGCGGCCCGCTGCACGGCATCCCGGTGCTATTGAAGGACAATATCGCCACCGGCGACAAGATGTGCACCACGGCCGGTTCGCTGGCGCTGGACGGCGTGCGCGCCGCCCGCGACGCCCACCTGGTCGCGCGCCTGCGCACGGCCGGCGCCGTCATCCTCGGCAAGACCAATCTGTCGGAATGGGCGAACATGCGCTCGGTGCGCTCGACCAGCGGCTGGAGCGCGCGCGGCGGCCAGACCCGCAATCCGTATGCGCTCGACCGCAACACCAGCGGCTCGAGTTCCGGCTCGGCGGCGGCGATGGCGGCCAGCCTGGCCACCTTGGCGGTAGGCACCGAGACCGACGGCTCGATCGTCTCGCCCAGCGCCAGCTGCGGCATCGTCGGCATCAAGCCGACCCTGGGCCTGGTCAGCCGCGCCGGCATCATCCCGATCGCGCACTCTCAGGACACGGCCGGCCCGATGACGCGCAGCGTGGCCGACGCCGCCTTTTTGCTGGGCGCGCTGGCCGGACCCGATCCGCAGGACAGCGTTACCGCCAAGGCGCCGCGCATCAACTACGCGAGCTTCCTGCGCAAGGACGGCCTGCGCGGCAAGCGTTTGGGCGTGGCGCGCGACTTCTTCGGTCCCAACGACGCGGTGAACGCGCTGATCGAGAAAGAGCTGACCTTGCTGAAAGAGCAGGGCGCGATCCTGGAAGACGTCACGATCCCCAACAGCGACAGGTACGGCGAGACCGAGCTGACGGTGCTGCTGCACGAATTCCGGCCCGACCTCGAAGCCTGGCTGGCGGCCTATGCGCCGCATGCGCCGGTCAAGACCATGGCCGACATCATCGACTTCAACGTGCGCAACGCGAAGCAGGAGATGCCGTACTTCGGCCAGGAACACCTGATCGCGGCCCAGTCCAAGGGCGGCCTGGAGGCGCGCGAGTACGTGAAGGCGCTGGCCAACAACCGGCGCTATGCGCGCGACAAGGGGCTGGAGCAGGTGCTGCGCGACCGCAAGCTGGACGCCCTGGTGGCGCCGACCGGCGGGCCGGCCTGGCTCACCGATTACATCAACGGCGACCATTACGGCAGCAGTTTTTCGTCGCCAGCGGCGGTGGCCGGCTATCCGCACATCACGGTGCCGGCCGGCCTGCTGCATGGATTGCCAATCGGCCTGTCCTTCGTCGGCAAGGCCTGGAGCGAGCCGGCGCTGATTGCCATGGCCTATGCCTACGAGCAGGCCGGCCGGCGCCGCCGCGCGCCGACCTATGTGGCGCACATCAGGATCTGAAGCTTAAGATTTCGCGGCCTGTTTCGCCTGTGCGAACACGGGGCCCCATTGCGGGTGCCCATGTTCGCCCGGGCCGAGATCGAACGATGGATCGAGCTTGAAAGCACGGTCGAAAGTCTGGCGGCACAGCGCCTGGCGGCCCGTCACGCAGTAGCTGAAGGCGGTGTACTTGAGGGCACTCAGTCGTTCGCGCTGGCTCGCGCCGTTCATGTCGCTGCCGTTCAGGCGCCGGATCGCGCCGTCGTAGTCGCCCTTGTCGTACAGCGCGATGCCTTCGCGCAGCGCGGCGTCATCGCGTTTGGACGGCGGCGCGGCGGGGCGGTTGGCCTGCGCGCGCTGGGCGCGCGGTTTGCCGCCATCGGCGCGTGGATGTGGACGCGCCTTTTCCTGGCCGCCGAACATGGGGCCGAACTGGGCGCAGCCCGACAGAGCCAGCGCCATCAGGGCCAGCATACCCGCACGACTCATGGTGACGATGCTCACTGTGCTCCCTCCTCGGTGAAATCAAGTTCGATCGTGCTCGCCTGGCCTTCGACCGAGTTCACGGTGATGGTATGTTCCGGGAAGCTCGGGTTGACGATGCGGATCGTGTGCTCGCCCGGCGGCAAGGTGATGCGCCGCAGCGGCGGGCTCGCGCCGCGCGCGACGCCGTCGACCACGATCGTGCCCCAGGGCTTGACCGCCAGGGTATAGGTGGTGCCGGCGACGGCTGCCTCGGGCGGCGTGCCTTCCGGCGCCAGCTGGACCGCGGTGGGCGGCACCGCGGTGTCCGGCGCGGGCGGCGGCGCGACAGGCGCACCGGAGGCGGTTTCGTCGATCACCGGGCCTTCCAGCTGGGCCGCCGGTTGCTGGGGTAGCGCCACCAGCGGCGCTTCGGAAGCGTTATATGGATCTTCGAGCGCCGACGGCACGGACAGTGCCAGCGCATCGCTGGAGTCGGCCTGGCGCAGCAGCGCGAACAGGGCGACCAGCGCCGCCACCACGACCAGCGCGACGATGCCGATCAACAGCCAGCGTCCCGAACGTTCAGGTGCGGCCGGCGGCGCGGCGGCATCCGGCGCGGAGCGGGTCCGGGGCACGTGGACCGGTGGAGAGGAGGGCGCGGGCGCGACCAGCGGTTCCACCGGCACGTCGGCTGGCGTTGCGGGAGCCATGGGGACCGCCTCGTCGTCGGGTGGGAGTGCAGCCGCCGGTGGCGGGCCGAGCACCACGATGCCCAGCAGTTCGCGCATCTGTTCGATGGTGCGCACTGGCGCATCCGGCGCCAGGCAGCGGTCGATGGCCTCGATGAAGGCTTCGCTGTACTCGCCGAGCGGACGGCCGCGCAGCGGCGTCGTGGGCATGAGGTCGAGCGTCACCGCGTAGTGCACCACGGCCGCGAGGTCGTGCACGTCGCGCGCCTCGATCTCGGGCAAGGTGTCGGGATCCGGTTCTTCGTCCGAGCTGGGCAGCAGCATCGGATCGCCGGAATCGAGGATCAGCAGGGTGTCGGGGGTAATCAGGCGATGCGGCATGCGCATGCCGTATTGCACCTCGAGCGATTGCAGCACCTGGCGCACGATGCGCCGGCACCAGGCTTCGCTGACCATCTCGTGGTTGTGCTCGACGATTTCGCGGACCGTACGGCCGTCGAGCTGCTGTGTTGCGGTGTCGGGACTCATCATGGCATCGTGCCGGACGCTGGAGCGTCATCCGGTGAATGTTTATTTGTTGCAAATAATGCCAGAATTGCGCCGAGGGTGGCGCTGTCCCGCTCAACCGTGCGCGGTAGTTACAACAGGGGTGAGGCGATCAGACTTCCACGAAGCGCATCTTGAACCAGCGCCCCTTGATGGCGCCGAAGCCCGGTCCCGGCGCCTGGCCTTCGCCCAGGCGCGCGACGGCGGCCGCCGCCACATTGCGATCCAGCGCGATATAGCTGTTGAACTCGCCGATATTGATCTTGCCGACCTGCTCGCGGGTCAGGCCGGCGTCGCCGGTCAGGGCGCCCAGCAGGTCGCCCGGACGCAGCTTGGCCTTCTTGCCGCCGGCCACGCACAGGGTCACCATCGGCGCCGGGGCCGCCGGTTCATGATCCTCGCCGAGGGCGTCGAGGGTTTCCCAGACCGCTTCCTGGTTTTGGTACTCCTCGACCAGGCGCACCCATTTCTTTTCGTTCGGCGCCACCAGCGTATGGGCCATGCCGCTCGCGCCGGCGCGGCCGGTGCGGCCGACGCGGTGCACGTGGACCTCGGGGTCGCGCGAGATGTCGACGTTGATCACGGTGTCGAGGTCGGCGATGTCGAGGCCGCGCGCGGCGACGTCGGTGGCCACCAGCACCGAGCAGCTGCGGTTACTGAACAGCACCAGAATCTCGTCGCGTTCCTGCTGTTCCAGTTCGCCGTACAGCGCCAGCGCCGAGAAACCCTGTGCCTGCAGGCTGTCGGCCAGTTCGCGGCAGCGCGCCTTGGTATTGCAGAAGGCGAGGGCCGACACCGGGCGATGCGCCTTGAGCAGGCGGCCGACCGCTTCCTCGCGGCCTTCGAAACCAATCTCGTAGAAGCGCTGGTCGATCGCCTCCAGGCTGTGCTGGCCCTCGACCGTCACTTCGAGCGGGTCGCGCAGGAAGCCGGCGGTGGCGAAGCGGATGTCGTCCGGGTAGGTGGCCGAGAACAGCAGGGTCTGGCGATGGATCGGCGTGGCCGAGACGATGCCCGCGATCTCGTCGTAGAAGCCCATGTCGGTCATGCGGTCGGCTTCGTCGAGCACCAGGGTCTGCACCTTCGACAGGTCGAGCGTGGCGCGGCCCAGGTGGTCGCGGATGCGGCCCGGGGTGCCGACCACGATGTGGGCGCCATGCTCGAGCGACGCGATCTGCGGCCGCATCGACACGCCGCCGGTCAGGGTCAGGATCTTGACGTTGCCGACGCCGCGCGCCAGCCGCCGCAACTCGCCGGCGACCTGGTCGGCCAGCTCGCGCGTGGGGCACAGCACCAGGCCCTGCACCGCGAACCAGGCCGGATTGAGCTTGTTCAGGATGCCGATGCCGAAGGCCGCGGTCTTGCCGCTGCCGGTCTTGGCCTGGGCGATCAGGTCGCGGCCGGCCAGCACCGACGGCAGGGTCTCGGCCTGCACTTGCGTCATGTGGTGGTAGCCGAGGGTGGCCAGGTTGGCGAGGAAACGCGGTTCGAGGGACAGCGAGGTGAACGAGTCGGATTGCATGGCTAAGCCTCCAGCCGGCAGGGCCGGGCTATTCGGGATCGGGCGCCCAGACCGGCAGGCCGGTCAGGTCGAGTTTGTCGTCGCGCTTCCAGACGGGCAGGCCGGTGGTGTCGGTTTCTTCGAGCAGGTGCAGCTGCTCCTGCTTGAGCGCGATGCGGCGCGGACGAGGGCCGGCGCGCTTGGGCGCCAGTTGGCGCTCAGGACTGGAGCCGGGCATCGCAACGAGCGGCGCGGCCGGCTCGAAGCCCGGCAGGTCGAACGTTGCGTTGTCTTTCTTGTCTCTCATCCTGCTGCCTTCATTTCTGCAAATTGTTGCCGCAGAAAACAAAAGCCCGGCTCGTTGAGTCGGGCTTTCGTATCGAATTTGGTTGCGGGGACAGGATTTGAACCTGTGACCTTCGGGTTATGAGCCCGACGAGCTGCCAGACTGCTCCACCCCGCGTCTGAGAACGATAGTATAGCGCGCATTAGCGCTAAATGCAATCGACGATCGCCAGCGGCGATCGTCGCCCCCACGCAGGTGGGGGCCCAAGTTACCCAAGCTCCGAGGGCTGCCGTCGCCCCCGCGCAGGCGGGGGGCCAAGTGACGTCACCGCGAAGAACAACAAAGCCGCCAGGCTGATCCCGGCGCCCAGCAGGCACACGCCTGTCCAGCCAGCGTATGTGTAGACCTGGGTCGAGGCCATCGCACCCAGCCCGCTGCCCACGGCATAGAACAACATATAGGCGCCCACCAGGCGGCTGTGTTCTTCGCTCCCGGTGCGAAAGATCATGCCCTGGTTGATGACGTGGATCGCCTGGCCGCCTAGATCGAGCAGCACGATGCCGATGACCAGCATCCACAAGGACCACGGCATCAGCGCCAACGGCAGCCAGGCCAGCAGCAACAGGAGCAGCGCGGCCAGCGTGGTCTGTCGTTCCAGGCCGCGATCTGCCAGGCGCCCGGCCCGCGCGGCGGCCAGGGCGCCCACCGCGCCAACCAGGCCGAAGGCGCCGATGGCGGTGTGCGAGAAACTGTAAGGAGGGGCGCTCAGCGGCAGCACCAGCGCGCTCCAGAACACATTGAAGGCCGCGAACATCAACAGCGCGAGCAGGCCGCGCACCTGCAGGATGCGGTGCCGCCGCAGCAGTCCCGCCATCGACGCGATCAGGGCGGGATAGGACATGCTCGTCCCGGTGCGCGCGAGCGGTGGCAGCCGGCGCCACAACAGTAGCGCCAGCAACAGCATCGCGCCGGCCGAGCAGAAGTACACGCCGCGCCAGCCCGCCACGTCGCCGATGCCGCCCGCCACCACGCGCGCCAGCAGCAGGCCGACGAAGACGCCGCCCTGGGTCGCGCCGACTACTCGCCCGCGCTCGTGCTCCGCAGCGCTGCTGGCCGCATAGGCGATCAGTCCCTGGGTCATGGCGGTGCCGAACAGGCCCGTCAGCAGCATGGCCGCCAGCAGCAGCGGCGCCGAGTTCACGATGCCGACGGCGGCCAGGATCGCGGCCAGCAGCAGGGCTTGCGCCAGCATCAGGCGCCAGCGCTCGAGCAGGTCGCCCAGCGGCACCAGGAGCAGCAGCGCCAGGCCGCAGCCAAGCTGGGTGGCGCCGACGATGGCGCCGATGGCTGCCTGCGGGATGGCGAAGTCGCGTGCCACGGCGTCCAGCAGCGGCTGTGCGTAATAGACATTGGCGACGCTCATACCGGCGGCTGCGGCGAATAGCGGGGTGGGGCTGCGCGCTACCTTGTTCATGCATGACTTCCAGTCTGGTTGCAAATAGAAACCAGTTGAAGAGTAGGCGATGTGGTTTTAAAATGCAACCACTATGATGAGAAAAGATGCCAGCATCCCCGAGCCGTGCCCGGTGGCCAGGTCGGTCGACCTGGTCGGCGACCGCTGGTCGCTGCTGATCGTGCGCGATGCTTTCGATGGGGTGCGCCGCTTCACCGACTTCCAGCGCAACCTGGGTGTCGCGCGCAATATTCTTGCGGACCGCCTGCGGCGGCTGGTGGAGGTCGGCATCCTGGTGGCGCAGCCGACGGCAAAGGGCGGCGCCTACCAGGAATACGTGCTGACCGAGCGCGGTCTGCGGCTGTTCCCGGTGGTGGTGGCGCTACGGCAGTGGGGAGAAGATCAGTTGTTCGCGCCGGATGAGGCGCATTCGGAACTGATCGAGAGAAGATCGGGCAAGCCGCTCAGGCGCATGGCGCCTGAGGGCGAAGACGGCAACTTGCTGGCGCCGGGCGACACCGAAATCCGCAAGTTGCCGCGTTAACGAGGTCAGGGTCAACCCGCCGCGCTGCGCAGGCGCCAAAGCGACGTGACTTCCTTCGACCGCGCCGCATGCAGCGGATCGTCCGGATCGCTGGCGCGCGGATGCACAGGGCGCGTATCGTGGCGCGCCACGACTTCCAGGCCCGCGTCCGCGATCCAGCCCAGCAGCTGCTTGCGGCTGCGCAAGCCCAGGTGTTCGGCGAAATCCGACATGATCAGCCAGCCTTCACCGCCGGGCTCCAGGTGGGCCGCCAGTCCGCTCAGGAAGCCGCGCAGCATGCGGCTGTCCGGATCGTAGATCGCATATTCGATCGCGGAACTCGGCTTGCCCGGCAGCCAGGGCGGATTGCAGACCACCAGTGGCGCGCGGCCTTCGGGGAACAGGTCGGCCTGGACCACCTCGATCTGCGCGGCCAGGCCGAGCCGCGAGACGTTCTCGCGCGCACAGCCGAGGGCGCGCGCATCCATATCAGTAGCAAGCACCCGCATGCCGCGTCGCGCCAGCACGGCGGACAGCACGCCGGTGCCGGCGCCGATGTCGAAGGCCAGCCTGGCGCCTTCAGGCAGCGGCGCTTGCGCCACCAGCTCGACGTATTCGCCGCGCACCGGCGAGAACACGCCATACCAGGGGTGGATGCGCTCGTCGAGCGCCGGAATCATGACGCCCTTGCGGCGCCATTCATGGGCGCCGATCACGCCCAGCAGTTCGCGCAGCGACGCCACATAGGGCTCGTCGGCCGGGCCATAGGCTTCCAGGCAGGCCAGGCGCGCGTCCGGCGCGCGCCGGAGCAGGATGCCGTGGTCGGCCTCGAAAGGGATCAGGAGCATGGCCAGCGTGCGGGCGCGCTGGAGCTGGGTCAGGCGGTGACGGTGGAATGCCTCCGTCGGGGTGGCCGGCGCCTTGGGCTTGGTGCGGCGTCCGCGTTCGCCCTTGTGCTCGATGCGGCGCACCAGCGCCTGCAACAGCTGGCGCGCGTTCTGGAAGTCGCCGCGCCAGAGCAGGGCAGTGCCGTCCAGCGCGAGGCGATAGGCGGCGTCGGCGCTCATGGTGTCGTCGGCCAGCACGACCTTCTTCGGCGCCGGCCAGCCGCTCTCGGAGCGCCACAGCGCCGAGCGCTTCTCGCCGCCTTCGTCCCACTCGATGCGCGTCGTCATATCAGTGATGGTGATGCCA
Source organism: Massilia sp. UBA2604 (assembly GCA_002339265.1). Classification (GTDB taxonomy): domain Bacteria; phylum Pseudomonadota; class Gammaproteobacteria; order Burkholderiales; family Burkholderiaceae_D; genus Telluria. The sequence goes on along the minus strand of DDKG01000131.1, from coordinate 24,227 downwards.
GTTGCCGTCGGTCGACTCCAGATATCCCTTGACCGCGTCCGGGCTGCCGGTCGCGTGGCGCTTGACTTCGCCGCAGGCGCAAATGCCCTGGTAAGGCTGGATGTGCGAGCAGGCGGATACTTTCTGGAGGAAGACTTTGACCGGCTTGGTGCATTTTGCGCACTTGAAGGTCAGGATGCGGGCAGGCTTCATGGTTGCAGCGTATTCGTGAATGGGAAAGGCGGCATTTTACACCCCGCACCCATGATCGACTTCACGCCCCACCGGCCAGACAAGAATTGACAGGGAAGAATCGTCAAACCTATACTCGAATGATCGCGCTAACACTAAATGTTATAAGCTGTTATTACAGTCCGCGGTACACATAACAAACTGGAGACAAGAAAGCTCATGACACTGACAATGAAGCTGTTCCGGCGCGCCCTTGCGCCGTTGACTGCGCTATGCGCGGTGCTGGCCGCGCCATCGGCCTGGGCGCTTGGCGAGCGCCAGATCGTGCGTTTCGCGGCCAGCCCGCAGGCAGTGATGCTGGCCGAGAAAGGCCGCGCCGCAGCGCTGCTGGTCGACCCGAAGGACGATGCGGGCGTGCGGCGCGCCGTCGCCGACCTGCAGAACGACATCGCGCTGGTCTCCGGCGCCAAGCCTGTCCTCGCGAACGCTGCCGGCAGCACTGCCGACAACGTGGTCATCGTCGGCACCCTCGGCCAGAGCGCCCTGGTCGACCGCCTCGCCGCCGAGGGCAAGATCGACGCCGCCGCCATCCGCAGCAAGTGGGAAGGCTTCCTGATCCAGGCCGTGGCCAACCCGATGCCGGGCGTGGCGCGCGCGCTGGTGGTGGCCGGCAGCGACCGCCGCGGCGCCATCTTCGGCGTCTACACCTTGTCGGAACAGATCGGCGTCTCGCCCTGGAAGTGGTGGGCCGACGTGGTCCCGGCGCGCCAGGCGACGCTGGCCGTGGCGCTCGATACGAAGGTGAGCGATGCACCGGTGGTGCAGTACCGCGGCATCTTCCTGAACGACGAAGCGCCGGCCCTGACCAACTGGGCCAAGGAGAAATACGGTGGCTTCAACCACCGCTTCTACGAGAAAGTCTTCGAGCTCGTGCTGCGCATGCGCGGCAATTATCTGTGGCCGGCGATGTGGCCGCCCGCCGCCTTCTATGCCGACGATCCCGAAAACGGCCGCCTGGCCCATGAGATGGGCATCATCATGGGCACCTCGCATCACGAGCCGATGATGCGCGCGCACGACGAGTGGGCGCGCTTCGGCAAGGGCCCCTGGGACTACAGCAAGAACGCCGGCGTGCTGCAGGAATTCTGGAAGCAGGGCCTGCGCAACTCGCACGGCCAGGACCGCGTGATCACGCTGGGCATGCGCGGCGACGGCGACGAGCCGATGTCCGAGGACGACAACGTCGACCTGCTGCAGAAGATCGTGCGCGACCAGCGCGCGATGATCGAGAAGGACACCGGCAAGCCGGCGAGCGAAGTGCCGCAGGTGTGGGCGCTGTACAAGGAAGTGCAGGGCTATTACGAGAAGGGCATGCGGGTGCCGGACGACGTACTGCTGCTCTGGTGCGACGACAACTGGGCCAATATCCGCCGCCTGCCGACGCCGGAGGAACGCGCGCGTCCGGGCGGCGCCGGCGTCTACTACCACTTCGACTACGTGGGCGGCCCGCGCTCCTATAAATGGCTGAACGTAACGCCGATCCCGAAGATCTGGGAGCAGATGCACCTGGCCTGGCAGTACGACGCCAAGCGCATGTGGATCGTCAATGTCGGCGACCTGAAGCCGATGGAAGTGCCGATCGAGTTCTTCCTGACCTATGCCTGGAACCCGCAAGCCTGGCCGGCCGAGCGCCTGCCGGAATACCTGCGCCTGTGGGCCACGCGCGAGTTCGGCGCCGAACACGCGGTGGAAATCGCCGACCTGGTCGAGCAGTACACGCGTTTCAACGGCCGCCGCAAGCCCGAGCAGCTCGAGCCTGGCACCTATAGCGTGCTGAATTACGACGAAGCCGGCCGCATCGCGCGCGACTACGCGGCGCTGGCCGAACGCGCAGCCAAAGTCTCGGCCAAGCTGCGTCCGGAGCAGCGTGACGCCTTCTTCCAGCTGGTGCAGTATCCGGTCGCGGCATCAAGCAATATGAACGAGCTGTACGTGGCGGCGGGCCTGAACCACCATTACGCCACCCAGTTCCGCTCTACCACCAACGACATGGCCGAGCGCGTGCAGGCGCTGTACAAGAACGACGTCGAACTGGCGCGCCAATACCATGCGATCGGCAACGGCAAGTGGAACCACATGATGTCGCAGACCCGTTTCGGCTACGTCAACTGGGAGCAGCCGCGCGCCAATGTGCTGCCGGCCGTGCACCGCATCGACGTACCAGCCGGCGCCACCATGTCGGTGGCGGTCGAGGGCAGCGCCAAGGCCTGGGGCGCCTACGGCCTCAAGGCGCTCGACCTGCCGGTTTTCGATCCGTACTCGAAGCAGTCGCACTACTTCGACATCTTCAACCGCGGCAGCGCGCCGTTCGACTACCGCATCGAGTCGAACCAGCCCTGGGTGGTGCTGAGCCAGAAGAATGGCAAGGTGACGGGCGAGCAGCGCGTGACCGTCAAGGTGGATTGGGCGAAGGTGCCGGCCAAGCCGCAACCGGCCGTGCTGACCATCGTCGGTCCGAACGACACGCGCGCAGTGGTCAATGTGCCTTTGAACCGTCCGGCCCTGCCGAAGGACGCCAAGGGCTTCGTCGAGACTGGCGGCGTGGTGTCGATCGAGGCGGGCAACTATGCGCGTGCGCTGGCGCCTGAAGGCCGCAGCTGGCTCAAGATCCCTGGCCATGGCCGCACCGATTCTGGCGTGACGATCCTGCCGGTGACCGCGCCGGCGCTGGACGTCAAGCAGGGCATGCGCCTCGAGTACGACGTCAACACGACCAGCAGCGGCAAGGTCAAGGTGCAGGTGACGCTGGCGCCGACGCTGAAATTCCAGCCAGGTTCCGGCTTCCGCTACGCCGTGTCGATCGACGACGAGGCGCCGCAGATCGTCAACGTGCACGCGGACGAGTCGGAACAGTTCTGGGAAAAGATCGTATCGGATGGGGCGGCGGTGTTCACGACCGAGCACCAGCTGGCCAAGCCGGGCAAGCATGTGCTGAAGTTCTGGGCGCTCGATCCGGGCCTGGTGGTGCAGAAGCTGGTGATCGATGCGGGTGGGCTGAAGCCGAGCTACCTGGGGCCGCAGCAAAGTCCGCGGCTGTAATCTCCGTATGGTGGGCGGCGTCGCCGTCCACCATACAGGCGCCGGTGTGAGTGGCAATAAAAAAGGGCAGTTCGCATTACGCGAACTGCCCTTTTTTTACGAGGAGAGGCTGTATCAGGCTTTACGCATCGGCATCGCACGCAGCGAAGCGGCAATCGCTTCGCGCATCGGCTTGGCGCGCAACTGGCTGTCCCAAGGCGTAGGACGCTGGGCCAGGCCGTCCGGACGCTTGGCTTCGGCCCAGGTCTGCAGCCAGTTCACGTGGTCTGCCATGCCCCACAGCAGGAAGTCGCGGCAGGTCGGATAGCTCAAGGTCACGTCCAGGTAGTCGCGCGCCAGCGCGGCGGTGGCCGCGTCACGCTTGGCGAAATCGGCGGGGAAGGCCTTGTCGTTGACGTCGAACTCGGTGATCAGCAGGTCGAGGCCCATGCCGGTGACCTCGTCCAGGAACTTGCGCCATTCGCGCAGGCTTGCCGCATTGGCGGCGCCGGACATGGCGTCATTGGCGCTGATATGGCTTTGCAGGCCGAGCGCGTGGATCGGCGCGCCGCGTTTCTTGAGATCGGCCAGGAGCTTGAGCACGCCGGCGCGGTGCTTGGCGTCGTCGCCCAGGCCGGGGCCCATGAAGTCGTTGTACACCAGCTGCGCCTTCGGCGCGTGCTCGTGGGCCTGGTGGAAGGCGAACGCGATCTGTTCGACGGCGCCCATGCGCTCCGTGAAGACGTTGGAAATCAGGGTGCCGTCCTTCGGCGACACCGCCTCGTTGACGACGTCGTGGCTGATGACGTCCTGGCCCATGTGGGTGCAGACCGCCTTGATGTGCTCGCGCAGGATCGACTCGGCGTGGCTGACCGGCTTGGACTTGAGGTCCAGCGCATTGACCCAGTCGGGCAGCCACTTCGGCGCTTGCCAGATCAGGGTGTGGCCACGGATCGCCATGCCTTCCTTGCGCGCCCAGGCGAACATCTCGTCGGCCGGTCCCCATTGATACGGCCCCGGTTTCGGCTGCAAGGCCTGCCACTTGGTCTCGTTCTCGGCCACGATCATATTGCACTCGCGCGCCATCAGGGCGCGGTAGGCCGGATCGCGGAAGCTCTTGCGGGTGTCCTGGTCTTCCAGCATGCCCATGGCGTTACCGAAGCGCATGCCTTTGGCCTTGGCCAGGTCCTTCAGGGCGGGGCTTCCCGCTTGCGCAGCCAGGGCATGGGGCGCGAGCATGGCGCCGGCCGCGGTGCCAAGCAGTTTCAGGGTGTCGCGTCGCGATGTCATCGGGTGTTGTCTCCTTTATTTTATGGGCGGTATGTCTTGTTTCAGGCCTGGCGATAAGGCTCGATGGTGACGATCTTGCCGTCCTCGTCGTAATGCAGCTCGGTCACCTTCACTGATCGCAGGTGGGTGACGCCGCCCGACAGGCTGCTGTCGTGATAGAACAGGTAGCTGCGGCCTTCGAACTCGCAGATCGAGTGGTGCGTGGTCCAGCCGATCACCGGGGTCATGATCTGGCCCTGGTAGGTGAACGGGCCGTAGGGGCTGTCGCCGGTCGCATAGCACAGCAGGTGGGTGTCGCCAGTCGAGTACGAGAAGTAGTATTTGCCGTTATGCTTGTGCAGCCATGGCGCCTCGAAGAAGCGGCGATCGTGGTCGCCGGCCAGCAGCTCGTTGCCGTTTTCATCGAGGATCTGCACTGCGCGGGTCGGCTCGCTCAGTTCCAGCATGTCGCCGCGCAGGCGTCCCACGCGCGGCGCCAGGGCGACTTCGTGCGCGGCCGGTTCTTCGTGGTCGGGGCTGTAGAGGTTGTCGCGATATTTTTGCAGCTGGCCGCCCCAGATGCCGCCGAAATACAGGTAGAACTCGCCGTCGTCGTCGCCGAACACGGCCGGGTCGATCGAATAGCTGCCGGCGATCGGCTGCGGCTGCGCGGTGAAGGGGCCGGTCGGGCTGTCGCTGACGGCGACGCCGACCTGGAAGATGCCGTCCGGGCGCTTGGCCGGGAAGTACAGGTAGTACTTGCCGTCCTTGTGCGCGCAGTCGGGCGCCCACATCTGGCGCTCGGCCCACGGCACGTCGCGCACGTGCAGGGCAACGCCGTGGTCGACCGCTTCGGCGGACGGATGGTCCATCGAGATGACGTGGTAGTCCTCCATCGCGAAATGGGCGCCGTCGTCGTTGAACGGCACGCCGCCCTCGACGTCGTGCGACGGATAGATGTAGATGCGGCCGTCGAATACGTGGGCGGACGGGTCGGCGATGTAGATATGCTTCAGCAGGGGTTCGGAGATGGCGTTCTTTGCCAGGGCTTGCACGCGGTCTTTGTCGATGGTTTCGGACATGGATGGTAGCTTGATCAGGTTCAGGAAAAAATCATTGGCGGGCGAGGGCGCGGCGTTCGCCGAGTTCGCGCTCGATCTGCAGTTCGGTGCTCTTGCGGATGTCGTACGCCGCCAGGCAGCACACGGCCAGCAGGAAGGGGATCGCGGCGTAGACACTCACCGACAGGCGCACGCCATCGGCGACCTGGCCCGACTGGACGGCCTGGGCGGCGTCGTAGCCATAGGCCGACAGCAGGGCCGCCACCAGCGCGCCGCCAATGGAGAGGCCCGCCTTGAGGCCGAAGATCATGGCCGAGAACAGCAGGGCGGTGGCGCGGCGGTTGTTCTTCCATTCCGAGTAGTCGGCGACGTCGGCGATCATCGCCCACAGCAGCGGGATCGTGATGCCGTAGAAGAAGCCGTACAGGATCTGGGCGCCGAATACCAGGCCGATCGAGCTGGGGCCGATCCAGTAGTAGGTGAGGCGGAACACGGCGGCCAGCAGCAGGGCGACGCCGAACACGTCGCGCTTGCCGAAGCGGTCGGCCAGCGGCTTCGAGAAGCCGATCCCGACGATCATCAGGATGATGCCGACCGCGTTGAACAGGCTGAAGCCCGAGGTGGCGGCGTCTTCCGGCCAGTGGAACTGGGTCAGGCCCATGCCGGTGAGCAGCGAGTTGAGGCCATCGATGAAGGACAGGAAACCGACGTCGCTCAGGAAGGCCGCCAGCGCCGCCTCTTCCAGGAAGTTACGGAAGTAGAAGATGTACATGCCGCCCTTGAGCGACAGCGTGATGAACACCAGGATCGTCAGCACCAGCATCACCACCCAGGGGCGGTTGCGCAGCAGGTCGGCGACGTCCTGCTTGATGCTCGAGCGCTGGCTGGCGGCCGGCACGATGCGCTCGCGGGTGGTGAAGAAGGTGATCAGGAAGCAAATGGTGCCGGCCACCGCGAAGAACATCATCACGGTCTGGAAGCCGGCCACCTTGTCGCCCCCGCCCAGGATCAGCACCAGCGGCAGCAGCAGCACCTGGATCACCAGCTGCGCGATCAGCACCGCGACGAAGCGGTACGACGACAGGCTGTTGCGGTCGGCCATGCTGCCGGTCAGCACGCCGCTCAGGGCCGAGTAGGGCAGGTTGTTGGCCGAGTACACCAGCATCAGGAGGATGTAGGTCAGCAGCGCGTAGATGTACTTGCCGCGCTCGCCCAGGTCGGGCGTGCTGAAGGCCAGGATCGCCACCAGGCCGAACGGCACCGAGGTCCACAGGATCCAGGGACGGAACTTGCCCCAGCGCGTGTTGGTGCGGTCGGCGATGATGCCCATCAGCGGGTTGAAGAAGGCGCCGACCAGGCCGCCGATGAAGATGATGCTGGCCGCGGCGTTCGGCGAGATCTGGTAGACGTCGGTGTAGAAGAAAGCAAGGAAGGTAAGGAGGGTCTGGAAGATCAGGTTGGCTGCCAGGTCGCCCAGTGCATAGCCGATTTTTTCAGTTGTCTCCAGCGTCGGCTGCGCTTGTATAGTTGTAGTCATTGTATTGCCAATCTAGGTGTTGAAGAGGCATGCGATCCGCAGTCCGTTGACCGGCCTGGGTCGCTCATGTATCACGCTCGAATAGTAAAAAGTTAGCGCAATCATTGTTTTCGATTGTGGATGAGATGCCAATCTCCGTCAACCGCTTTATTGCCAGTTCGCATATCAGTTATATGCACTGCCGATGCGGTAAATACGCCCTGCCGTGTTAGAATTCCTGTATTCAAGTTCGCGCTAACATGCGAGTCGCCAGAGGTCTTTCCGTATGCCAACTTCCAGTATCGAACTCATCAATCCATTGGAGGTCAAGCGCGGCCCCAACATGGCCGATGTGGCGAAGCTCGCCGGGGTGTCGCCGATGACGGTGTCGCGTGTGATGAACGGGAAATCGACGGTGCGCGCCAGCACGCGCAAGAAGGTCACGGCCGCCGCCGCGGCCCTCAACTATGCGCCGCACCCCGAGGCGCGCCTGCTGGCCGGATCGCGGCCGATCCGCATCGGCTTCTTGTACAGCATGCCCAGCGTGCGCAGCGGCGCCTATCTCACCGAGGTCTTGCTGGGATTGCTGAACAAGGTCAGCCTGAACAACGTCCAGCTGCTGGTCGAGAAGTGCGCCGACGGCGAGCAGATCGTCGAACAGACCCAGCGCCTGATCGACAACCATATGGATGGCATCATCCTGCCGCCGCCGCTGGTCGACAATGCCGAGATCGTGTCGCGCATCGTCGATGCCGGCATCCCGCTGGCCCTGATCGCCTGCGGCCAGCCCGATGCGCGCGCCAGCGCGATCGGCATCGACGACCGCCAGGCCGCCTACGAGATGACGCGCCACCTGATCGAGCTGGGCCACCAGCGGATCGGCTTCATCAGCGGTCATCCCTACCAGTCGGCCAGCGCGGCGCGGCTGGAGGGCTACCAGGCCGCCATCAAGGAATTCGGCGCCGACCCCGCGGCCGAACTGGTGACGCAGGGGATGTTCAACTACCGCTCCGGGCTGGATGCCTCCGAGATCCTGCTGGCGCTGGCCGATCGCCCGACGGCGATCTTCGCCAGCAATGACGACATGGCCGCCGCCACGGTCGCCGTGGCCCATCGCCTGGGACTCGACGTGCCGGGCGATATCACCGTGGTCGGCTTCGACGACACCGCCTTGTCGACCACCATCTGGCCGGCGCTCACCACCGTGCGCCAGCCGACCATGGACATGGCCGAGGCGGCGATCGAATCCATCGTCCAGCGTGTCACGGCCGAGCGCACCGGCCTGCCGTCCGGCCCCGAGCACATCAAGACCGAGTTCGCGCTGGTGCGGCGCCAGTCCGATGCAGCGCCGCGCATCCGGCCGCCGGTACGCATCTTTGCCTGAAACTTTCGTTTTTACGTCCGGTTTGGTTGCGCTATCATTAGCGTTACAGATTTGGTAGGCCTGCCTCCCGCGGGCCATGCCATCACCGGAGACCACATTGCATACTTCTCGTCCTGGCCGCCTGGCCATCGCCGTCCTGGCCGCGTTCGGCCTGAGCGCCTGCGCATTCTCGCCATCCGCATCCGATCCCGGCGCCCGCCATTGGGTGGCCAGCTGGGGCACGTCCCAGATGCCCTATGGCCAGGCCGAGGCCATGCCGGCCGAGTTGTGGAAGGACGGCACCGTGCGCCAGGTGGTGCGCCTGTCGCTGGGCGGCAGCCAGGTGCGGGTCCGGATCAGCAATGCCTACGGCAGCGACATGCTGGTCGTGAAAGAGGCGAGCATCGCGCGCGCGGTGCGGCCGGGTTCATCCGAGGTGGTGGCCGGTTCGCTCCAGAGCCTGCGCTTCAACGGCAGCACGGCGGTGCGCATACCGGCGGGCGCCGAATACGTCAGCGACCCGGTCGAGCTGGCGGCGGCGAGTGGCCTCGATGTCGCCGTGACGATGCACCTGGCGAATGCGGCGGGCCAGCAAACCGGCCATGCCGGCGCGCGTACGACGACCTTCCTGGCTCCGGGCAGCCAGGCCATGGCCGCGCGCCTCGACAACGCGAAGACCGTCACGCGCTGGCACCAGCTGGCGGATATCGAAGTCAGCGCGCCGGCGCCCGCGCGGGCCGTGGTCGTGATCGGTGATTCGATCACCGACGGCTACGGCGCCACGACGGACGCCAACAACCGCTGGACCGATCACCTGGTGCAGCGCATTGCCCAGGACGGCAAGCGCCAGCTCGCCGTGATCAACGCCGGCATCGGCGGCGGCCGCCTGCTGCGCGAGGGCCTGGGCCCGAGCCTCATCACCCGCTTCGAACGCGACGTGCTGGCACGGAATGGCGTGAGCCATGCGATCGTCTTCATCGGCGTCAACGACATCGGCGTGCTGCGCCGCTCGAAGGAAGACACGCCTGAGGCGCTCGCGACGATGCTGGGCGACTTCAAGCAGGCGCATTTGCAGATGATCGCGCGCGCCCACGCGAAAGGGATTTGCGTGATCGGGGCGACCATCACGCCGTTCATGGACAGCGGCTACTATGCGCCGGCGCCGCACAACGAGGCGCTGCGCCAGGCGGTCAACGAGTGGGTGAGGGGAGAGAAGGCGTTCGACGGCGTGCTGGATTTCGACAAGGCGCTGCGCGACCCTGCAAGGCCGTCCCACCTGGCCAAGGCTAATGACAGTGGCGATGGCCTGCATCCATCGCACGCGGGTTATGCTGCGCTGGCAGCGGCGGTGCCGCTGCAGCAGTTCGACAAGTGCACGTACAGCCGTTTGCCTGGCCTACGTTAGTTTCCCCGTCATTCCCGCGCAGGCGGGAATCCAAGTATGCCGAGCAGCCAGGCAAGTCGGATTCAGTGCCTGCTCATCGGCCTTGGATTCCCGCCTTCGCGGGAATGACGTGCTCGAAACGCTTTGGATCGGCGCAATATTCCCGCTCGCGGTACTCGAAATAATCGAAGTCGGCATGCAGCGCGGTGCCGGCCATGTCCTGGCAGGCCATGCCCACGAAAGCGCCGGTGAAGTTGGGCTGGCCGGGCGCCGTGGCCTCGTCCGACAGGATGCTGGCGTCGAACTGCTGCGCGATCCACTGCCAGGGGCCGTCGCCCAGGCGATAGCCGAACACCAGGCGTTCCTCGTCCACCTCCACCCGCAGCTCCACCGGCACGCCTGACGGCAAGGCGATCGGCGCGGTGAAGCTGTCCGCCTGCAGGTGGTTCGGCAGGCTGCTCATCACGCGCAGATGCTTGCCCACTTCGTCATCGTGCGTGATGTACAGGTAGTGGAACTTGGCCGCGCCGTAGTAGCAGACCAGGCCGGCCTGCTGCTGGAAGTGTTCCGGCTCGAAGTCTACCAGGGTCGACGCGCTGAAGCAGTGCGCCTGCTGGCGCCGCGCCACCAGCGCCTGGCGGAAGGTGCTGCCCAGGCTTTCGCGCCCGAACAGGCGCAAGTGGCCAGGGCGTTCCCTGAGGCTGAACAGTTCTTCGGGATACGGCGTGCGCAACCACTGGAAATCGATCGGCAGCCCGGGCGTGTCGAAGTCGGCCCGCTCGGGCACGAGGTCGAAACGGTGTTCCGGCAGGCTGGGCGCCGGCACGTCCAGCTGCGGCATGCCTTCGCCATCGAGCGTACGCAGCCAGCCGTCCTCTCCCCACACGACTTCCTGGATCGCGGTCTCGCGTCCCAGGGTGCAGGCGCCGCGGTTGCGCAGCGGCCGGCCGCACAAGTAGACCATATACGTGCGGCCGTCCGGCGTGTCGACCAGGTCCCCGTGGCCAGCGCGCTGCAGCGCGGCGTCGGGCCGCGAGCGCGTGGTGAGGACGTTCACGTCAGGATGCAGCTCGTAGGGCCCGAGCAGCTCGCGCGAACGCGCCATCGTCACGCCATGGTTCCAGCCGGTGCCGCCTTCTGCGGTGAGCAGGTAGTAGTAGCCGTTGCGGCGGTACAGGTGCGGCGCCTCGGTCAGTCCGTACTCGGTGCCGGCGAAGATATTGGTGCGGCTGCCGACCAGTCGGCGCTCTTCGCTTGAGTACTCCTGCAGCACGATGCCGGCGAAGCGCTTGCCGCCCGGGCGGTGGTCCCACAACTGGTTCAGGAAGTACTTGCGGCCGTCGTCGTCGTGGAACAGGGAAGGATCGAAGCCGCTGCTGTTCATGTGAATCGGGTCGGACCAGGGGCCGTCGATGCTCGGGCTGGTGACCAGGTAATTGTGGAAATCGCGCAGCGACGCGCTGCCGCCGGCGCCGCCGGTCGAGGTGCGGCCATAGCGTTTCACATCTGTGTAGATCAGCCAGAACAGGCCGTCCGCATAGGTCAGGCACGGCGCCCACACGCCGCAGGAGTCGGGCGCGCCGCGCATGTCGAGCTGGCTGGCGCGCTCAAGCGGCCGGCCGGCCAGGCGCCAGTTGACCAGGTCGCGCGAGTGGTGGATCTGCACCCCCGGATACCATTCGAAGGTGGAGGTGGCGATGTAGTAGTCGTCGCCGACCCGCACGATGGACGGGTCGGGATTGAATCCGCGCAGGATCGGGTTGTGGATCATGTCTTTTGCATCGAAAGAGGTTGGGGCTGGGCTGGCTCCCTGACCAGCGTCCACAGCAGCACCGCCGCGACCAGGTCGAGCACCGCCAGGCTGACGAAGAAGGGCGTATAGCCGACGCTGGCCAGCATGGTGCCGATCAGCAGCGAGAAGATCAGCAGGCCCAGGTTGCCGAAGGTGCCGCACATGCCGGCCACGGTGGCCACTTCATTGCGCCGGAACAGGTCGGACGACATGGTGATGACGGTGACCGACAGCGTCTGGTGGGCGAAGCCCGCAAGGCTGAGCAGGGCGATCGCGGCATAGGCATTGTCGACGTAGCCAACGAAGGCCACACCCATCATCATGATGGCGCCGAGGGTGAACGCGCCGCGCCGGGCGTTGATCAGGCGTACGCCGCGCTTCTGCAGGGCCAGCACCACCACCGGGCCGAACATGCAGCCAAGGTCGGCCGCCAGGAACGGCAGCCAGGCGAACATGGCGATGTCCTTCAGCTCGAAGCCGCGCACCGTGGTCAGATACAGCGGCACCCAGAACGCCAGCGTGCCCCAGGCCGGATCGGCCAGGAAACGCGGCAAGGCGATGCCCCAGAAGTTGCGTTTTTTAAGGATGCTGACGACCGACGGCTTGCTGCCGTCGCTCGCCAGGTGGTCTTCCTGGCCGGCGGCGATGTGCTGGGCCTCTTCCTTGGACAGGCGGCGATGGCGCTTCGGCGCGTCGTACAGCAGCAGCCAGGCGCACACCCACACCAGGCCCAGGGCGCCGGTGATCACGAAGGCCGATTGCCAGTTGTAGTGCAGGATGGCCCACACTACCAGCGGCGGGGCCAGCATCGAGCCGAACGAAGCGCCGATATTGAACACGCCGCCCGCCAGGCCGCGTTCCTTGGCCGGAAACCATTCGGACACCGCCTTC
>DDKG01000131.1:0-11565 GCA_002339265.1 Massilia sp. UBA2604 | reverse complement strand
GGTGGCGAAGATCGCGAAGCCGTACTTGAGGCCGATCACGTCGAGCACGTAGCCGCACAGCGGCTGCAGCATGATGGCGCCCTGGAAGGCGGCCGTGATGTACGAATACTCCTTGGCCGTGATGTCCAGCTCCGCCAGCAGGGTGGGGGCAGCCACGGCCAGCGAGCTGCGGGTCAGGTAGTTGACCACGGCGCCCAGCATGATCAGGCTGATCATCCACCAGCGCAGCCCGCGGATGGTGCCGCCGCGGGTGCGGCCCAGGATTGCCGCGATCATGGATTGACCATGCTCGGGCGCTTCGGATCGTAGGTCCAGCCGGGCACCAGGTAGCGCATCGCCAGCGCATCGTCGCGTGCGCCGCCCGCCACCTTCTTGTAGAGTTCATGCGCCGCGGCGATCTGGTCCATGTCGGGCTCGATGCCCAGGCCCGGACGGTCCGGCACCGCCACCTGGCCGCCCACGATTTGCAGCGGTTCCTTCGTCAGGCGCTCACGGCCTTCCTGCCAGATCCAGTGGGTATCGATCGCCGTGATCGTGCCCGGCGCCGCCGCCGCGCAATGGGTGAACATCGCCAGCGACACGTCGAAGTGGTTGTTCGAGTGCGAACCCCAGGTCAGGCCCCAGTCGTGGCACAGCTGCGCCAGGCGCACCGATCCCTGCATGGTCCAGAAGTGCGGGTCGGCCAGCGGGATGTCCACCGCGCCCAGCAGGTGCGAATGGGCCATCTGGCGCCAGTCGGTGGCGACCATATTGGTGGCGGTGCGGATGCTTGTTGCGCGCTTGAACTCGGCCATGATCTCGCGGCCAGAGTAGCCGCCTTCGGGGCCGCACGGGTCTTCGGCATAGGCCAGCAGATGGCCCTGGCCGCGGCAGGCGTCGATCGACTCCTTCAGCGACCAGGCGCCGTTCGGGTCGAGCGTCACGCCGGCGTCCGGGAAGCGGCGTTTAATGGCAGCCACCGCCGCCATCTCTTCCTCGGCCCGCATCACGCCGCCCTTGAGCTTGAAGTCCTTGAAACCGTACTGCTCGACCGCCGCGGCGGCCATCTCGCCGATCGATTCGGCAGTCAGGGCTTCGGCGTTGCGGACCCAATACCAGCCGTCGCGGCCCGCATCGTCGTCGTAGCCGAGATCGGTGCGGCCACGGTCGCCGATATAGAACAGATAGGCCAGCATCGGCACGTGGCTGCGTTGCTGGCCGTCGCCCAGCAGCTCGCACAGCGGCACGCCCATGAACTGGCCGAGCAGGTCGAGCAGGGCCGCTTCGACCGCCGTCACCACGTTCTCGAGGCGCAGGTTGATCTCGTGCGGCTGCTTCATCACTTGCGCTTCGGCGCTGGACGTCACCTGGTGGCTGACGCCCGAGATGGCGGCGCGCAGGCGGTTCAGGGTGCGGCGGTGGTGGCCGATCTCGGTGCCTTGGACTAGCGGCACCAGCTTTTGCAAGGCCAGCAGGATGCCGTTCGAGCCGGGCACTTCGCCCATGCCGGTGCGGCCGGCGCTGTCTTTCAGCAGCACAAGGATGCGGGTGAAGTAGGGCGCATGCGCGCCGCACAGGTTGAGCAGCATGCTGTCGCGGCCGGCGACCGGGATCACCTGCATCTCCACGATGGTCGGGGTGGCGGCGCGTTGAATCGGGTTCATCTCATCTCCAGGAACGAATCGGGCAAACGGGATCGGTCAGATCCCCGGGGCATACGGGAAGCGGATCGACTTGTAGTGGTCGAGCGAGTGCGCGGGCTTGCGCACCCCGGCCGGCAGCGGCAGGCCGGACACGTCCTGGAAATAGGCGATGCTGGCGTCGCGCCACCATTGCGCCTCGACGTGCTGCTGGGCCAGGCGCTGCGCGGTGTCCGTGAAACGCTGGGCGTCGACGAACGGTTTCATGCGCTGCCATTCGGCCTGCATCGCCGCGGCTTCGGCCACGCCGTGGTCGTAGCGCGCCACCAGCTCTTCCCACAGGGTGCGGCCGGATGGCATCTTGTAATCCCATGGCAGGCGGTGGAACCACAGCAGCAGCTCGGGCGGCGTGGTCTTCGGATCGGCGAAGCGGCGCGCTACCTCGGGCGCGTACTGGGCCACGGCATTGCTGCCCTTGGCGGTGCGGTCGAAGCCGATGCCGTCGCGGCCGGCGCGGTGGTAATAGATCGGATTCCAGTCGGCGCGTTCCAGGTTGTCGACCCAGGGGGCCGGGCCATGGTGGTGGCTGCTGCCCATCACGTGGTTCAGGCCGAGCGGCGTCATGTAGTCGACCACCGCTTCGCGCGAACGCATCATCAGGTTCACGACCGGATCCACCACGCGCGCGTCCGGGCTGAAGGTCTGGGCGGTCCATTCACGCGCGATGACGCGGCTGTCGAGCCCCTGGTCCCAGGCCATGCGGCCATACATATACCAGTTGGCCTGGTCGAAGATCGATCCGCTCCAATTGCGGCTGCTGCCGATGTTCGCGACTCCGGCGATGCCGCCCACGCGGCCCTGCTTGCCCTGGATGGTGTCGGCCACGGTCAGCTTGCGGCCCCCGATGCGGGTATCGAACTCCAGGGTTTCCTGGAACATCGGGCCGAGGTAGGCGAGGTGGGTGGCGAAGCCCAGGTATTCCTTGGTGATCTGGAATTCCATGATCAGCGGCGTCTTCGGCATCGCGCCGAACATCGGGTGGGCCGGCTCGCGCGGCTGGAAGTCGATCGCGCCGTTCTTCACCTGCACCAGCACGTTGTCGTCGAACTTGCCGTCCAGCGGAATGAACTGGTCATAGCCCTCGACCGCGCGGTCATGCTCCTTGCCCGCCTTCGATTCCTCGGGCGAGGCGTAGACGAAAGCGCGCCACATCACGATGCCCTTGTGCGGGGCCACGGCGCGCGCCAGCATATTGGCGCCGTCGGCATGGTTGCGGCGATAGTCCTGCGGGCCCGGCTGGCCTTCCGAATTGGCCTTGACCAGGAAGCCGCCGAAATCGGGGATGGTGCGGTAGATCTCGTCGGCCTTGTTCTTCCACCAGGCGGCGACTTCGGGGTCGAGCGGATCGGCGGTTTTCGTCTGCTTCATTTCGAGCGGCGTCGACCAGCGCACCGACAGGAAGACGCGGATGCCATACGGGCGCAGCACGTCGGCGATGGCGGCAGCCTTGGCGATGAAGGGCGCGCCGAGCACCTCGGCCTTGGAGTTCACATTGTTCAGCACCGTGCCGTTAATGCCCAGCGAGGCGTTGGCGCGCGCGTAGTCGGTGTAGCGCGGATCGATGATGTGCGGGAGTTCCCACCAGTTCCAGATCGATTCGCCGGCATAGCCGCGCTCCACGGTGCGATCGAGGTTGTCCCAGTGGTTCAGCACGCGCAGCGGCAAGGTAGGGCTGGAAGCCAGTGCGATCTGGTCGGCGCGGGTGCCCAGCTGCAGCTGGCGCAGCCAGGCGAAGCTGCCATACAGCAGGCCGGCGTCGGTATTGGCGGCAACCAGCGTGACGGCGACGCCATCGAGCTTCGCGCGCCGCACCAGGTAGCCTTCATCGCCAAGCTTGCGCAGCTGCTCGCGCACGGCGGACGCCGCATCCAGGCCGGCCGGCAGGTCGGCGCCGCGCGCCAGCACGATGGTATCGAGGCGCGCCTTGTCGATGCTGGCGGGCGCCTTGCCCGTCAATCCGTCCAGGGCGCGCTGCAGCTCGGCGCGCGCGGCACCTTTCATCGGGGTGTCGGCGCCCAGCGTCAGGATCGAATCGGGGATATGCGCGCGCTGGGCGGCGGAGAGGGGTTGATAGCGCAACCACAGCTGGTAGCCGTCTTCTGCGGAGGCGTGTGTCGGGATGCACAGCAGCATGCCGAAAAGAAACGCGGCCCAGAGCCGCCCGAAGAGTCGGTGCATTAGGTTGTCTCCATGTTTTTTGATCCGGAATGTTTTTTTCGTATCATCCGGCTTCGGGAATGTTAGCGCGAACCTTTTCGATTTGAAAGCGTTTTGTTGCGCTGTTTGCCATGCTGAAGGCACAGTTAGCTGCCCAGCAGCCGCCCCGTCAAGCGGGCTTGATAGATCTAACATTTGCGCTTTACCAACGCTCAGAATATTTTGTTGACAATCATTATTTTTGACCAGTAGACTGAGATGGTTGCGATAACATTCGTGTTAGTAGAGATGTTCGTAACATGTGCTTGAAATAGAAGAAGTAAAAAAATAACGAGGAGATAAGCATGCAACAGCGAGACGTCGCCGCACGTCCGGCCATGCCGTCCGGCAGCCGCACCCTTCACCCATCCATTCCAGCCGCGTGGTCGGATTCGCCGACCCCGCGCCATGCGCATCCCCTCAGTTCGAACAGCGTGACCTGCAGCTAGAGCGCGCCGGGAAAGAACCTTCTGTGCGCCGCACAGGGCAGTTCTACCCACACCAGACAACCGTAAGAAGGTTGCTTACTTAGAAGTACAAGTAAATCAGAAGTAAAAAAACCATCAGGAGACATTGAATGACTCGCAATTTCAAGCAACAGGGTGCAGCTCGCCGCCGCCAGTGGGCGCTCGGTCTGACCGTCATGGCGGGCCTGGTTCACCAGGCGTACGCGCAAGACACCGCAACCGCGACCACGACCGATGCGAACGCGCAAGCCAACGTGAACGTCGTCAAAGTGACTGGCTACCGCGGCAGTCTGCTGGCGTCCGCACGCGACAAGAAGGAAGCGGTCGGCTTCCAGGACACCATCAGTTCGGAAGACATGGGTAAATTCCCGGACAAGAACATCGCCGAGTCGCTCAGCCGCATTCCCGGCGTCCAGATTTCACGCGACGTGACGGGTGAGGGCATGAACGTCCAGATCCGCGGCCTGGGATCGAGCTTCACCAAGGTCCTGCTGAATAACGCGCAGATCGCGGTCGCTTCGTCCGGCCCGATCGATGGCGCCAGCACCAACCGCGAGATCGACCTCGACCTGCTGCCGACCGAGCTGTTCACCAAGCTGACCGTCAGCAAGAGCCCGAACGCCTCGCACCTCGAAGGCGGCGCCGCCGGCGTCGTCAATCTGCGCAGCGCGCGTCCGTTCGACAAGGAAGGCACCTACGTCGTCTACAGCGCCACCGCGCAGAAGCAGGAAATCGCGAACGACGTCGGCGGCCGCGGCTCGCTCCTGGCCAGCAAGACCTGGGGCGACAAGTTCGGTATCCTCGGCGGCGTCTACTTCAACCGCCAGAAGGCGCGCACCACCGGCTACGAGACGGTTGGCCTGACCAATGCCAACCTGTCGGCGGCGCAGAACGGCCTGCCGTCGCGTAACAACACCGGCGGCGGCAACTGGACGATTCCAGGCACCGTGCCGGTCGGCGCCGGCGCGGGACTCGTCCCCGGCACGCCGATCAACCAGGGCTTCCTGGAGGCGAACAATCCGGGCACGAGCATCACCGCGATCGACAACGCGCTGGTTCCTCGCCTCGGCCGCTACATGGATTACTACGGTGACCGCGACAAGGCGTCGGCCATCATCAGCGCCGAATACCGCCCGACCGAGAACCTGCATTTCTACGTCGACACGCTGTACAGCGAAAAAGACGACGATATGGCGCGCGTCGCCTACACCTGGGCCATGCGCAACGAGTTTGCCATCCCGCTCAATATGACCGTGGACCGCCCGGACTGCAACGCCGGCTGCACGGCGACCAGCGGCACCTTCGCCAACTCGCGCTACTTCATCGAATACGGCCCACGCCGCGACAAGACCACCCTCAAGGGCATCAACCCGGGGATGACGTGGCAGATCGCGCCAACCCTGAAGCTCGAGGCGCAGGCCAACGCGACGGAGTCGGATTTCTCGCACGAAGCGCCGACCGTCATGCCGATCACCGCGGCAAACAGCGGACTGGTGGCCAGCTATGACGCCACCAATGGCGGCGTGCCAAGCATCACGTTCAACAACGATGTGAACAATCCGGCGAATCTCGGCTGGGCAGGCGGCCGCGTCAACATCCAGAACGAGCTGCGCGAAACCAGCACCAAGGGCTTCCATACCGACCTGACCTGGGGCGACAACAAGCTGAACCTGAAGCTTGGCTACGCCTACGACGACATCGACCGCCGCATCCGCGGCCAGGACAACTCGGCCGCCTGGCAGGCTGCGGTGTGCGGCAACAATCCGAACGTGTTCCTGCAAGGCCCCAACGGCGCTCCGGCCTGCGACGGCGCCAACACGCCTGGCGCAAGCGCCGCGGCCCTCTATCCGGGCTTCGGCACCGGCTACACCGCGGGACGCACCGACCAGCTGATCTACCAGGGTTCGCTGATCCCGGCCGACCAGCTGGCGAGCTATCTGGTGCCTGGCGAATACGGTCGCCTGGTCGTCGACTGGGACCGTTTCAAGAAGGATTCGAACTACGACTACTACAACTCGACGGCGCCGGATTCGACCAGTTCGTCGACCGGTGCGAGCGCGGGTTATATGCGCGAGAAGACCTCGGGCTTCTATACCGAGCTCAATGGCTCGACCCTGCTCGCCAACCTGCCGTTCCGGTATAACGTCGGCGTACGGTATGTGCGCACCAAGCAGGAGGTCGGCTCGCTGAATTCGTTCGCCGACCCACGCAACGCATCGCTGACCGCGAACGGTTCCAAGTACCCGAACGCGACCGAGTGGCAGTATGTGAACAACACCTACAACAACACGCTGCCGTCCGGCACCGCCGCCCTGACGGTCGCCAACAACGTCATCGTGCGCGCCGCGGCGTCGAAGAGCATGACGCGCGCCAATCCGAACTCGCTGCGTCCTGGCATCAACTTCAGCTCGGTGTCGGCGGACGTCGGCACGATCGGCAGTCCGGAACTGCAGCCGTACATCTCGAAGAACCTGGACTTCGGCGTCGACTGGTACACCGGCGGCGAAGGCTATGTGAGCCTGACCGTGTTCCAGAAGAAGCTCAAGGGCTTCACGGTGATCGAGAACCGTTCGCTGCCGTTCAGCGCGCTGGAGCAGTATGGCGTCACCTATGCCAACCTGATTCCGAACCAGCAGGCGGCGATCGACGCCCGCGGCGGCCCGGGCGCGGCGACCGTGGTGATGAGCCAGGAACGCAATGCCGGCGGCATCCTGCGCATCCGCGGCCTGGAAATCGGCTGGGTCCAGCCGCTCGACAGGTTCTTGCCGATCAAGGGCTTCGGTTTCAGCGAAACCGCGACCCTGATCAACCAGTCGGCCAGCGGCGAAGGCACCAACGGCTTCGTGGCGCTGAACGTGCCGCGCAAGAGCAACAACTTCGGCGTCTACTACGAGAACCACGGCTTCATGGCGCGTTTCTCGCACACCTACCGCGAAGGCAGCCAGGCGGCCAACGGCGGCCAGAACGGCATCGCGGCGGCTGCCCTGTATGGCCGCGCCTACAAGCAGGCCGACTTCTCGTCGAGCATCGATCTGGAGCAGGTGATGGACCGCGAGGGCTGGCCGACCATCACGTTCGACGTCGTCAACATCAACAAGGCCAAGCGTGACTCGTACTTCCAGTTCGAGAACGCGCAGTTCGGCTTCTACGACCCGGGCCGTACCTTCCAGCTGGGCCTGCGCGGCACGTTCTGACGCCGGCGCCGCCAGACTTCGCCCCCGCGCTTGCCCTGAACCGGCAAGCGCGGGAAGCGAAGCCAGGGCGGATCGACGTTGGCCAATGATTGCGTTAACATTAATGTTAGAATCATGTCCGCCGACGCTCGCACCCACGAACCCGATATTGCCGCCCCCTGGGGCGGCATCATCAATAGAGGAATCATGACTACTATCCAAGCCAATCCGCTTCCCGATGACCTCGACCGCGCGCTGCTGGTCGGCCGGGTCTGGCGCACCGGCGCCAATGAAGGTCCAGCCGTGGTCGCCGTGCGCGGCGGCCGCGTGGTCGACATCACCCGCCATGCGCCAACCGTGGCCGACCTGTTTGAACGCCGCGACCTGCTGTCGATCGCGGGCAGCGCCGAGGGCGAAGACCTGGGCGCGGTGCAGGAGCTGATGGACGCCGCCCTGCGCGGCGAGGCGGGCAACAACGGCATGCGCCTGCTGGCGCCGTGCGACCTGCAGGCGATCAAGGCTGCCGGCGTGACCTTCGCCGTCAGCCTGCTGGAACGCGTGATCGAAGAGCAGGCCAAGGGCGATCCGTCGCGCGCCGAAGCACTGCGCGCGCAGCTGCAGGCGACCATCGGCACCGACCTGTCGGACATCGTGCCGGGCTCCGAGGCCTCGCAGCGCCTGAAGACCGAGCTGTCGGCGCGCGGCCTGTGGTCGCAGTACATGGAAGTGGGCATCGGCCCGGACGCCGAAGTCTTCACCAAGTCGCAGCCGATGTCCTCGGTCGGCCACGGCGCCGACATCGGCCTGCACCCGACCTCGCACTGGAACAATCCGGAACCCGAGATCGTGCTGGCGGTGAACAGCCGCGCCGAAATCGTCGGCGCCACCCTGGGCAACGACGTCAACCTGCGCGACATCGAAGGCCGCAGCGCGCTGTTGCTGGGCAAGGCCAAGGACAATAACGGCTCCTGCGCCATTGGTCCCTTCATCCGCCTGTTCGACGCCACCTATACCCTCGACACCCTGCGCGAATGCGAAGTGAACATGCTGATCGAGGGTGTCGACGACGGCTTCATCCTGGAAGGCAGCAGCCGCATGCGCGAGATCAGCCGCGACCCGCTCGACCTGGTCGCCCAGACCTGCGGCGCGCACCACCAGTACCCGGACGGCTTCATGCTGTTCCTCGGCACGATGTTCTCGCCGATCAAGGACCGCGACGCCGCTGGCGGCGGCTTTACCCACCACCTGGGCGACAAGGTCGGCATCTCGACCCCATCGCTCGGCACCCTGGTCAACACCGTGCAACGCAGCGACGCGATCACGCCCTGGACCTTTGGCGTGCGCGCGCTGTACGCCAACCTGGCGCAGCGCGGCCTGCTGGTCCCGGAATAAAAACACCTGGAATACGAAAACCCATGTCTGACACTACACAACCAGCCTTTGTATACGCAACTTATCCGGACCTGAACGGCAAGCGCGTCGTCATCACCGGCGGCGGCAGCGGCATCGGCGCCGAGCTGGTCACCGCCTTCGTCGGGCAGGGCGCCCGGGTCTGGTTCCTCGACATCGCCGAGGGCGCAGGACGCGCCCTGGCCGAGTCGCTTTCCGCCGCGACCCATGCACCGACCTTCCTCCACTGCGACCTGACCGACCTCGATGCGCTCAAGCGCACCTTCGACGGCATCGTGCAGGACGCCGGCGCCGTCGACATCCTGCTCAACAACGCCGCCAACGACGACCGCCACACCATCGGCGACGTCACCCCGGCCTACTGGGAAAGCCGGATGAACGTCAACCTGCGCCACCAGTTCTTCTGTTCCCAGGCCGTCCTCCCCGGCATGAAAGCGCAGGGCCATGGCGTGATCCAGAATTTCGGCTCGATTTCGTGGCACCTGCCGCATACCGAGCTGGCCCTGTACATGACGGCCAAGGCCGGCGTCGAAGGCATGACCCGCGCGATGGCGCGCGAACTGGGGCCGCATGGCATCCGCACCGTGGCGGTGATTCCCGGCGCCGTGCGCACCCCGCGCCAGGAAGCGCTGTGGCACACGCCGCACGAGGAAGCGCGCATCCTCAACGGCCAGTGCCTGCAGGAGCGCGTGGAAATGCAGGACGTGGCGGCGCTGTCGCTGTTCCTGGCCTCGAACAACGCGCGCCGCTGCAGCGGCCGCGAATATTTCGTCGACGCGGGCTGGTACGGCGCATGAGCACGCAAATGAGCACGCGCACCGTCACCACCGTGCCGCATTGCCTGTGGGACGTCGGCGCCACGCTCGGCGAAGGCGCGCTGTGGCATGCCGGCGCGCGCCAGGTCTGGTTCGTCGACATCAAGGGCCGGCGCCTGCATTGCTATGACGCCGACAACGGCAACAAGCGCAGCTGGGATGCGCCGGGGCAGGTAAGTTTCGTGGTGCCGGTCGCGGGCGGCGGTTTCGCCTGCGCGCTGGAGGACGGTCTGTACCGCTTCCATGAAACGAGTGGCGAGTTCACGCCCTTGCTGAAGGTCGAGGCCGACCAGCCTGGCAACCGCTTCAACGACGGCCACGTCGACGCCGCGGGACGCCTGTGGTTCGGCTCGATGGACGACTCCGAAGACCAGCCCACCGGCGCCCTGTACCGTTTCGACGGGCGTGAGGCGAGTCGGGTAGACGACGGTTACGTGATCACCAACGGCCCGGCCGTCAGCCCGGACGGGCGCACGCTGTACCACACCGATACGCTAGCCAAGCGCGTCTTCGCCTTCGACCTGGGCCAGGACGGCGCGGTCGCAGGCAAGCGCCTGTTCACCGAGCTGGCCGACGGCGGCTATCCGGACGGCATGGCGGTCGACGCCGAAGGCTGCCTGTGGGTGGCCACCTTCGGCGGCTGGCGCATCGACCGTTTCGATCCACAGGGACGCAAGGTGGGCGAAGTGCGCTTTCCGTGCGCGAACATCACCAAGCTCGCCTTCGGTGGCGACGACCTGCGCACGGTGTATGCTACGACCGCGCGCAAGGGCCTGTCCGCCGCCCAGCTCGAAGCGCAGCCGCTCGCGGGCGGGCTGTTCACCTTCCGTGCCGATGTGCCGGGATTGCCGCAGCATGCGCTGCGGTTGCAGGCGTAGACCAGAAAAGAGCAACAGAAATGACCGACAGTTTCACCAAAAACGTTAAGCGTCGCTACCGGTCCCAGGACTGGTTCGACAATCCGGAGCGCATCGACATGACCGCGCTCTACCTCGAGCGCTTCATGAACTACGGGATCACGCCCGAAGAGCTCCGCTGCGGCAAGCCGATCATCGGCATCGCCCAGAGCGGCAGCGACATCACGCCGTGCAACCGCATCCACCTGGAGACCGTCAAGCGGGTGCGCGACGGCATCCGCGACGCCGGCGGCATCCCGATGGAATTCCCGCTGCATCCGATCTTCGAAAACTGCCGCCGTCCAACCGCGGCGCTGGACCGCAACCTGGCCTACCTGGGCCTGGTCGAGATCCTGCACGGCTATCCGATCGACGCCGTGGTGCTCACCACGGGCTGCGACAAGACCGTCCCGGCCCAGTTGATGGCCGCGGCCACGGTCGACATTCCCGCCATCGTGCTGTCGGGCGGCCCGATGCTCGACGGCTGGTTCGAAGGTGAACTGGTGGGCTCGGGCGCCGCGATCTGGAAGGCGCGCCGCCAGCTGGCGGCCGGCGCCATTGACGAGAAGAAGTTCGTCGATATCGCCACCGCCTCGGCGCCGTCGGCCGGCCACTGCAACACGATGGGCACGGCCTCGACGATGAATGCCGTGGCCGAAGCCCTGGGCATGTCGCTGACCGGCTGCTCGGCGATTCCCGCGCCTTACCGCGAACGCGGCCAGATGGCCTATGAAACGGGCCGGCGCATCGTCGAACTGGCCAAGGACGACGTGCGTCCATCGCAGATCATGACGCGCGACGCCTTCCTGGATGCGATCGTGGTCAACGCGGCCATTGGCGGCTCGAGCAACGCCCAGCCGCACATCGTCGCGATGGCGCGCCATGCGGGCGTCGAGATCACGCCGGAAGACTGGATGGAATACGGCTAC
>DDKG01000119.1 GCA_002339265.1 Massilia sp. UBA2604 | reverse complement strand
ATTGAGTTCGTTCTGGCCGGTGCGCAGCCAGTCCTGGTGGCGCAGCTTTTCGTTGTGCTCGGCCTCGTGCCCCAGCACCTCGTTATAGGTGTCGGACAGGTGCACCAGCTGGCGCCGGCCGAAGGCGGCCAGGCTGCCGCCGACGATCGCGGACAGGATCAGGAAGGCGGCCACCGACCAGAAGGTGGTGCTGCGCGCCGAATCGCTGCGCTCCTGCAGCAGGCGCATTTCGGACGCCAGCACCAGGTCGAAGTTGCGGCGCATCTCGTCGGTGAGCGCCTTGCCGCGGCCGCTGGTCACGGCATCGATATAGCTGATGTCGTTGGCGCGGCGGCGCTGGATCATGTCGCTGGCGAACTCTTCCCACTGCTTCTGGGTCTGGGTGATGCGGGTCAGTCGCTCGGCCTGGGCAATATTGTCCTTGACCAGTTCGCTCAGCGATTCCAGGCTGGACGTCATGCGTTGCCGGGATAGGACGTAGGGGGAAAGAAATTCCTCGTCGCCCGCCAGCAGGTAGCCGCGCATGCCCGATTCCATCTCGGCCGACAGCTTGCGGATTTCGTGGGCGCCGCCGATCACCTTCTGGGAATGCTCGACCCAGGTCAGGCTATTGATCAGGTAGGCGATGATGCCCACAAACACGATCGCGCTAACAATACTCATGCCTAGCGGCAGCGCGACATTGCGGGTAAGGATGCGGCGAAACTCGCTGTTTTCGATGGTTGGACCGGCCATGCCTGTTGTTCTGTTAGAAAAAAAATATCCTAAGTGTAACGCAAGTGTGAAATTTAGCGCACACGAAAGTGGCACGGTCGTGCGCAAGCGCGCTCCGGTTGGCAAGGGAACGATCTTATCAAAATGGATACGGAAACCCGCGCACTGTTCAGTGCGCCGGCTTCCTCGACTTCGACTAATCCATCTGCGCCAAGAGGTAGCGCGCGGTGCGACTTTTCTTGTTACGCGCGACTTCTTGCGGCGGGCCGGACGCCACGATCGAACCGCCCTCGTCGCCCGCGCCGGGGCCGACATCGATCACCCAATCGCTGCCGGCCACCACCCGCATCGTGTGCTCGACCACGATCACGGTGTTGCCGGTGTCGACCAGGCGGTTCAATTGGACCATCAGTCGGTCGGCGTCGACCGGGTGCAGGCCGGTGGTCGGCTCGTCCAGTACGTACAGCGCATTGCCGCGCGTGGCGCGCTGCAGTTCGGACGCCAGCTTGATGCGCTGCGCCTCGCCGCCCGACAGTTCGGTGGCCGGCTGGCCCAGGCGCAGGTAGTCGAGGCCGACCTCATTGAGCACTTCCAGCGAGCGCTCGACCAGGGGTTCGTCCTTGAAGAACTCGATCGCCTCGCCCACCGTCATGCCCAGCACCTCGGCGATGTTTTTTCCGCGGTAGGTCACCTGCAGCGTCTCGGCGTTGTAGCGCGCCCCTTCGCAGGTCGGGCACGGCGCGTAGACGCTGGGCAGAAACAGCAGCTCGACCATCACGAAACCCTCGCCGGCGCAATGCTCGCAGCGGCCCTTGGCGACGTTGAACGAGAAGCGGCCGGCGTCGTAGCGGCGCTTCTTGGCGTCCTTGGTGGCGGCGAACAGCTTCCTCACCTGGTCAAACAGGCCGGTGTAGGTGGCCAGGTTCGAGCGCGGCGTGCGGCCAATCGGCTTCTGGTCGACCCGCACCAGGCGCCGCACGCCCTCCATGCCGGACACGATACGGCCCTCGAGCGGCAGCGCTTCCTCGCGCTCCAGGTCCGGTTCGTCCGGCTGCTCGTCCTGCGCCGCGCCGCCCTGCCCCAGGGCCTGGCCCACCAGTTCGACCAGCACCTGGCTCACGAGGCTCGACTTGCCCGAGCCCGACACACCGGTCACGCTGGTCAGCACACCGAGCGGGAAAGCGACTTCCAGGTCACGGAGGTTGTTGCGATGGACGCCGGCGAGTTTCAGCCAGCCGGTGGGTTCGCGCGGCGTGCGCTGCGGCGGCGGCGCCTCGCCGAACAGGTAGCGCCGGGTCTGCGATGCCTCGATCTTGCGCAGGCCTTGCGGCACGCCGCTGTAGAGCACCTGGCCGCCACGCTCGCCGGCCAGCGGGCCGACGTCGACCAGCCAATCGGCGTGCCGGATCACGTCCAGCGCGTGCTCGACCACGAACAGCGAATTGCCGGCCGCCTTCAGCTGGGCCAGCGCATCGAGCAGGGCTTCGGTGTCGGCCGGATGCAGGCCGCTCGACGGTTCATCCAGCACGTAGACGACGCCGAACAGGCTGGATCGCACTTGCGTGGCCAGGCGCAGGCGCTGTAGTTCGCCCGGCGACAGGGTCGGCGTGCTGCGCTCCAGCGCCAGGTAGCCCAGGCCCAGCGCCAGCAGCACCTCCAGGCGCGCGGCCAGATCCTGGGCGATGCGGCGGCGCACGATCAGCTGCTCGTCGTACAGATGCTGCTTGTCCTTCTCCTTGCCTTCGGCATAGGGCTGGAGCAGTTCGGCCAGCCGCGCCAGCGGCAGGCGCGAGATCTCGGCGATGTCATGGCCGGCGAAGGTGACCGACAGCGATTCGCGGCGCAGGCGCTTGCCTTCGCATTCCGGGCAGGCGTTGCTGACCATGTAGCGCGCCACGCGCTTCTTCATCGAGGCGCTTTCGGTGTTGGCGAAGGTCTGCATCACGTAGCGCCGCACGCCGGTAAAGGTGCCCTGGTAGCTGGGCGGGTCCTTGCGCCTGAGGGCCGCCTTGGTCTCCTTCGGGGTCAGGCCTGCGTAGACCGGCACCGTCGGGCTCTCGTCCGTGTACAGGATCCAGTCGCGGTCCTTCTTGGGCAGCTCTCTCCACGGGGTGTCGACGTCGTAGCCGAGGGTGACCAGGATGTCGCGCAGGTTCTGGCCGTGCCAGGCCGGCGGCCAGGCGGCGATCGCGCGCTCGCGGATCGTGAGGCTGTCGTCCGGCACCATCGACTGTTCGGTCACGTCGTAGATGCGGCCCAGTCCCGAGCAGCGCGGACAGGCGCCTTGCGGAGTATTGGGAGAGAACGATTCGGCATACAGCAGTTCCTGCCCTTCCGGATAATCGCCGGCGCGCGAGTACAGCATGCGCAGGGAATTCGACAGGGTGCTGACGCTGCCGACCGACGAGCGCGCGGTCGGCGTGCCGCGCTGCTGCTGCAGGGCGACGGCCGGCGGCAAGCCTTCGATCTCGTCGACCTCGGGCACCGGCATCTGGTGGAACAGGCGGCGCGCATAGGGCGACACCGATTCCAGGTAGCGCCGCTGGGCTTCCGCATAGAGGGTGCCGAAGGCTAGCGAGGATTTACCTGACCCCGACACTCCGGTGAATACCACCAATTGCCCGCGCGGGATGTCGAGGTCGACGTTTTTCAGATTGTGTTCGCGTGCGCCGCGCACGTGGACGTAGCCGTCTTCGGCCATGTTCCTGGATTTCTTGCTGGGCATCGGCCCTCCGACATGATCGAGAATATGTCATTGGACGCCTGCGCGCGCCTGACGTCGGTGCGCTTGCCAACACGCTTGCCAACAATGTCTCAGGCCAGCGTCTCCAGCCGGTCGCACAGCCTCTCGATGACGCCTCCCTCCGAGAAGCGCTGGGCGACCTCGGCGCAGCGCGCTGCAACCTCGGCATTCTCCACGACCTGCCGCAAGGCGCGCGCCATGCGCGCCGGCGTCACCCGCGCCGCATGCAGGCTGGCGCCCGCCCCCATCGCCACCACCCGCGCCGCATTGTCGAACTGGTCGTGGGCCAGCGGCACCACCAGTTGCGGCGTGCCGGCGCGCAAGGCTTCGGCCGTGGTGCCGATGCCGCCGTGATGGACCAGGGCCGCGACGTGCGGCAGCAAGGCTTTCAATGGGACGTATTCCTGCCAGCAGACGTCTGGGCCGAGCGTGGCCGGCAACTGGTCGAAGTGTGGCGTCAGGAAGATCGCGCGCAGGCCGAGTTCACGGGTCGCCTGCGCCGCCGCCTCGAAATAGGCGCGCGCCTGGCGGTTGCCGGTGCCGGGCGTGAACACGACCGGCGGCTTGCCGCCGTCGAGGAAGGCGCGCAGCTCGGCACTCGGCGCGGCGTTCGGGTCGGGGTCGTAGAGGGGAAAGCCGGCCTGGTACAGCGGCTGCGGCCAGTCCAACTGCGGCGCCGCGAACCAGTCCGGAAACAGCGCCAGCGACAGGTCGGGAATGGCCGGAATATAGTCGACCAGGCTGTCGACCTGCGGCAAGCCGCGTTCCACGCGCGCCGTGTTCAGGCCCGGCAAGGCCACCGGGTCGACGAAGCGCGCCGCCAACCTGCGCCACAGCCAGCGGCGCACGCCATGCGGCACCCAGGTCGGCACCGGCCAGGGACCGAGCAGCAGCGGATCGTGCACGGTCGGCAGGTTCGACGGCGCCAGCCAGGCCGCCGCGATCTTCAGGCCGGGACAAGCATGGCGGCACAGGTCGGCCTCAGGCAGGGCCAGCGGGTGCACGAGCAGCACGCGCTGCTCGTTCGGCTGCTCGCAAGCGAACGACTCGACCAGCTGCGGCAGCTGCGCCATCGCCGGCCTGGTCGCCTCCCACACCACGGCCAGGCCGCGGGTCGCATGCCACAGGTCGGGATGGTCGAGCACGGCCATGTCGGCGGGCAGGCCGTGAAAAGTGAGGCCGGCCGCCTCGAAGAATTGCGCATGCTGCTCCGGCCCGAGGAAATCGACCCGGTGCCCACGCTCGCGCAGCGCGCGGCCGATCCAGAGGAAGGGAAACAGGTCGCCGGCCGAGCCGATCGTCGCCAGAATGAAATGCACCCGCCTGCCCCTCCTCTCTCTATATTAGAAGGACAGTGTACCCTCGATCGAATCGTCGAGCGTCTTGCCGATCACCGCCCCCACCGCAACCTTGACGCCGGCCACCGCATCGCCGTGCTTGTTGTCCCAGTAATAGCCGGTCTTCGGCGTGATCTTGATGACGGTGATGCGCGGATCGTCCTCGCCTTCGGTGAACCAGGTCTTGAGCATCGAGTTCCACAGCTGCTTGATGCGCGCCTTGTCTTGCGAGATCTCGGCGTGGCCGTCCAGTTCCAGGAAGCCGGAATGCTTGCCCGACTGGAAGAACAGTTTTACCGTCGGATTGGCCTGCAATTCCTGGTTCTTGTGGCTGTCGACACTGCTGAGGAACCAGATGGCGCCGGCGTCGTCGGTCTCGCGTACGCTCATCGGGCGCACGCCGCGGCTCGGACCCTGGCCGTTGCCGGTGCAGAAGAAGCACGAGTCGGCGTCGTCGATCATGTCCTTGATGCGCTCGATCGCGTCGGGGCCGGCCAGGTCGCGGCGGTTTTCTTCGGGTTGGTTGCGGTTGATGGAATCCATTGTCTTCTCCTGAGAGCATGGCCATGTGGCCGATGAGAAGACTGTAGCCGGATCGCCAACTCCGGTATGTGGGAAGCCGAACGCTGGGAAGTGAAACTCCCCGGCGTCCGGTTCAATGCAGGGTCAGCGCATCGTTTACAAAAAGCGGTCGAGGATCTTGCGGCTGTGCTTGTCGATCTTGAACATATCGCGCACCAGGAAGTTGATGCCGTGGTTGTCCGCCACCAGCAGCGACGCTTCGCCGATGCGGCGGATGTCCTCGTCCACCTTCAGCACGAACTCGGTGTCGCCGCGGTCGGTCTTCACGACCCAGGTGCAGGGTGTGGCGAAGCTCGACACGTCCTTGATGGCCAGGATCTCGGGAATGAACTCACGGCCCTCGATTTCTTCGCGGATCAGCGTGCGGATATCGTCCGGCATGTCGGCCAGGTCGTCGATCCAGGCGACTTCCTTGCCGCCATCGCGCACCAGCGAAATGCCCTTGGTCGGCGCCTGGATCGGGAAGGCGCGCACCGGCGTCACGCCGACCCATTCCTCGCCGCTCTCCAGAGTAATCACTAACTTGCCGAAACTGTCGCGGCGCAGCTGGAATGATGGAATTACATTGCTCATTTATGCGTCCTTGTCGTCCAGGTCCTGGTCCACGTTGCGCGCCTGCGCTTCGTAGAGTCGGTGGTAAGCGCCTTCGCGCGCCATCAGCTCGTCGTGATTGCCTTCCTCGACCACCACGCCGCGGTCCAGCACCACCAGGCGATCGGCCCGGTGCAGCGTCGACAGGCGGTGCGCGATGGCGATCGTGGTGCGGCCCTGCACCAGGTTGTCGAGCGCCTTCTGGATCTCTTTCTCGGTTTCCGAGTCCACCGACGAGGTCGCTTCGTCCAGGATCAGGATCGGCGGATCGATCAACAGCGCGCGCGCGATCGAGATACGCTGGCGCTCGCCGCCCGACAGGCCCTGCCCCCGCTCGCCGACCATCGAATCGTAGCCCTGCGGCAGGCGCAGGATGAATTCGTGAGCGTGGGCGGCGCGCGCCGAAGCAATGATCTCTTCGCGCGTGGCGTTCGGCTTGCCGTAGGCAATATTCTCGGCAATCGTGCCGAAGAACAGGAAAGGTTCCTGCAGCACCAGGCCGATATTGCGGCGGTAGTCGGCCACCGCGAACGAGCGGATGTCCTGGCCATCGAGCAGGATCGCGCCTTCGGCCACATCGTAGAAGCGGCAGATCAGGTTGACCAGCGTGCTCTTGCCCGAACCGCTGTGGCCGACCAGGCCCACCATCTCGCCAGCCTTGATCTTCAATGAGATGCCGCGATTCACCGCGCGATTGCCGTAACGGAAACCAACCTCGCGCAGCTCGATATTGCCCTCGATCTTGTCGACCTTCACCGGATTCACCGGGTCGGGCACGCTCGACACGTGGTCAAGGATGTCGAAGATCCGCTTGGCAGCCGAGGCCGACTTTTGCGTTACCGACACGATGCGGCTCATCGAATCCAGGCGAACGTAGAAGCGGCCGCTGTAGGCGATAAAGGCAGACAGGGTGCCCACCGTGATGTCGCCGCGCGACACTTGCCAGATGCCGAAGCACCAGATCACCAGCAGGCCGAGTTCGGTCAGGAAAGAGACCGTCGGCGAGAACAGCGACCACACCCGGTTCAGCTTGTCGTTGACGGCCAGATTGTGCTTGTTGGCTTCACGGAAACGGGCCGCTTCGCGCTTTTCCTGGGCAAAAGCCTTCACTACCCGGATGCCGGGAATAGTGTCGGCCAGGACATTGGTCACCTCGCCCCAGACGCGGTCGATCTTTTCGAAGCCGGTGCGCAGCTTGTCGCGCACGAGGTGGATCATCCAGGCGATGAACGGCAGCGGCAGCAGGGTCACCACGGCCAGCCAGGGGTTGATCGCGAACAGGATCACACCCGTCATGATGATCATCAGGACGTCCGACAGGAAGTCGAGCAGGTGCAGTGACAGGAAGACGCAAATCCGGTCCGAACCGCTGCCGATCCTGGCCATCAGGTCGCCGGTGCGTTTGCCGCCGAAAAATTCCAGCGACAACCGCATCAGGTGTTCATACGTGGTCGAACGCAGGTCGGCGCCGATGCGCTCGGAGGCCAGCGCCAGCACATAGGTCTTGGCCCAGCCCAGCAGCCAGGCCAGCAGTGCGGCGCCGAACAGGCCGCCCATGTATAAATAGACAAGACTGGTGTCGATCGCCTGCCCGTTCTGGTACGGGATCAGGACGTTGTCCATCAGCGGCATCGTCAGGTAGGGCGGGATCATGTGCGCGCCGGTCGAGCCCAGCATCAGCAGAAAGCCCAGCAGCAGCTGCCCTTTATAGGGCTTGGCGAAACGCCACAGGCGGAACAGGGTCCAGGTCGACGGCGGCGTATGCAGTACCTTCTCGCAGATCGGGCAGTCTTCCTGGTCCGGCTCGAGCGGCGCCTTGCAGCTCGGGCAGGTGTGCTGGTCGGGCGGCTGGACGGCGATGCCGGTGGCCACGCTCTCGACCTGATCGCGGAAATGGTCGGCGACGCGGATCGCGTGCAGGTTCTGGCCCAGGGTGAAGCGCCAGGCGGCCAGCAGCCCCGTGTCATCGACCAGCTCGAGATGCCCGACGCCGGCGTGGTCATGGTGGCGCAGCGCGGTGGCGGCGCGGTGCGGCCAGTCGCGCCAGGCGGTCTCGCCCGGCGCGCGCGCCAGCAGGCGGCGATTCGTCACCAGCACCAGGCCTTTTGAAAAATGTAATTTCGCGTCGAGGTCAACCTCCACGCTGCTTAAAACGTTTTCCCCTGGTGCAAGCTGTTTCGCGACATCACTTTGCCACCGTTCAGGTACGGAACTGGCGGCGACCGCAAGCGACGGTGGAATAGCAGGTTGTTGAGTTGTCATGTATTGCGCCCGATAACAGGCTTTTTGTTCTCTAAGGGTGGACATGGCGCCGACTTGGCGATGCACAAGGACCGTCGTTACGCCGTTGCGTGAAACGCTCCACAGAGCGCTAGAACGTTTCTGCGTATCGTTTGGATGACACGGGAAACGTGTGACTAGGAATGTTGCGGCGCAGCAGGGAGGCAAGTGTACAGCAGTTGCGCTGTACGGAGCCGATTGTGCTGTCGCCGTTTTTGACAAGCGGGCAGTCGGGCTGACAAGGACAAGCCGCCAGCGCAA
Organism: Massilia sp. UBA2604; assembly: GCA_002339265.1. GTDB lineage: Bacteria > Pseudomonadota > Gammaproteobacteria > Burkholderiales > Burkholderiaceae_D > Telluria. Next base: position 1,490 of record DDKG01000119.1, on the reverse strand, counting down.
GAGAGGCGCAAGGCGGCAAGAGTGACTACATGACCAAGAAGAATGACATCAAATTCCTGCGCATAACGTATCTGCGCGGACCGAATATCTGGACCTACCGTCCGGTCCTCGAGGCCTGGCTCGACATCGGCGAGCTGGAAGACTATCCCTCGAACCTTCTTCCCGGCTTCACCGAGCGCCTGACCGCCTGGCTGCCCGGACTGGTCGAGCACCATTGCGGCGTCGGCTACCGCGGCGGCTTCAACGAGCGCCTGGTCGAGGGCACCTGGGCCGGTCACATCCTCGAACACATCGTGCTCGAAGTGCAGAACCTGGCCGGCATGAAGACCGGCTTCGGCAAGACCCGCTCGACCGGCGAGCATGCCATCTACAAGATGGCCTTCCGCACCCGCGACGAAACCGTCGGCCGCGCCGCGCTCGACGTCGCCCACCGCCTGATGATGGCCGCGATCAACGACGAGCCTTTCGACCTTTCCGGTGAAGTCGCACGCCTGACCGATATGGTCGACCGCCACTGCCTGGGCCCTTCGACCGCCCACATCGTGGACGCCGCGACCGATCGCCGCATCCCCTCGATCCGCCTGACCGACGGCAACCTGGTGCAGCTCGGCTATGGCGCCGCCCAGCGCCGCATCTGGACCGCCGAGACCGACCGCACCAGCGCGATCGCCGAAGGCATCGCCAGCGACAAGGACATGACCAAGTCCCTGCTCTCTTCCTGCGGCGTGCCGGTGCCGGAAGGGGCGATCGCGCGCAGCCCTGAAGACGCATGGGACGAGGCGCAGGACATCGGCCTGCCGGTGGTGGTAAAACCGATCGACGCCAACCATGGCCGCGGCGTGTCGCTGAACCTGATGACGGAGGATGAAGTCAAGGCGGCCTACACCATCGCATCGGTCGAGGGTGAGAGCAAATCCGTGCTGGTCGAGCGCTTCATCACGGGCAACGAACACCGCTTGCTGGTGGTCGGCCGCAAGGTGGTGGCCGCTGCGCGCGGGGAATCCGTCTGGGTGACGGGCGATGGCCGCCAGAGCGTGGCCGCGCTGTGCGACACCCAGATCAATATCGACCCGCGCCGCGGCGAGAGCGAGGAATTCCCGCTCAGCCCCGTCAAGCCGCGCGAGAGCGAAGAAAACCAGTTGCAGCTGCAGCGCCAGGGCCTGACTCCCGAGTCGATCCCTGCCGAGGGCCAGAAGGTGCTGATCCAGGTGAACGGCAACGTCGCCGACGACGTGACCGACCTGGTGCACCCCGACGTCGCCCACGCCGCCGCCCTGGCCGCGCGCATCGTCGGCCTGGACATCGCCGGCATCGACCTGGTGTGCGAAGACATCTCGCGCCCGCTGGACGAACAGCGCGGCGCCATCATCGAAGTCAACGCCAGCCCGGGCCTGCTGGCGCACATGAAGCCGGCCAGCGGCACCCCGCGCAACGTCGGCAAGGACATCATCGACCACCTGTTTGCCGAAGGCGAAACGGCGCGCATCCCG
>DDKG01000355.1:2172-6751 GCA_002339265.1 Massilia sp. UBA2604 | reverse complement strand
TGGGTGATCCGCAGCGCCTGCGTCCAGGCCGTGCAGTGGCAGCGCGAGGGGCTGGACGTGGTGCCGCTGGCGATCAACCTGTCGGCGCGCCAGTTCACGCACCAGGGCCTGGTCGACTCGATCCGCGCCATCGTCGATGAAACGGGTATCGCGCCAGGCCTGGTGGAGTTCGAGATCACCGAGACCGCGCTGATGCAGCACGGCGGCCAGACGCTCGAGATCCTGCGCCAGATGAATGCGATGGGGATGTGCCTGTCGATCGACGATTTCGGCACCGGGTATTCGAGCCTGGCCTACCTGAAGCGCTTCCCGGTACGCAAGATCAAGATCGACCGCGCCTTCGTGCGCGAGCTGGAGGCCAGCACCGAGGACCGCGCCATCGTGGCGGCGGTGATGGCGCTGGCCAACAGCCTGCAGTTGTCGGTGGTGGCCGAAGGGGTGGAGACGGAAGGGCAGTACGCGCTGCTGCGCTCCTTCGGCTGCCAGTACGCGCAAGGCTACCTGTTTGCGCGGCCGTTGCCGGCGGAGCAGGCGGGCAAGCTGCTGGCGGGGTGATTCAAGGCCTTAGGCCAGCGTCGCCACCACCGGCGCATGGTCCGACGGCTGTTCCCACTTGCGCGTCTCGCGGTCGATATGGCAGGCGGTGCAGCGCTCGGCCAGTTTCTTCGACAGCAGGATGTGGTCGATGCGCAGGCCGCGGTTGCGGCGAAACGCCATCTGGCGGTAATCCCACCAGCTGTACTGCTTCTCGGGCTGCTCGAACAGGCGGAACGCGTCCGACAGGCCGAGCGCCATCAGCTCCTGCAGCGCGGCGCGCTCGGGGATCGAAAAATGGATGCGGCCTTCCCATTCGGCCGGGTCGTGGACGTCGCGCGCTTCGGGGGCGATATTGTAGTCGCCCAGGATCGCGAACTGCTCGTGCGCGGCCATTTCGGCCGCCACCCAGGTGCGCAGCGCGTCCAGCCAGGCCAGCTTGTACGTATATTTGTCTGAACCGACTTCCTGGCCGTTCGGTACGTAGGCGCAGATGAAGCGCACGCCCCCGATCGTCGCCGCCAGCAAACGCTGTTGGACGTCTTCATAATGCGGGTTGTTCCTGACCACGTCCTCGATCGGGTGCCTGGACAGGATGGCCACGCCGTTATAGGTCTTCTGGCCCGAGAACGCGACCTGGTAGCCGGCGGCGTTCAGCTCGGCCAGGGGGAATTTGTCATCCGTGAGCTTGGTCTCCTGGATGCAGACCACGTCGACCGGATTGGCCTCAAGCCATTGCAGCAGGTGAGCGAGGCGTACCTTCAGGGAGTTGACGTTCCAGGTGACGATCTTCATGTGTTTTCTACTCGATTGAAAGGATGGCGCTGGCTGGCTCCGGGAGGGCATGCCGGCGGATGGAAACCCGACAGTATAGGGGCTGGCCGCGAACCGCGTACAGCACCAGGCCAGCATCTACCGACGCAGAAACGAACATGCCGCCAGGACGGCGGCATGCATCGGCCTTTCGGCAGGGAAGGGCTTAGTTATTGAAGAGGCCGGTTTTCTGGGTAACGTCTGCTTCGCTCATGGCATAGCGACGCACGATGTTTTGTTCGTCATACATCACCACGAGTTCTTTTTTCTTGCCGCTGGCGCTGGCGCCGAACAGGTTCACGATCGGCACATAGCTGATGGCGTCGGCGGAGACATTCGAGAAATCGTAGTTCCATACTTCAAGGCCGCCATCGGTGAAGGTGGTCTTGGTCGGGGAACCGAACATGGCCCGGACTTCGGTCTTGGTAGTTTTTCCCTGGACGATTTTTTGCGCGACGGACGACTCGGTTTCCTTGCGGAGCGACTCGTTGCCGACGCTCTGGCAACCGGACAGTGTCAACACAGCGAGCAGGGCGCCGCAGATCAGGACGTTCTTTTTCATTTCAACCCTCTATTATCGTTTTCGTTAGTGGCGCGGTAAAACATGGTTTACGCCTCCGTGACAATAATTGAACGCTAACAACATTTCAATAAGGAAATAAGAGATGTGCCTTATTAACAACGCGAATATGCATCTGGAATGTTTTGTACTTGCGTATTTACGAATGTGTGCCAACAAAATTGTTACCAATGTAACTTAATGTAGAGAGATCGATTAATGGACTGTTAAAATTCCGCGTCAAGGTAGGCCACGAGCAAGGTGAGCAATGTAGCGGCATTGTCAGACTCGGTTGTTACGCGTTGCCTCGTGGCAACAATAAAATTGCGCTTGAGCAACTTCCGAGATACTATGGGTGGCAAGATGCAGGACGGGAAGAATTCGTCACACGGTTGGCACCGGCTATCGAAACGTGATGGTGGTACTATTGTGAAATATTCGGTTTCACGAGTTAATAATCCGAACGCAGATTTGAAAAAGGACAGAAATGCGCAGTGCATTTGAAGCGTGGGCCCAGCGTGAGGGCCACATCGTTCGCCGCCGCGAAGACAAACCCGAGGAATACCTCGTTTTCGAAACCCAGCGCCGTTGGGTGATCTGGCAAGCAGCGCTGGCGCATGGCGCCAAGTCCGCGGCCGACACGCCATCGAAGTTCGCCAAGGATGGCGAGCAGAAACCGGCGATCGCCCAGGACGAGGCAGCCGTGCGCAATCGCGTGCTGAACGAAGTGCTGGACGCCTTCAGCGAACTGGACGAGACCGCCGGCATGGAAGGCGTGCTCAAGGTCATCCAGGGCCTGAAGAAAAAGCAGAAGGCCGAGGCCGAGAAGGTCTGATCTCGTTCGCATGCCGACGCGTTACCGCCATTACAAGGGCGGCGTCTACGAACTGGTGTGCGAAGCAGTGCTGGAAGCCGACCACACACCCGTGGTCGTCTATCGCGGCCAGGATGGCGTCGTGTGGGTACGGCCCCGTGACGCGTTCTTCGAGACGGTGGCAGTCGACGGCAAGATCCTGCCGCGCTTCACCCTGCTCGACGCGGCGCCCGCCTGAGCGCAGACGGGCCTTCAGGAATGGCGCGATGCTGCCGTTAAAGAGGCATCTGCCTCCTGATGCTCGCCATGTCGCTTTTCTCCCGCTTGTTTGCCGTCGCTGCCTTTCCCGCCCTTGCCTTGCTGGGCGGATGCGCGACCGTGTCCGAATCCCCCGTGCAGCAGCTCGAGGTGCGCGCCGTGCTCGATTATCGCGAGATCGGCGGGGTCGGTTGCATCCTCAGCAATGACGTCGGCCGCTGGTACATGATCGCGCCCGGGCGCGTGACCGTCACCCGCAGCAGCCAGCCGATGTCGATCAACTGCAAGAAGGGTTCGGCCGCCACCGCCGCCGAAATCGTCCAGGCGCGTCTCGATACGGGCAACCTGGTGGGTAATCTCGTCACTACCGCCGGACTCGGCTATCTGGTCGACCGCCATTCGGGCGCCGGGTATGGCTATCCGGCCGTACTCACCGTGCTGATGCAGCCGGCCGCGCCGCCGGCAGAGGCGGCGGGGGCGAATCCGCTCGATACGCGGGTGTTCTGACGCGCAGCTTCATTTTCCGTTGGCCCAAAAATGTCGTTACCTCCACTGGAGGTAACGACTCCCCGCGCAGGCGGGGACCCAAGTTTGCATATGCAGCCACCGAAATTAAACCAAGTGGTTTGCATGAGACTTGGGTCCCCGCCTGCGCGGGGACGACGGTTTTGCGGCAATTGGCAAGGTCAGGCAGCCGAAGGCCGCCCGACCAAACCCCATCAAACCCGGTTCATCAGGAACGTGGTCAAGAGCGGCACCGGACGGCCGGTCGCGCCCTTGTTGGCGCCCGATTTCCAGGCGGTGCCGGCGATGTCCAGGTGGGCCCAGGTGTACTTGCGGGTGAAGTTCTCCAGGAAGCAGGCCGCGGTGATCGAGGCTGCACCCGGGGTGCCGATATTGGCCAGGTCGGCGAAGTTCGACTTGAGCTGGTCGTTGTAGATCTCGCCCAGCGGGAAGCGCCATGCCACGTCGCCGGCCTGCTTGCCGGCGTCCAGCAGCTCGTTCGCCAGGCCGTCGTGGGCGGCGTCGTCGCGGGTGAACAGGCCGCTGGTGTGGTGGCCCAGGGCCACGATGCAGGCGCCGGTCAGGGTCGCGATGTCGACCACGGCGGCCGGCTTGAAGCGCTCGGCGTAGGTCAGGGCGTCGCACAGGATCAGGCGGCCTTCGGCATCGGTATTCAGGATCTCGATGGTGGTGCCGTTCATCGCGGTGACGATGTCGCCTGGCTTGCTGGCGCGGCCAGACGGCATGTTCTCGCAGGCGGCGACGATGCCGACCACGTTCAACTTGAGGCCCATCTCGCCGATGGCGCGGAAGGTGCCCAGCACCGAGCCGGCGCCGCACATATCGTATTTCATTTCGTCCATGCCAGGACCTGGCTTGAGCGAGATGCCGCCGGTGTCGAAGGTGATGCCCTTGCCGACCAGGACCACCGGCGCATCTTTCGACTTGCCGCCGTTGTGCTTGAGGACGATGAACTTCGGCGCTTCGTCGCTGCCCTTGGCCACCGACAGGAAGCTGCCCATCTTGAGCGCTTCGAGCTGCTTGCGTTCCAGGACTTCGATGTCGAAGCCATAGTCGTCGGCCAGCTTGCGCGCGGT
>DDKG01000355.1:0-1853 GCA_002339265.1 Massilia sp. UBA2604 | reverse complement strand
CACCAGGGCGCGCAGCGCCCAGTTTGCGTCGCGCTCTTTCACGCTGTCGAGCGGGAATGCGATAATGGCGTCCGCCGCGCCCAGGGTCGAGAACACCTTCAGTGCGGCGGTGACGCCGGTGGTGAAGCTTTTCTCGCTGACGACTTCATCGGCGCCCAGGCCGACCAGCAGCACGCGGGGAGCTGCGACGCCGGCCACGCCGCGCAGCAGCAGGGTCGAACCCGGCTTGCCGCTGATGTCGCCCGACTTGAGCGCCGCGCTGATGTCGCCGTTCACATCGAGTGCTTTTGCCGCAGCCGACAGTTTCTTGTTTTCGTACACCGCAACCGCGATGCAGCCGGATTTCGCAGCGGCCAGGGTGTTTTTTGTGTCGAATGCTTTTATGCTAAAGTCCATTTGGTTCTCCGTTTCGATGTTTGGCGGCGGACTGCCTAATCTGCAATTATAACTACTCTATTGAATGATTTTCCGACGTTCCCTGCAACGTGAACTGGCGAGCGCCGCGGGCGCGACTTTCACGGTGCTGTTTTCCATCCTCGTCACCTGGACCCTGATCGCCATTCTCGGCCGGGCCGCGGGCGGGAAGGTGGCATCCGGCGACGTGCTGGCGCTGATCGTATTCCGCAGCGCCGAGCTCTTGCCGATCATCCTTATCCTGACGTCCTTCATCGCGGTGGTTGCGACCATCACGCGCAGCTACCGCGATTCCGAGATGGTGGTCTGGTTCGCCTCGGGTCAATCCCTCCTTGGATGGATCCGGCCGGTGCTGACGCTCGGCCTGCCGATGGTGGCCCTGGTCGGCGCGCTGTCCTTCGTCGTCACGCCCTGGGCCAAGATGAAGAGCGCCGAATTCGTCGAGCGCTTCCAGAAGCGGGAAGACCTGCAGCGCGTGGCGCCGGGCCAGTTCCGCGAATCGAGCTCCAGCGACCGCGTGTTCTTCGTCGAGCGCAGCGCGGAAGGATCGACCGTGGTGCAGAACGTGTTCGTCGGCGGCGTCGATGGCGACAGCCATTCGGTGGTGGTGGCCAAGCAGGGCGTGATCGAGTCGGACGGCAAGGGCGGCCAGTTCCTGGTGCTCAGCAATGGCCGGCGCTACGAGGGCGTGCCGGGCCAGGCCGATTTCCAGACCATGGAATTCGAGCGCTACAGCATGCGCGTGGCGACCCAGGCGCCGATGATCGGCGCCGACGTGCCCGTGTCGGCGCTGTCCACGCCGGCGCTCTTGATCGCGCCCAACCGCTTCACCCAGGCCGAGTTGCTGGCGCGGATCGCGGCGCCGATCACCTGCCTGGTCCTGATGCTGCTGGCGATTCCGCTCGGATTCGTCAATCCGCGCGCCGGTTCGTCGGCCAACCTGATCGTCGCGCTCCTGATCTTCTTCACTTATAACAATCTGGTGCGCCTGACCGAGGCCAGCGTCAAGCAGGGCAAGCTGGCCTTCGCCATGGGCTGGTGGCCATTGCACCTGACCGCGTTGCTGGTGGTGGTGGGGCTGTTCGCCTGGCGCCTGAACGTGAACCACCGTTATCATCCGCTGGTCTTGATCAGCGCATTCAAGCGCCGCCGTCACCTGAAAAAATCGCCGGCAGCCAAGCGCGAGGAGGCGCGCGCAGAATGAAAATCCTCCAACGCTATTTCGCCGTCAATATTTTCCAGGCGGTGGCCTTCGTGCTGGCCGCCTTCCTGGCCCTGGTCGCCTTCATGGACCTGACCAGCATCCTGCCGTCGGTCGGCAAGAACGACTTCGGCATGCAGCACGCCTTGCTGTACGTGCTGCTGCTGGTGCCAGGCAATGTCTATCAGGTGATGCCGGTGGCGGCCCTGATCGGCACCATCTATACGATGGCGCAATT
>DDKG01000138.1:9423-18496 GCA_002339265.1 Massilia sp. UBA2604 | reverse complement strand
GATGGCGCTGCGCACGCCGGCGCTGATGGCTTCGTCATTGACCGTTTCGACGCTGCCGAAACCGGGAATGCCTGAGGCACAACCTGCCAGTGGTCCGCAAGCCAGGAAGGCCAGCAGGACCGGGATGCTTGCGTGACGCTTGATGCTCGATCCGTTCATTCGGTTTTTCGTTTCTCGGTGACTTGGTTCAAGGCTAGAGTCCGTTGCTAATTTGATCTGTTCGGCAACACACAATCGGCGCGCCGTGTTGTTACAGGGTGTTTCAGCGGACTCTCGCTTTCTCTACTGTTCGGTCGCTCTGGAAGTCAATGTGCGTCAACGAACTGAGTGCCGGGCATAACAGGTTTATAACGTTCCTCACAACACTTCCCCAGGAGAATATGCGATGAATAAACATCAAACGATGACCGGGCTTCGCCTCAGCTGCGCCGCAGTTGTGCTGACACTGACCGCTTGCGCGAGCCCCGACCAGGCGCCGGCGACGGCCGACGTGGCGGTCTCGCGCCACGCGGTCGAGAACGCCGTGTCGGCGGGCGCCGCCGAACTGGCGCCGGCCGAGATCAGCGCCGCCCGCGACAAGATGGGCCGCGCCAACCAGGCCCTGGCCGCGCGCGACTACAAGCTGGCGCGCGAGCTGGCGATCCAGGCCCAGGCCGACGCCAAGCTGGCCCAGAGCAAGGCCGTGTCGGCCAAGGCGACCGCCGCCTCGACCCAGCTGAACGAAGACCTGCGCGTGCTGCGCGAGGAAGTCGACCGCGCCAACAGCCAGTGAGATGAAGCCTTGACGTCCGCATTGAACGCATGAGTCCGCGCCGTCGAACGGCGCTTCAACAAGAAGAGGAACAAGAACATGAAAAACCGTAAATCCGCCGTCTCGATCCTGGCCGCCGCCGTGCTGGCCGCCGCCTGCGCCAGCGCCCCGGTGACCACCGCGACCCTGGACCAGGCGCGCGCCGACTTCGTCAGCGCCAACAACAACCCGCAGGTCTCGACCTACGCACCGATGGAGTTCAAGCAGGCCAGCGAAGCGCTGGACCAGGCCAACCAGGCCGCGCACCGCCGCGAAAGCCTGGAGGACATCGACCGCCTGGCCTACGTCGCCAAGCAGCGCATCGCGACCGCGCAGGAAGTGGCCAAGGCCAAGGCCGCCGAGGCCGACATCGCCGACGCCGCGCGCCAGCGCGACCAGGTCCGCCTCGAGGCGCGCACCGCCGAAGCCGAACGCGCCAAGCGCGAGGCCGAAGCCGCCACCGCCGCGGCCCAGCAGGCGCAAGCCCAGGCCCAGGCCGCCCAGCAACAGAACGCCGCCCTGTCCGAGCGCGCCGCCCACCTGGAAGCCTTGCTGAACGACATCCAGGCGGTCAAGACCGAACGCGGCTACGTGGTGACGATCGGCGACGTGCTGTTCGCCACCAACCAGGCAACCCTGAATCCGGGCGGAATGTCGACCCTGCGCAAGCTGGCCGACGTGATGCGCGAGAACCCGGACCGTACGGTGCTGGTCGAAGGGTTTACGGACAGTACCGGCAGCGCGAGTTACAACCAGGACCTGTCGCAGCGCCGCGCCAATGCGGTCGCCAGCGCGCTGGGCGAAATGGGTGTGCCGCGCGACCGCATCTCGATGAAGGCGTACGGCCAGGCATTCCCGGTGGCATCGAACGACAATGCATCCGGCCGCCAGCAGAACCGCCGCGTCGAGATCGTGCTGTCCAACGATGGCGCACAGATTCCGCCACGCGCCGCAATGCGTTGAACCACACTGAACACTGACTAAGGAAACACGATGGAACAGACCAACAACCTGGCGCACGGCTTCGACATCTCGGCGATCCGCCGCGCGGCGGCCAACCTCGACGACGGCGCCGTCACCGAGGGCTACCAGGCCGACCGCGAAGCGGTCATCGCGATGCTCAACGACGCCCTGGCCACCGAACTGCTGTGCGTGATGCGCTACAAGCGCCATTACTACACGGTGGCCGGCCCCAACACGGGCCATATCAAGGCCGAGTTCCTCGAGCACGCCCAGCAAGAGCAGGACCATGCCGACCGCATCGCCGAACGCATCGTGCAGCTCAACGGCTCGCCGAACTTCAACCCGGCCACGCTCACCGCGCGCAGCCACGCCGAGTATGACGAGTCCGACGACGTGCAGGCGATGGTGCGGGCCGACCTGATCGCCGAGCGCGTGGCGATCGAGTCCTACCGTCAAATGATCGCGGCGATAGGCGACAAGGACCCGACCACGCGCAATATGCTCATCGACATCATGGCGGTTGAAGAAGAGCATGCCGACGATCTGCGCGACCTGATGGCGTGAGTTGTTGGCTTCATTCGGACCAGGGCCCCGGCCCTGTTCCGGGGTCGTCTTGTTTGCGTCCGGTTTTTCAATGATTTTCAGTGACAGGAGTAGAACATGCTAGAAACTTCCCGCAATACCAACGGCAGCATGCACCCGATCAGCGGCAGCACCTATGCGACCCAGTCCGACATGAAGGCGCTGGTGCGCGATGCCCAGTCGATGCTGACGGCGGCCGCCTCGCTGACCGGCGAAAAGGCCGAGGAACTGCGCGCACGCGGCATGGAGTTGCTCGACCGCGCCCTGGGTGGCGCCAGCCTGCTGCCGACCCAGGCGGTAGAAAAGGGCAAGGAACTGGCCCACACGGCCGATGTCTACGTTAAGGACAACCCATGGCGCACGATGGCAATCGCGGCCGGCGTCGGTGTACTGCTCGGCATCCTGCTGAGCCGCAAGCAATAACGCCGGGGGCTAATGTGGATAAACAAGACGCGATCGTACATAACCCTGGTGTCATCAGTGGCATTTCCAGCCTGTTCAAGAGCCTGTTCGGGCTCGCGGTCTCGCGCGTCGAACTGGCCGCGCTCGAGCTGTCCGAGATCCGCAACCATGTGATCGAGCTGCTGGCCATCTTCGCGGCGGCGGTGCTGGCGGTCTGGTTCGCCATCGCCTTCGGCGCCATGACGGTGGTTGCGCTGGCCTGGGAATCGATGGGCTGGACCATCCTGCTGATCATGTTCGCGGTGTTCGCGCTGATCACGGCGGTGCTGGTGACTAAGGGACTGGCGCTGCTCAAGCAGAACAAGCTGGCCTTCCCGGCGACGATGAAAGAACTCAAGAACGACCGCGAAATGTTGTTGTAAGCAGTTGTTGTAAGCGGCTGCTGTAAGCGGCTGCTGTAAGCGGTTGCTGTAAATAGTTGCTGTAGACGGTTGCTACAAGCGTGACACCAAGGGAGAAAAAATGCAGAATCAAAACGGAACGACAGGATTGGCCGGTCACCAGCACAGCCTCGATCCGGCGGTGCGCAAGGCAGAACTATTACGTGAAGGTGAGTTCTTCCGCGCAGGCGTGGCCCACGCCAAGGCCAGCATCCAGTACGGCATCAAGCCCGAAGTCATGCTGCACTCGGCGATGGATCACGCGACCTGGGCCTTGCGTGCCCGGGCCGACGCCATGCTGAAGCCAACCGGAACCAATGTGTCGGTGCTGTTGCCGTATGCGCTGGGGGTGATCAATTTCGTGCGCCAGCGCCGGCTGGGCAAGCAAGCGGCGGGGGCCGCCGTGGTGCTGGGCGCACTCGGCTGGTACGTCAATCGCAAACGGGCGCAGCAAATACCAGAATAAGGGTAAGCTGTATTCCAGACGTTGCCGCAACGGTGTTTGCGGCAACCGCCAGCCGTTACGCCGACTGGAATACGCAACTGAAACATGAACGATGGCACTGCTATCAAGAACGACAGTGCGGATCGTGTGATACAGAATATGGTGGGGCTTGAGCGGCGTCGCAATCGGGGATTGGACGCCGTCTTTTTTTGTCGGTCGCGGTATGCAGACTCCAGCCTGATTGATGGTCAGGTGCTTCGCTTGCCGCGCTGAGCATACAACGCACGCCGCGGCAGACGGTTGACGCGCTGTGTGGCCTTTCTTCGAAATCATTTCCTGCGTCGGGGCCGGTCGATGCCACTGGCCTGCGCGCCTGGTGGACGCTCAAGCCGAACACGCATGCGGTATGCTGGCGTCAATACCGATCAGCGAGGCGCAGCATGCATCCGTCCAATATCGTCCTGCTCGAATTCCATCCCGAACGCGATGACCTCAGTCCCGACAAGGAATTGCGCAACGGCCTGTCGGTGGCGCTGCGCATGGGCGATACCTTATGGCTGGCCAACGACGAGTCGCTCAGCATCGAGCGCCTGACCCTGGCGGCCGAGGACAGCCGCGGCAAGACCAGTTTTGCGCGCGCCCACCACCAGTTCGCGCTGCACGATTTCCTGCAGCTGCCCCTGCCGCCGCATGACGGGGAGGGCAAGCGCATCAACGAAGCCGATATCGAGGGCCTGGCCAGCGATGGCGACTACCTGTGGCTGACCGGCTCGCACAGCCTGCGCCGCAAGCGGCCGGACGAGGGCGACGGCGTGCGACGCACGCACAAGCGCCTGGCCAGCGTCAGCGCCGACGGCAACCGCTACCTGCTGGCGCGCATTCCGCTCGTCAGGCAGGACGGCGGCTTCACGCTGCAGAAGGAAGCAGAGCGCGAGGGCAAGGGCACGGGCAAGCGGCGCAGCGCGGCGCTGCTGCGCGGCGACGAGCACGGCAACGAACTGACGGGGCTGCTGCGCCAGGACGAGCACTTCGGTCCCTTCCTGGCCATTCCCGGCAAGGACAACGGTTTCGACATCGAGGGCATCGCCGTGGCTGGCAAGCACCTGCTGCTGGGACTGCGCGGCCCGGTGCTGCGCGGCTGGGCCGCGATCGTCGAAGTGGCGCCGGTCGACGATGGCGAAGCGGGCTGGCTGCGGCTGGCGCCGCTCGACGACGAAGGCGCGCTGTACCGTAAACACTTCCTCGACCTGGACGGCCTGGGCATCCGCGACCTGTGCGTGCAAGGAAAGGATTTGCTGATCCTGGCCGGGCCGACGATGGACCTGGATGGGCCCGTGACCCTGTTTCGCTGGCCCGGCGGGGCGCGGCCCGGCAAGGCGTCGGCGGTGAGCCGGGACCTGCTGGAACATGTGCTGGCGCTGCCGTTCGGGCAGGGCGTCGACCATCCCGAGGGCATCTCGCTGTTTTCCAGCCAGGACGGACGCGAGGAGGGGATATTGGTGGTGCACGATTCGGCCTCGCCCGGCCGCCAGATCGGCGACAGCATCCTGGTGGCGGATGTGTATCCGCTGCCGCCGCGGCGCAAGACGAAGTAGTTGGAAAAAGCTGGCTCGACGTAGACAGTGGTCTCGTCCATCAGCGCAAGCACGTCGTTCCCGCGCAGGAGGGAACCCAGGTGCTGCGAACGCCGTCGAAACGCTTGCAACCTTGGGCCCCCGCCTTCGCGGGGGCGACGTACTCAGGACAACACGATTCGATACGGCTCGACGTGCCGGCGCTTACTGCCGCGGCATCGGCTTGCCCAACTGCGCCGTTTCGCGCTGCCAGGTGGCGCGCGCCTCGTTCATGCACGACTTGCGCTCGGCCGCCGGCGCCTTGCGGCAGGCGTTCTGCGCTTCCTGCAGCGCCGCGCCGAGCTCCTTGCGCAGCGTCTGCTGCGCCGGATCGTCGCGGTACCAGCGCGGCGGGTCGCCCCTGGCGATTTCCTGGGCCTGCTGGCGGGCGACGGTCGGGTTGACGGTCGCGTCGGTGCCGGCCTGGTTTGATTCCTGGGCCGATGCCGCGAAGGCGGCGCCGGCGAGCGCGCAGGCACAGGCGCCGCGCACGATGCTGTTCAGAGTTGCCATGGTTGCCTCCAGCTGGTCGCTGGCCGGTGCGCCGGCCAGTGGGCAAAAGGGGCGGCGCGGTGGCAAGTAGGCCCTGCCATCACGCCGGCCGATCAGTAGCGGTAGACGCGGCCGTCGACGATGCGCACGCGGTTGCCGACGCGCAGATCGTAGGCGCTGTCCTGGGTCACGGCGCGGTATTCGCCATTATCCATGCGCATATTGATCTGGTACATCTCGGGGCCGGCGGCATTGCGGTTCTTCTCGACGTTGTTGCCAACGACGGCGCCGGCCAGGCCGCCCGCCACCGTCGCTGCGGTACGGCCGCCGCCGCTGCCGATCTGGCTGCCGGCCAGTGCGCCGACCACGCCGCCCAGCACGCCGCCGGCGCCGCTGGTGCGGTTTTCGCCCTGGACCACCTGGATCGATTCGATCACGCCATAGCCGGCCGAGGCGGTGCTGCTGCCCGAGCCGTATCCATTGTTATAGCCATATGGCTGGGAGCTGTTGCTGGCGCAGCCAGTGAGGAGTGCGCCGGTCGCCAGCAGGGCGACGATAAATTTACGGTTAGCATTCATGTTGTTCTCCTGACAAAAGTATGAGTCCAGAATAGTCAGGTCACCAATGAGGGTCTGTGCGTTGCCGCACCCACCTTGCCCCTAGGTAGAGCCCGTCGTTACGGCATTTCTGAAGGACAGCGAATGGGCTGGCGCGGCCCGCTCCAGCGCTTCGGTTGTTCTATATCTACTCATCTATAGGCGCGGGCCAAGAGTCTGTTAGTTGTGTTCGGCATCGAACAGAAGCAGGGTGCGCGCCATGTAAAGATGTCTCCAATGTTGACAAATGGAGAACAAAAAGAATGAAGACGTCGCACGCACTCATCCTGATCGGTACAGCTTTCTGCTGGGCTGGCCAGGCTGTCGCCCAGCAGCCGGCGCCGGAGGCGAAGACCGTCTATCAACAGACAATGGCCACCGCCGAAGCCGCTTTCGACGCCGCCAAGGCGCGCTGCGACGTGATGGAAGGTGTCCCGCACGAGATCTGCGTCGCCGACGCCCGCGCCGCCCGCGTGCGCGTCGAGGAAGAAGCGGGCGCCGCCTACAAGAACACGCTGGCGGCCTATACCCAGGCGCGCATGCGTATCGCCTCGGCCTATTACGAACGCGACAAGACGCGCTGCGGCGCCGCGCTCGGCAACGACCGCGAGGTTTGCCAGCGCCAGGCCAGGGCGACCCTGGTGGCCACCCAGGCCGACGCTCGCGCCGACCGCAAGGCGATCGAGGCGCGCCTCGATGCGCAGGACGCCAGGATCGAGGCCGAATACCGCGTCGCACTGCAGAAGTGCGATGCCTTCGCCAGAGACGTCAGGGAAGGGTGCGTCAGCACCACCCGGACGGCCTACGGCAAATAAAAGAACTTGCGGGCCGGATTGCCGGCGCCGCCCAACCCGCCCGCAAGGGTATTGCTGCACCATGACTATCAATAAGGAGCCATCATGAAAATCGCCAAGAACCTCATTTCCGCCGCTTTCGTCGCCACCGTCGCCATCACCGCCGTCGGCTGCTCGTCGACCAACAACCAGTCGAGCACCGGCGAGTACGTCGATGACACCGTGATCACCACCAAGGTCAAGGCCGCGCTGATCAACGACCCGAACGTCAAGGCACGCGAAGTCAATGTCGAAACCTTCAAGGGCGACGTCCAGCTGTCGGGCTTCGTGGCCGATCCACGCGATGCGCAGCGCGCCGTCGAGATCGCCCGTGGCGTCAAGGGCGTGACTTCGGTCAAGAACGACATCCGTGTGAAATAATGTACGCTTAGCCGGGGCGGCCCGGCATCTCGTTCAGGCATACCATGCAGCTAGCACCAACCGATCCGGCCACGCCGGCAGCATCCAACCCATCGCCTGAACCAGCCGCCGCTCCTGGCGACGCCGCCCGCGCGGAAACGCGCGCGGCCGGCGACGACATCGCCCTGCACATCGGCGGCATGCGCGTGCCGCTGCACGTCAATGCGCGCGGACTGTCGCTCGGCATCCTCGCCACCATCGCCTTTGTCTTCGCGCTCCAGTGGGCGCAGAAATTCTTCGTGCCGCTGCTGCTCGGCATCCTGATCGCCTATACCCTCAATCCCGTCGTGCGCTGGCTCGAACGCTGGCACATCCGCCGCATCATCGGCGCCACCCTGGTCACGGCCGTGATCGTCGGCGCGATGGCGGGCACCCTGTACCGCTTGCAGGGCGAATTCTTTAATATTCTCGACGAATTGCCAAACCTCACCACCAAGGTCACGCGCATCCTCACCAATACCAGCGGCCAGCGCTCGACCCTGCAGCAGATGCAGGCCGCGGCGGCCGAGATCGAGCGCGCCGCGAACAATGTCGGGGCCGACGCCAAGCGCCTGGCGCAGCAGCGGCGCCAGTATCCGCCGCCGGCCGCCGCGGCGAGTTCGCCGATCCGCGTGATGGACTGGGTGCTGGCCGGCTCGATGAGCCTGGCCGCCTTCATGTCGCAGGCGACCATGGTCGTGTTCCTGGTGTTCTTCCTGCTGCTGGCGGGCGACACCTTCAAGCGCAAGCTGGTCAAGCTCACCGGCCCCTCGTTGACGCGCAAGAAAGTCACGGTCCATATCCTGGACGATATCAATACCTCGATCCAGAACTATATGTTCATGCTGCTGGTGACCAATATTCTGCTGGCCTTGCTGATGTGGGGCGCGCTGCGCCTGATCGGCCTCGAGAACGCCGGCGCCTGGGCCGCCTTTGCCGGCGTGGCCCACCTGATGCCATATTTCGGCCCGCTCGTGATCACGGTCGCGACCGGCATGGCGGCCTTCCTGCAGTTCGAGACCCTGAGCATGGTGATGCTGGTGGCCGGCGCCTCGCTGGTGATCGCGACCCTGGTCGGCATGGTCGTCGCCACCTGGATGACCGGAAAAATCGCGCGCATGAATCCGGCCGCGGTGTTCGTCAGCCTGCTGTTCTGGGGCTGGTTGTGGGGCGTTTGGGGCTTGCTGCTCGGCGTGCCGGTAGTAATGGTGCTGAAGGTGGTGGCCGAGCGGGTCGAGGGGATGGAAGTGGTGTCGGAGCTGCTGGGGGAATAATCCATCAAGCTGGTAGGGTGGAAGGCAAAGCCTTCCACCCTACAATGCTTTACGCGGTATTGGTTTTTGGTTCGACCCCGGTGATTTCCTTCGGCTTGTTGTGCAAGCTACCCATTTGCAAGGCGTACTGGCGCGCGAACTCGGCGCCCAGGAAGAAGATCTGCGCCGAGTAATATACCCACAGCAGCAGCGCGATCAGCGAACCGGCGGCGCCGAAGCTGTCGGTGGTGCCGCTGTTGCCGAT
>DDKG01000138.1:5941-9168 GCA_002339265.1 Massilia sp. UBA2604 | reverse complement strand
GATGGCGGCTTCCTGCCACACACCGGTGATGAACTTCTCGGCCACCGTGGTGGCGGCGCTGACGACCAGGGACACCATCAGCAGGAAACCCAGCACCAGGACCATGCCGAACGACAGCAGGCGGGTGCGGATCGTGTTCCAGACGCCGGCATCGGCTGGCTTGGGCAGGCCCCAGATCTCGTCCAGGCTGTCCTTCAGTTCGGAAAACACCGTGGTGGCGCCGACGATCAGCAGCACGGTGGCGACGATCGTGGCGAAGCGGCCGCTTTCCTTGTTCTGGGCGCCGGCCAGGATGGCCTGGATCGTGTCCGCCCCCTGCGCACCCAGCAGCCCGCGCAGCTCGGCCAGCAACTGGCCTTGCGCGGCTTCTTCGCCATAGAAGAAGCCGGCGACGGCGATCACCAGCACCAGGATCGGCGCCAGCGAAAACAGGGTATAGAAGGCCAGGGCGGCGCCCTTGCTGGAGGCACGATGGTCCAGCCATTCCGTCACCGCGCAGCGCAGGACTTTCAAAATCTGGTGCGTGTAAGGGAACCATTTTCTAACTGCCATATCCCATCCTCCAAATAAAAAGGGGGCCGAAGCCCCCGATCAAGCGTTGCCGCCTATGTATTACTGCTGCACTGGCACTTCAACCGTGATCTGGTCGACTTCGACGCGACGGTTCGGTTCCAGGCAAGCGATCAGCTGAGCGCGGTTCTTCTGGTTGCACTCGACCAGCGGGTTGGCTTCGCCCTTGCCGATGGCGCGCAGGCGGTTGCCGTCGATGCCCTTGCCGACCAGGTATTCACGCACGGCGTTGGCGCGGCGCTCCGACAGCTTCTGGTTGTACGATTCCGAACCCAGGCGGTCGGTGTAGCCGGTGATTTCGACGTTGGTGACCGAGGTGTCTGCCTGCAGGGCAGCGGCGATCTCGTCCAGCTTCGGCGCCGGGGTGATCACTTCAGCCTTGTCGAAGGCGAACAGCTTGGTGGCTTCCAGGGTCACTTTCTGGAAGCGCGGTGCTGGTGGTGGTGGCGGTTCGACTGGCGCCGGTGCTGGAGGCGGAGCTTCGACCACTGGAGCTGGAGCCGGTGCCGGTGGTGCTGGCGGCGGGTTGAACGCGTAGTTCAGGCCGACGGTCAGCATCTTGTTGTTGCTGCGCTTGAAGCCGAATTCTTCGTCGTCACGCAGGAAGCCGCGCACGGTGCGCAGGTCGGCCTGCAGCGACCATTGTGGGGTCAGGCTGGCCTGGAAACCGATACCGACGGTGGCGTACGGCGAGTTTTTCTCGACGAAGCGGCCGACGACGCGGTTATCAACCTTGTCACGCTCGGCGCCCAGGCCGAACAGGACGAACGGACGGAAGCGATCGCGGCTCAGCATCAGCAGGGCGTCGACGCCCAGCAGGGTCTGGCGGTATTCGTTACGACCTTGCTCGAAGCGGGTCTGGCTGGCGCCGATCTGGATGTCCCAGTTCTGGTGCACTGCCTTACCGAACTTCAGGCCGCCACCGGTGTCGCGATCATCCACGCCGAAGTCCGCATCCGGCTTCACGTGATTGACGCTTGGCTGGATGTACCACGATGGGTTGAGCTCTTGGGCGAGGGTGGCGCCGGATGCGCACAGCAGTGCAGCAGCCAGGGCGATCTTCTTGGTATTGTTCACAGGTAACTCCCGTAGGTTAAAAGTTGATGACAACGCATACGTCAGCAGCGATGTTGGATAAAGAATAACAGTGCAAGTTCCGTATGCTCGGTGCGGTAGCGCACCCAACGCGGAATGGCTGTGCAATTTTACAACAGTGGTAAAAACTCCACATTTCCAAGATGAAACGAACTGTAACGACGTTGTCATCTGCCGAGTGCGGCAGCCGGGCGTCGCTGCTGTCACCCGGCTGTCATGCCGACATATTTATATTAGGGAGGTGACATGACATCCTGACATTGTCATGTCGTATATGCATGCATCTTATTGGAGAGCTTGCATTTTTCATATCTACGCATGCCGGATGCATACACTAAAAATGCTTTTAGGAATCTTGTCGAATGTTGGATGGCGCACAGACCATGGTGTCTGATGCAGGCAATCTTGAGTCCAGTTAAGCGGAACCGAGATGTTGTCAGGGTGTCATACGACACACAGCGACCCGGACCACACAGTCTCACTCTCTATATTGGAGCTCATCGATATGCATGCAACGACTCAGCACAACGCGGTATCTGGCGAAACCGGCGCAGTGCACACTTCCAGCAATTCGGCGCTGATCGAGCGCGTCCCACCACAACCGACCGAGCGCGCCCCGATTTCCCTGGCCCCGATCGAGCGTGTCCGTTCGACCTCGGCCACCCAGCGTCGCATCGAAAACATGCAAAAGCTGATTAACGAGCTGTCGAACCACGAAATGCTGGCCGACGAGATCGCATGGTTCCTCAAATTCTCGCCGTCGGGCGCCCGCAAGTACATCCGCGACCTGCGCGAAGCCGGCGTGATCGAACTGGCGCGCTATATCGAAGGCACCGCCACCTACCTGGGCAAGGCCGTGTACCAGATTTCGCCCGATCCAGAGCGCGTCAAGGCCTTCCTGGCCGCGATCTGCCAGCCGAAGCGCGAAGGCGCCGCCCCACGCAAGGAGCGTCCAGGCCTGCGCGAACAGAATATGGCCGGCAGCGGCCGCCATTTCCACATCCTGGCCGATGACACCCATTACGCCATCCGCGTGAACCGCAGCCCGGTCGCCCGCGACCCGCTGGTAGCGGCCCTGTTCGGCCCGGCGCCAGGCCAGAACGCCGTGGCTACCAAGGAACGCGCCTGAGTGCGCGCCCGGGGCCGCTGCGGTAGAGACCCGCAACGGCTCCGGTTCGACGATCGCTGTCGTCATTTTTGCCGCGCTTTTGCGCGGCTTTGTTTTTTATAGGGCGTCGCCGTAGGCCATTCGGCTGACGATCTTATTGCAACTCTTGTGTTGAAAACCGGTCAATAATCCTCACTTGTCTGCCATGCCGCCGCTCAGCCGGCAGGATCAACCAGATAGGAGTGACGATGTTACCGAATGCCGAATCGCTGGAAGGCAAAGCAGTCCCGAACGTGGTCTTCAAGGCCAGGCCCGACGACCAATGGCGTGACCTCAGTTCCGACGAGCTGTTCAAGGGCCGCACGGTCGTCGTGTTTTCCCTGCCAGGCGCTTTCACGCCAACCTGTTCCTCGACCCATTTGCCGCGCTATAACGAACTGGCGCCGGTGCTGCG
>DDKG01000138.1:0-5898 GCA_002339265.1 Massilia sp. UBA2604 | reverse complement strand
TATTCGATGCTGGTGCGCGACGGCGTGATCGAGAAGATCTTCATCGAACCGGAGCGCGAAGGTGACCCGTTCGAGGTCTCGGACGCCGATACCATGCTGGCCTACCTGGCGCCGGATGCCGAAGTGCCGGAACCGGTGGTCATGTTCTCGCGTCCCGGCTGCCCGCATTGCGCCCGCGCCAAGCAGGCGCTGCGCGAGGCCGAGATCCACTACACCGATATCTCCGAAGACCAGAAAATCAATACCATCGTCCTGCGCGGCGTCACCGGCCGCATGACCTGGCCGCAAGTCTTCGTCGGCGGCGAGCTGATCGGCGGCGCCGACGAGGTGCAAGCCTGGCTGGCCGGCAAGGCTTGACCATGGAAGGGATCGTGGTCGGTGCGCTGGGCCTGGCCGTGCTGGCCGCCTGGCTGTGGCCGAAGTGGCGCCTGCGGCAGGCGCTGGCGCAGCCCTTGCCGGCCTCCCAGGTCGCCATCCTGGCGCGCAATCTCGCCCAGTACAATGCGATGGACGAGGGGCAGTGCCGGCGCCTGCAGCGCATGGTCCAGCAGTTTTTGCACGAGAAAAAATTCGTCGGCTGCGCCGGCCTGGACGTCACCGACGAGATGCGGGTGACGGTCGCGGGCCAGGCCTGCCTGCTGCTGCTGGGGCGGGTCGGCGATGCGGGCAAGCCCGACATCTATCCCACGCTCGAGCTGATCCTGGTCTATCCGGGCGCCTTCCTGGCGCCGCGCAAGCAGGTCGACGTGTCGGGCGTGGTGACCGAGGAACGCCAGGACTTGCTGGGCGAATCCTGGGGCGATGGCCGCGTGATCCTGTCCTGGGACCATGTGCGGCGCGCCGGCCATGCCGACTCGGCCGGCCACAACGTGGTGCTGCACGAATTCGCCCACCAGCTCGACAGCGAGTCGGGCAATACCAACGGCGCCCCTTATCTGGGCAGCAGCGAGCGCTATCGCAGCTGGTCCGAGGTGCTGACGCGCGACTATGCCAACCTGCGCCAGGAGGCCATGTGGGGCATGCAGGGCGTGCTCGACCACTATGGCGCGACCAATCCGGCCGAGTTTTTCGCCGTGGCCACCGAAAGCTTCTTCGAGCAGCCGCACCAGCTGGCGGCGAAGCATCCGGCCCTGTACGAGGAATTCCTCAAGTATTACCGGATCGATCCACGTCAATGGCAGAGCGCTCCGCCACCCCCGGCCGAGGAACCGCCGAGCTACGGGGTGGTCTATGGACAGTGGCGATAGCATCAGCCCTTGCAGTGGCCGTGAGCAGCGTGCGATCGCGTACAGATAGGCGGTCGCGGCGGGCGTACGCTTGAGCTACCGTATTCGCCACTCAATGGGGAGGAGTCGCCGATGTCCATCATCATCGCAGGACGTTTCCAGCTTCAGGACGACGTCGACCGTGCGCGCGACGCGCTGGTCGATGCCGGATTCGATGCCGATCGCATCAGCGGGTTTTACCTGACCCAGCCGGGCCAGCACGATATGACGCCGATCGGCGGCGACCACATCCAGTCGCCCGGCGCCAAGGAAGCGCCCGAAGGCGTGGTAAAGGGCGTGGCCACCGGCGGCGCCGTCGGTGCGGCCCTTGGCGCCGCTACCGCACCGGTCACCGGGCCGCTGGGTCCGGTCGTCGGCGGGCTGGTGGGCGGCCATGTCGGCTCGCTGTTTAGCTTCAGCAAGATGAAGGAACGGGGCGAACCCGAAGAGGGCGGCGAAAACGCCGTGCCGCCGCGTCCGGCCGGCATGCTGGTGGCGGTGGCGTTCGACGACCCCGACCTGCAGGCGCGCGCCGTCGACCTGCTGCGCCAGCTGGGCGCTCACCATATCGAGCGGGCCCAGGGCAATATCGTCGACGGCGATTGGGCCGATTTCGATCCCAGCAGCAGGCCGGACGTCATCGCCTGAAGTCTCCCGTGGCGCCTGCTGTCGCGCTTCTTGCACATGGGCTGTGCTCGTTCACACTTGATTTTAATCAACAGCTTACTGTTGTCGTTTCCCTACACTCGGATGCTCGCAGTCGCGCCATCGGCGCCAACGAGAATAGGAGTACGACATGGCAGGAGACACGGTAGCAAAGCGGGAGCAGCGGGTAGCCGTGGTAACAGGGGCGATGGGCGGGCTGGGCACGGCGCTGTGCCGGCGCCTGCACGCGGAAGGGTTCATGGTGGCGGCAACGCATTCGCCGCAGAATGCGCGCCGCGATGCCTGGCTGGCCGGCCTGCAGGCGGATGGCATCGAGGTGCGGGCCTACGAGCTCGACGTCGCCAACGGCAATGCCTGCGAGAACGTTGTGCGTCAGGTGTTGGGCAATCTGGGCCGCGTCGACGTCCTGGTCAATAACGCCGGCATCACGCGCGACCGCAGCATGCGCAAGATGAGCCAGGAAGACTGGCATACGGTGATGGGCACCAATCTCGACAGCGTGTTCAATATGACCCGGCCGGTACTCGAGGCGATGATCGCGCAGCGCTGGGGGCGCATCATCAACATCTCCTCAGTCAATGGCCAGCAAGGCGCCTTCGGCCAGGCCAATTACGCTGCGGCGAAGGCCGGCATGCATGGCTTCACCAAGTCGCTGGCGCTGGAAGTAGCGCGCCACGGCGTCACGGTCAATACGGTCTCTCCCGGCTACCTGGACACCGCCATGGTGGAAAAAGTGCCGCAGGACGTGCTGCGCGACCGCATCCTGCCGCAGATCCCGGTGGGCCGGCTGGGCAAGCCGGCGGAGGTGGCGGGGCTGGTGGCGTATCTGGTGTCGGACCTGGCGGGCTATCTGACCGGCGCCAATATCGCCATCAATGGCGGGCAGCATATGTATTGAGGACAGGCCGCTACGGGCGGCCACCCCGTCGACGTCTGCAGCTCAGGCTGCGGCCGTGGGCGGGTTCGGCGTGAGCGCATCGAGTGTCGTGCTGTGCAGCTGGATTTTCTCGATGGCGAGCACGATCGGCGTCGGCTGGCCGGCGGTGACGGCGCCGGCCAGGGACAGCAGGCCGCCGACGAGGCCGGTGACTTCGCCGATCACGCCGATGCGCCGGATCTTTTCGGCGGCAGCCGCGGTGAGCGCATTGAGTCGGCTTTGCGGCTGGCCCAGGCCCTGGATGACGAAGGCGGCGGCGTCGGCATACAGGGTGTTGGCGCGCTGGCGCAGCACCATTTCATCGTCGAGCAGGCGGCGCATGGCGTCCTGCACCCCGCTGGGAACGCCGCGGCCGTCGTAGCTGCGGATTTCGCGCAGGATGCGTTCGTGCAGCCGGTCGGCGATCGTCGACAGGCCATCGGCCAGTTCGACCACCTGCTGCATGCTCGACAGGCCGCCGCCTTCGCCGGCGGCAGGGCCGGCTTTGGCGGCGTCGGGCTTGGCGTCGGCAGGCGCAACGCCCCGGGCGGTTGCGGCAGGGACGGCCTGCGCTGCCGGAGCACGATCCTGCGCAGCGCCCGTATCCGACGGGCCCGATTTGTCCTGTGAAGGCTCCTGCATGACGTCCTCCTCAATCGCCGTTCAACCCATCGCGGATCGCCCGCAGGTCGCGGCCATAGTTGGCGAGCATGCGCCGCGTGTCGTCGCTCGTCAGCCTGTTCATGTTCTCGCGCATCTTCTGGTGCCCGAGCGCCACCTTGGTCAATCCCTGCAGGGCCAGCTCATAGCGGCGGTCAATCAGCTTGTACTCGGTCGACTTGTTCAGGTAGTGCACCTTGGCCAGGGTGAGGAGCATGCGATCGGTATTGCGGTTCGAAAACGGCAACTCGACATCGAAGATGCCGAGCACGGTCTTCTTCTCATTCTCGTTGGTCTTGTAATAGAGGCGGGTGAGCGAGATCATGGCATCGAGCAGCACCTGCACATCCGCATCGCCGTCGCGCACCATGGTCTCGACGCTGCGGTTCTGGTACCCCGAGGCGATCACGCGCGTGAGCAGCCGTGTCATCCCCGTATACGCCGCCACATGCCGCTGCTGCAAGCCGGATTCCGCATTCGCCTTGAGCCCATTACCGAGGTCATCGATCCGATCCGACAAGTCATACCGCCCCTCGCCCGCGAGCAGGCTGAGCGTCTGCATATACAGGACCAGCGTCTTCTGAATAGCGACAAAGTCATCATAGACAGCGCGCCTTCGCACATCGTTCTCGCGCGCAATCCGTTCGGCCTGCGGCGGCAGGTAAGGCTGTTCGCGCTCATAGGTATCGCGATACCGCCGCGACAATTCCGCATACCCACCCAGCTTGGCCGAGGCATCCGCAAATTCGCGCACCTCCTGCAAGCTGACCGACCCATGCGACGCGCAGCCGCCGAGCAGCACGCCAAGCCCCAACACCAGCCCCACCGCAACCCGACGCAGCATCGTGGATCCTCCCCGGCCGCCAGCCCGAAAACCCCATTCTTCCAGCCCCGCACCACCCCACTTTGCCAATTATCAATTCCCCTTCGTAAATCTCACCCCACAACAAGCAATTAGGGTCAGAGTTGAATTGTTTGACAACTTTAAAAGTTGTCAGTTAATTCGACTCTGACCCTAATTGTTGAGTAAGTTATTAAGGGAATGCCCCGCTCGATAATTTTCCAGTGCCAACTTGAATCACGGCTACTGGCCAATAATTCGACTCTGACCCCAATTAATTTTGGGGTTAAAAATGTCCGCGGAAAACAGCTTTGATAAAAAATGGGTGAAAAATTGGCAGGCAGAATCGATGTCTGCGAAAACAGGGTAATTCAATAGAGCGGAGAGAATAAATTAATTAGGGTCAGAGTCGAATTAAATGACAACATTCGAAAGTTGTCACTTAATTCGACTCTGACCCTAATTATTGGGTAATAACTTGAATGAAACAAGCTGAGGGTAAAGTCGGCGAATTGGGTGGTGTGACATTCTTTCCCAATAATTCGACTCTGACCCTCATTGGCGCTGTGGTGTGGCGTTAGCGGTCGCGGCGGACGGCGCTGGCGGGGCGGGGGCCGTTGTGGCGCTTGGCGGCGGCGGGGGCGCCGGTGCCGGGGGTGCGCGGTTTGTTGCCGCCACCGCCGCCGCCGCCGTGGCCACGGCCGCCGCCTGGACGGCCGCCGCGGTTCGAGTGGCCCGGGGCGCCGCTGCGCAACTGGATCGGTTGCGGCTTGGCGTTCAGGTCGGGCTCGAAGCCGGGGATCACGGCGCGCGGCAGCGTCTGCTTGATCAGCTTTTCGATGTCTTTCAGCATCTGGTGCTCGTCCACGCACACCAGCGAGACCGCTTCGCCCGTGGCGCCGGCGCGGCCGGTGCGGCCGATGCGGTGCACATAGTCTTCAGGGACGTTCGGCAGGTCGTAGTTCACCACGTGCGGCAGCTGATCGATGTCGATGCCGCGCGCCGCGATGTCGGTGGCCACCAGCACTTGCAGGCTGCCATCCTTGAATTCCGACAGCGCCTTGGTGCGCGCCGACTGGCTCTTGTTGCCGTGGATCGCCATCGCGCCGATGCCGTCCTTGCCCAGCTGTTCCACCAGCTTGTTGGCGCCGTGCTTGGTGCGCGTAAACACCAGCACCTGGTGCCAGTTGTTCGACTTGATCAGGTGCGCCAGCATCGGGTGCTTCTTGTCGCGGTCCACCGGGTGGATTTTTTGCGCGATCACTTCCACGGTCGAGTTGCGGCGTGCGACTTCGATCGATTGCGGATTGTTCAGCAGGCGGTCGGCCAGCGCCTTGATATCGTCCGAGAAGGTGGCCGAGAACAGCAGGTTCTGACGCTTCGGCGGCAGCAGGGCCAGCACCTTGCGGATGTCGTGGATGAAGCCCATGTCCAGCATGCGGTCGGCTTCGTCCAGGATCAGGATCTCGATCTTCGACAGGTCGACGGTACCCTGGCCCGCGTGGTCCAGCAGGCGGCCCGGGGTGGCCACCAGGATGTCGACGCCGTGC
>DDKG01000343.1 GCA_002339265.1 Massilia sp. UBA2604 | reverse complement strand
CGGGTTGTACGACACGCCCGGGTTGTTGGCGACCTGGATCGCGGCGGCGCGCGCCAGCTGGTTGGCCTTACCGGTCACGAAGCTCTCGAACGTCAGCTCGGTGTTGATGCGGCTCTGCTCGCGCTTGGGCGAGTTGGCGATGTTCAGGTTCTGGGTCGGGCTCGGCGCCGGGTTTTCTTGACCGGGGGCCGGACGCGGCGCATTGAAATCGGGCGTAGCGGCGGACGTGGTCGTGGCCGGGCCTGCCGCTTTGCGGGCAGGATTGTTCTTCGGGTCGAGCACGAACTGCACCTCGACCGGCGCTTCCCAGTACTGGGCCGCCAGTTCCGTGATGCGCGTAGCGAACTGCGTCTTGACCCAGTCGAGCTTGAAGCGGTTGGGCGCAGCGATGCGCAGCTTGCCGTCTTCGTAGTCGAGGGCTACCAGCGGTTTGATCCACGCGCTGAATTGCTGCGGCGTGAGCTCGAGCTCAAGCTGCGCGGATGCTGACTGCCAAAAATTTTCCATACTTCGCTTTTGATACGTAACACGCTATTTTACCTGTCTCGGCCGAAGTTATCCACAGGCGCTGCACATATTTTCCACCGAAATGGGGTGTCGCTCCAGTCCCTTGCCAAGCTGGAAACGCACACAGGCGGCGCTTGGCGAAACAACACCTGCCTTGACAGTGGCGACCGAAATAGAGTCTAATTCAGGGTTCCCCGTCCGTGCGCCAGGCCAGGCTGTCTTTTTCCAGCGGCTGGTGGTTGGGCGAAGAGAGACTTGCTGTGGCATGACGCTGGCTTTACATCGAGCGAAATTGTCATCGGCGCCGAATCTGACGATGACGTCAGACCCGATTTTGCATCTTATTTTGCTTTAAGCGAGACCACCATGAAACGTACTTACCAACCTTCCGTCGTCCGTCGCAAGCGCACGCACGGCTTCCGCGCACGTATGGCTACCCGTGGTGGCCGTCAAGTCCTGAACGCTCGCCGCGCCAAGGGCCGCAAGCGTCTGGCTGTCTAAGTCACGCACCGCAGATCGATTGCGGTCGGTGATGACAGGCGAAGGTTCGCACGACTTCGCGCGCGCTCGGCGCATCGTTAAAACGGATGAATTTTCATCCGTTTTTCGTTTGCGGCCGACGCAAAAAACGGCGCATTTCGTGCTCTACACGCGTCCGAATTCCTTGCCGCATGCGCGGCTGGGCGTCGTTGCGGCCAAGCGTTTCGCGCCGCGCGCCGTGACCCGCAATACGATCAAGCGCATGACGCGCGAGCTGTTCCGTACGAGCAGCCTGGCGCAGGTCGATTGCATCGTCCGCCTGTCGCGTCCCGTCAACGCCAAGGACGGCCCGGCCACCACGCGCGCCCTGAAGGCCGCGCTGAAGGTGGAATTGACGCGCCTGTTCGCTTCGCAACGGCCGCGTCCCGCGCCGTCAAGCTCGCCATGAAGACGCTGCTCGTCTGGTTGCTTCGCGGCTACCAGCTGCTGCTGTCCCCGATGCTCGGGCCGCGTTGCCGGTTCTATCCCAGCTGTTCCAATTACGCAATCGAAGCGCTGCGCGTCCATGGCGCCGCACGCGGTTCCTGGCTGGCCGCGCGCCGCGTGGGCCGCTGCCATCCGTGGAACGCGGGTGGCGTCGACCCGGTGCCGCCGAAAGACGGCGGCGCCAAGGAATCCCATTCAGCCGCTTGCGGTTGCAACCACTCCTGAAGACTCCAATGGAATTCAATAAACGTACTGTCCTGTGGATCGTGTTCGCCATCTCTCTGATCGTTCTCTGGAACAATTGGATGGTGGCTAACGGCAAGCAGTCGCTGTTCTCGGCGCAACCACCGGCGCAAGTCGCTCAGCAGAACGCTCAGCAGAACAAACCGACGGATGTTCCAGCCGCAGCCCAGCCGGGCAGCGCCGCCGTGCCGGGCACGCCTGCCGCCGCTGCGACCGCGATGCCGGGTGCTCCTGCCGCGCCAGCCAGCCAGATCGTCACCGTCACCACCGACGTCGTGAAAGTCGATATCGACTCGGTCGGCGGCGTCATCAAGCGTCTCGAGCTGCTGCACTATCCGGATCACTTCGACAAGACCAAGAACCAGGTCCTGTTCAACGTCAACGGTCCGAACGTCTACCTGGGCCAGACCGGCCTGATCGGCACCAGCGCCGCCGGCGTGCTGCCGAACCACACCACGCCGTTCACCGTCAAGTCGGCGCAGACCACGCTGGGCACCAACAACCAGGCGCAAGTCGTCCTGGAAGCCGAGCAGGGCGGTGTGCGCCTGACCAAGACGCTGACCTTCCGCAAGGGCGACTACCTGGTCGGCGTGCGTCATGACGTGACCAATATCAGCGCCGCGCCGATCCAGCCGTCGCTGTACCTGCAGCTGCAGCATGACGGCAACAAGCCGGCTACCGATTCCTGGTTCATGCCGAGCTACACCGGCCCGACCCTGTACACCGACGCCGACAAGTACCAGAAGCTGACCTTCGAGGAAATCGAGAAGAACAAGGCCGATCACTCGACCAAGGCCGACAACGGCTGGGTCGCGATCTCGCAGCACTTCTTCGTCTCGGCCTTCATCCCGGCCGACAAGACGCCGCGCGACATCTTCACCAAGAAGATCGCCAACAACCTGTATGCGATCGGCACCGTGCAGTCGCTGGGCACCGTGGCGCCTGGCGCGACCGTGTCGAACGACACCCGCCTGTACTCGGGTCCGCAGGACGAGCAGATCCTGGAAACCATCACCCCGGGCCTGGAGCTGGTGAAGGACTACGGCATGCTGACCGTGATCGCCAAGCCGATCTTCTGGGTGATGACCCAGCTGCAC
>DDKG01000259.1 GCA_002339265.1 Massilia sp. UBA2604 | reverse complement strand
CGCGATCCAGTAGGCGGTGGCACGCTCACGCAGGCCGCTGATTTTGCCGACGAAGTTTGTGCCGAGATTCATGGTGCTGCTCCAGATGGCGATGCTGCCGATTGCGAGGCGCCAGTGCTGCGGATCAACCAGGTGTTGGCATCGGGCGTTTCCAGGCTGAGGTGGCGTGCCGCCAGGGCCGGACGCAGCTGGTCTGCGGCGCCGGGGTTGGCGGATTCAGGTTTGACGCGCACCGTGAGGGCGCGTTCGCGAAACTCCATTGATGCAATCGCGGGCGGCGCGCCGAGGCCGCCAATGGCTTCGCCGACGGCGGCCGCCATCCAGGTGAATTCGTCGCCGCCAATCTCTCCGCTGCCGGCCCTGGCGCGCGCGATGTTCTGCTGCATCTGCGCCACCGGATCGATCGCCGGCTGGCCCGGATACACCGAGCGGAACGTCTGGCTCATCTGCTGGCGCACGGCGTCGGCTTCGCGCTTAAGGCCCAGCCATTCGACGTTGAGGCCGATGACGTTGACCACCAGCGCCGCCAGGGCGAGCCGGATCGGCCAGCGCCAGCGGCGCCAGTCGCGCCGGGCCACGCCGGCCGTGCCCAGGCCGGGCACCAGGTCGAGCGCGGGACCGACCGCGCCGTTGCCGTTGTTGCTGCCGCGGGCGCCGGCAATCCAGTGCGCCCAGTTGTCGCTTTCGAGGGTGACGCCGGGGCCGGCCTCGGCCAGCAGCGCCTGGTACTCACCGAGTTGCTCGTGCTCGACGTACAGCACCAGCGGCGCATCGCCCGCCAGCGCGCGCGCCGTCTGCAGCGCCGCCGCCGGGCTGCCGTCGAGCGCCAGGCCGAGGCCTTCGTACTGGCTCTGGCGCAGGATCAGCTCGCCCTTGCCGAAGGCGGCGCTCACGCTGCCCGGATGCAGCGGCAGGCACAATTGTTCCGGCACGGCCACCACCGCACGCGCGCCCATCTCGAGCAGCTTGCGCACCAGCGGCTCGAGCCAGGCTTGCTGCACCACGGCCACCGGACGGCGGCCGTCGCCCATGACGGGGCCGGCCACCAGCACGCAGTCGAGCGGGTCGCCCAGGATGTATTCTTCGACCAGGGCCGGCAGCGCCGCGCGCAGGCGCGCGCCGGCCAGCGGCGGCGCCTGCACCGCCAGCAGGGTGACGTCGCTGGCGGCCAGGATCAGCACCACGCGCCGGCTGGCCGCGACCACGTCGCCCAGGTTGCGCAGCGCGCCTTCGCCCTGCTGTCCGATGGCGCCGTTGTCGCCGACCATCGCGAACCGGCACAAGGCGCCTTCGCCTTCGCTCCTGGCCGGATGCCGAATATAAAGAGTAGTCAAACTGTCTCGCTTTCTTCTAGTTCTGGCGGGTCCAGATTACGCTGATACTGCCGCGGTTGACCAGGTTGCCGCCGCGCTGCACCAGCGATTCGGCATCCAGCGCCGCACGGTCGAGCCGGATACGGCTCTGCACCAGGAAATAATTGCTGGTGGTGCTGATTTTTGGCTGCTCCACCGCTTCATCCCTACATTGCACTTCGCTCAAAAATAGCTGGACATCATTCCACGGTATCCGCTTGCGCTGCTCGACCAACGCATTCGCCTGGGAGATCGAGCAGCCAGACAAGACTGCCGCCAGCACCTCGGCCGGCGCCGTATTCACGTTAACCGTCGTCGCCTGCCCCGGCAGCACGATCACGAACGGACGCAAGGCCTCGACCGTCTCGGGCTTGACGCCCTGCACCGCCAGCAAATCGTCCACCCGCAGCACCGGCATCGGGTTGCCCTTGCGCGGCGTCTGCACGGTGGTGGTAGGGTCCGCGTCCGGATTGACCGTCAGCGCCTGGCCGGCGGCGACGAAATCGGCGATCGGCCGCGCCAGCCGCGGCTCTTGCCGCAGATTGGTCAGCAGGCGGCCGAACACCTCGGTCTCCACCGGATCGCGCTTGCCGCCAGATGCCAGGTTGTTCAGATTGTATCGCGCCGTGGCGTCGTATACCTGACCCGACAGGGATGCATTGAAGTTTTCTCCCTGCACCCGCTCACGTTCGATGTACTGGTCGAGCCGGGTTTCGGCCAGCGGCGTGGCCCACACCTGCTCCAGCGATATGCGGTTGTCGTAGGGTTGGCGCAGGATCACGCTGGCCCAGTCGAGGGCGCCGCGCTGGATCCACTTGGTCTGCAGCTGCAGGCGCTGGTTTTCCATCGAGCGCACCTGCACCTGCTGCTGCCAGAACAGGCTGGCGACGATCGAGATCGCCAGCGTGGTCAGGAGCAGGGCGGTGACCACGGCGACGCCGCGCTGGCGCCGCGGAGGAGTCAGGCGCCGCATCAGGTGCCTCCCAGCAGGAAGGACTTGACCATCGGCTGGCCCAGGCCCTGCACGGTCAGCGCCACCTGCACGCCGGTGGGTTCCTGCGAACGGCCCGGGAGCAGGTTCGGATCCAGCGGAGGTTGCTGGTCGCCATTGCCGCCGACCGCGGTCGGCTCGTTACGCCAGGCATTGTTTTGCCAGCCCTGCACCTGCATGCTGGTCACGCCGACCTGCAGCGCGACCGACGGCGAATTCTCGGCCGGCGCATCGGAAGCGATCGCCTGCCACAGCTGGGCGATGTGGTCGAGGTCACGCGTGCCGGGCGACTCGCGCCGCATCAGCTGGCCGTTGACCACGCGGTAGCTGATCACCTGCAGGCGCGACGGCTCGTGTTCGACGAACACCTTGCGCACCAGCGTCAAGCGGTCGGCGTCCCACAGCAAGGCCGGCCGGCCGCGCATGATGTCGTTGCCGGCCGCGTTCTCGCAATCGTTCTGCATCTGGGCGAAGGCCAGCTGCATGCCGCGCGTGATTTCCATCTCGTTGGTGAGCGCCACGCGTGCGCGCACGATTCCGTCCAGCCCGCGCCAGCCGAGCACGGCCACCATGGCGAGGATGCCGATCGCCACCAGGAGCTCGACCAGCGTGAAGCCTGCATGCCGCGACCTGGCGCTCATATCGGGGAAGGCCTCAGGACCAGTTGGATGAGTTTGACAATGCGGCGGCCGGGATTGTCGGCGTCGAACACCGAGACTTCGATCCTGCGCAACAGCGGATTGGGACTGGTCAGCACTTCTTCTTCGCACATCAGGTTCAGGTCGCCTTGCGGGCAGGGAAAGCTGCGCTTGCCGATCTCGGGGAATTCGCGCCCGAGGCGGATCTGCACCAGCCGGTTCTCGGCCGACCAGGTCGCCATCATCGAGGCGCGCAGGCCGGCGCTGTTGGAGGTCAGGCTGCCCACCGCGCGCAGGCCGGCGGCCAGCGCGGTGCCGACGATGACCAGCGCCACCAGCACTTCGAGCAGGGTGAAACCAGATGCGTGACGACGGACCATGATGTGAGTCATTCGACGGTAAAGTGGCCGACGCCGTCGGCGCGGATCGCGACCGCGTTATTGCCGGAAGCCAGGGTCAGCACGAAGGGACGGTCCACCGGCTCGCGGCCGAAGGTGATGCGCAGCATGTCGGGTCCGCCCGTGCCGGCCGGCTCGAGCACGAGCCGCAGCGGCGGATTCTTGAAGCCACGTTCGCGCAGCAGGTCGTCGCGCGTGACCGGCTCCCAGCCGGTGTCGCCGCGCACCATGAAGCGGTAGCGCTCGCCATTGGCCTCGAAGGCGACCAGGCGGTTGCGCACGATGGCTTCGTCGCGCGCCAGCTGCAGCAGCAGCGCGATGCGTTTGGCCTCGTTCTCGAGGTCCTGGCGCGGGCTCGGGATGGCGTTCAGCGTGGCGAGGCCCAGCGTGATGCCGATGATGACCATCACGACCAGCAGCTCCACCAGGGTGAAGCCGGAGGATGAGCCCCGCGCGCGCCAGGCCGCCATGGGGAAACTGATTAGTGCCAGGAACCGACGTCGGCGTCCTCGCCGTTGCCGCCCGGCTGGCCGTCGGCGCCGTAGGAGAACACGTCGATCTCGCCTTTCACGCCCGGCGACAGGTATTGGTAGGGGTTGCCCCACGGATCCTTCGGCAGCTTCTCGATATAGCCGCCCTCTTTCCAGCCATTGGCGGCCGGGCCGGCGGTCGGCTTGGCGATCAGGGCGTTCAGGCCCTGCTCGGTGGTCGGGTAGCGCTGGTTGTCGAGCTTGTACAGCTTGAGGGCCTGCATCATGGTGGCGATGTCGACCTTGGCGGCGGTCACGCGCGATTCGCCCGTGCGACCCAGCAATTTAGGCACGACCAGGGCGCCGAGGATGCCGATGATGACCACGACAACCATGATCTCGACCAGGGTAAAGCCGCGGGCGCGACGTTGTGTGCGTTGGAAATTCATATGCAGTGTGATTAGGCTGGTGAATCGGT
>DDKG01000260.1 GCA_002339265.1 Massilia sp. UBA2604 | reverse complement strand
GTAGCTGGCCTGCTCGTGCGCGTTCAGGCGCTCGCGCGGGATCGTGCCCAGGCGCTTCAGGTAGCCGCGGTACAGCGCAAACTGCGCGTCGCGATTCTTCGGCGCGATCGACAGGCCGAGCTGGTCGAAGAAGCGGCCGTCGCCGCTCTCGGTCGCCCACACCGGCTCGAAGCGGGCATAGGCCTCGTAATACTCGTCGACCAGCTTGTTGATCGCCTTGCCGGCTTCGGTCGTGGCGACTTTCTGCGTGGCAGAGGCGGTAGCGCCAGCGGCTGCGGGTGCGGCGCCCGCAGGCGCGCACGCGAGCAGGGCGGCTGTCGCCAGCGCGCCGAGCTTGAAGTTCTCTCTCATGTTCTTTTCCTTGTGATGGTCAGTAGCTGGCCAGCGGCGTCAATGCGCCGTTCTTGAAGGTGTACACCGTCACCGCCGTTTTCTTGAGGTTGCCCTTGGCGTCATAGCCATAGGCGCCGACCACGCCCTGGTAGCTGATCGCGTGCATCGCGGCGCCGACTTGCTTGGCGTCGACCGACTTGGCCTGCTGGATCGCCTGGGCGATGAACTTGGTCTGGTCGTAGAACGATGGCGCGTAGACGTCCGGATCGCGGCCGAAGCGCTTCTTGTAGCTGGCCAGGAAGGCCGGGCCGCCCGGCTGCTTGGCGACGATGGCGCCGGCCTGCGCGCAGCGCACGTTCTCGCCGACCGCGGCGCCGCCCAGCCTTGCCATCTCGGGGCTGCACAAGGTGTCGCCGCCCAGCAGCGGCACGTTCAGGCCCAGTTGCTTCATCTGGCGCACCATCGGGGCGCCTTGCGGGGCGTAGCCGCCGAAGAAGATGGCGTCCACCTTCTTGGCGCGCAGCGAGGTCAGGATGGCGGCGAAGTCGCTCGCCTTGTCGTTGGTGAATTCGTGGCCCGCGACCTTGATGCCGGCTTTCTGCGCCTGGCGCTTGAATTCCATCGCGATGCCCTGGCCGAACGCGGTGCGGTCATCGATCACGCCGACGTTCTTGATCTTGAGTTCCTTGGCCGCATAGCCGGCGACTGACGCCCCTACTTGCGTGTCGCTGGCGACGATGCGGAACACCGTCGGGTAGCCGGCGGCAGTGATCTTGGGATTGGTGCCGACGGTCGACATCAGGATGCCATTGTCGTTGTAGACGCGCGAGGCCGGAATCGCCACGCCCGAGTTGTAGGGGCCCAGCACGTACTTGACGCCGGCGTCGGCGAATTTCTGGGCCACGGTCACGCCCTGTTTCGGGTCGCCCGCATCGTCTTCGGACTGCAGCACGAAGCGCAGCACATTGCCGCCCACCTGGATCTTCTGCGCGTTGAGTTCCTCGATGGCGAGGCGCACGCCGTTCTCGTTATCCTTGCCGGCGAAGGCGTTGGAACCCGACAGCGGGCCGCTCACGCCGATCTTCACGACTTGTTCCGCGGCGCTTGCCTGCATGGCGAACAACGCCGCCAGCGCCAGCGGCGCCATCTTTATTTTCGATCGCATTCCCTTGGTCTCCGTTGATGTCAACGGCCGCCATCATCGCACGATCGCACGCCGGACGAAAGCGCGGCTGACAGCGTAAAGACTCCGAATAGCCTCAGGCCGGCACGCCGTGCGAGATCAGTTCGAGCGGCAGGGCGGTGGTCGACTTGATCTGTTCCATCGAGAAGGCGGACGACACGCCGGTCAGGCGCGCGGCCTTGATCAGCTTTTTATAGAAGCGGTCGTAGCCGGCGATGTCGGTGGTGACGACCTTGAGAAGGTAATCGACGTCGCCGCTCATGCGGTGGAACTCCAGCACTTCGGGCAGGGCCACCACGGCCGCGGCAAAGCGCGCCAGCCATTTTTCGTCGTGCTCGGTGGTCTTGATGCTGACGAAGACGGTGACCGGCAAGCCGACCTTCTGGCGGTTGACGATGCTGACGCGGCTTTCGATATAGCCTTCTTCCTCGAGGCGCTTGACGCGCTTCCAGCAAGGTGTGCTCGAGAGGCCGACCTTTTCGCTCAGGCCGGAGATGGAGAGGGTTGCATCCGCCTGCAGGGCGGCGAGAATCGCACAATCAAACTTGTCGAGTGAGTTCATATTCCGTAAAGCTTGTTTATAAGAATAATTATTCTATTAACAGCCCATAAATCGAGATATTTGGGACGTTTCGATCGGCGCAGTTCCGTACCATATTACTGGACAATAAGGTGTTGTGCGACACCTTTTTTTATGTTTTTGGCAGCTAATCCATGATCACTGAAATCTACCTCGACGCCAACGCGACTTCGCCGATACTGCCCGCCGCCACGGCCGCCGCCATGGCCGCGCTGCAGGACTGCTACGGCAATCCGAGCAGCAGCCATGCGAGCGGGCTGCGCGCACGCGCGCTGCGCGAGGGCGCGCGCGCCTGCGCACGGCGCGTGCTGGGTGCGCCGAGTGGACGGCTGATGTTCAACAGCGGCGCCACCGAGGGCATCCAGACCGCGGTGCTGTCGGCGCTGTGCGCGGTGCGCGAACGGCGCGCGCGCGGCGAAGCCCACGGCGACGGGTTTGCAAACATCGTGCTGGTCGGCGCCACCGAGCACAAGGCGGTGTCCGAAAGCCTGGCGCACTGGAACCGGCTGCTGGGCACCGGTCTCGAATTGCGCGTGCTGCCGGTCGACGGCGACGGCCGTCACCGCCTGGACGTGCTGCGCGCGCTGGCGCCGCGCCTCGCCTTCGTCTGCACCATGGCCGCCAACAACGAGACCGGCGTGGTGTCCGACCTGGACGGCATCGCAGCGGTATTGAACGAGACGGCCAGCCCGGCGCTGTGGATGGTCGATTGCGTGCAGGCGCTCGGCAAGCTGCCGCTGCAGCTGGGCGCGAGCCGCATCGACTACGCGCCGTTCTCCGGCCACAAGCTGCATGCGCCGAAAGGTATCGGCATGCTGTACGTGCGCGAAGGCGCGCCATTCACGCCGCTGATCTGCGGCGGCGGGCAAGAAGACAGCCAGCGCTCCGGCACCGAGAACATGGCCGGCATCGCCGCGCTGGGCGCGGTGCTGGAAGCGCTGGAGCGCGGCAACACCTTCCTTGACCATGAAGCGCTGCGGGCTTGCCGTGCGCGCCTGATCGACGCCTTGACCGGCGCCTTCCCCGGCATCGTGTTCAATGCGCCGCTGGCATATGCATTGCCCACCACGCTCAATTTCTCGGTTCCCGGCGTCGCCAGCGCCGAGCTGCTCGACCTGTTCGATGCAGCCGGCATGCGTGTCAGCGCCGGTTCGGCCTGCGCCGCGTCGAAGGCGGCGCCGAGCTATGTGCTCGACGCGATGGATTTGCCGGCCTGGCGCAGCGCGTCGGCGGTGCGCCTGTCGATCGGGCTGCTGCCGGACGACGCGGCAATCGCGCTGGCGTGCGAGCGCATCGCGCGCTGCGGGGCGGCGCTGGCCGTGCCCACGGCGACGGCGCAAGCCGAGGCGATGCAGCCCGACGCCGCGCTGGATGCGGGCATGGAGCTCGACGCCATCGCGGTCCGCGGCTGGCTGGCGGCCCATCCCGACGCCATCGTGGTCGACGTGCGCGAGGCGCGCGAACACAGCGTCGCCGGCCAGGTGGAACTGCACGGCCGCATGGCGCTCAACGTGCCGCTGGCGAGCGTGAGCGAACACGCCGCCGCCTGGCTGGGCGCCGACGCCCGTCCCTTGCTGTTCGTGTGCCGCAGCGGCGCACGCAGCGCCCGCGCCGCGCGTACCCTGCGCGCGCTGGGCCATCCGCGCGCCTGCTCGCTGGCCGGCGGATTCGCGCTCGCCATCTGAGTCGTCCCTGACCGCCTGCCAGCCCGGCAGGCGGTGTGTGTACGCCAGCGCACGGTAACTTTCCAGCTCTTTCCCTAGCATGGAGTCAGCCGTGCGCGCCCAGCATTGTTTGCCTGGTCTCTTGCCCTGATTAGCCCCCGGGGTGTCCCGTCCTCCGGCGGTCGCCGCGCACGCCTCCGTCCCGAGGTTCCCGTTGAAAGTTGAGAACGACAAGATGCCCGCCGGGCAGCATGCGCCGCACGGCGCCGGCGCCACCACCATGGTGGCGCTGCTGGCCGCGAATGCGGAGGCCATCGTTCGTTCCTGCGATGCGCTCGATCGCGCCATGCGCGCCGGGTTCGAACTGCCGCCGGCCGGCGCGCGCCTGCTCGATGGCTACCACCTGCTCGACACCCAGCTGCGGCTGGCGCGCGCGCAGTCGCGGCAGGTCGCCGCCAGCTTGCGCATGGCCGGGGATGGTGGCGCGCGCATCCGGGGTCTGGTGGCCGACGCGGTGGCGCGCGCCGACGGCGCCGTCGACACCGAAGAACTGGCGCGCGTCCTCGCCGCCAGCCAGGAAGCTGCGCCGCTGCGCGTCGCCGAACTCGATGCGCTGCCCGTGCTGCTGCGTCTCGCGCTGATCGACCGGCTGGCCAGCCTGGCCGCGGGCGCCGCGCATGCCTGCGCCGGGCGCGAACGCGCCGCCGCCTGGGCCGCGCGCTTCCTCGACACCGCCGAGGCCCGTCCGGGCGACCTGGTGCTGCTGTTCGCCGACATGGCGCGCAGCGCGGACGCGGACCATGGCGCTTTCGTCGTCGAACTGGCGCGCCGCCTGCAGGGCCGCGGCGCGCCGCTGGCCCAGGTATCGGACTGGCTCGATGCGCGCCTGGCGGATGGGCAGGGCAGCATCGCCGGCTTGATGCAGGACGAGCGCAGCGACCAGGCGCAGGACGGCGTCACGGCCGGCAACGCGCTGGCCAGCCTGCGCGCGCTGGGCGGCGTCGACTGGCGCGCCTTCGCCGAGCGCCTGGGCGTGGTCGATGCGCTGCTGCGCGACGATCCGGACGGCAGTTATGCGCGCATGGACGGCGCCACCCGCGACCGCTACCGCCATACGGTCGCGCGCCTGGCGCGCACCCTCGGCGTGAGCGAGGCCGCGGTGGCGCAGGAGGCGCTCGCGCTGGCCGGCATCAACCGCGCCCCGGGCGAGGGCGGGCTCGATACGCGCATCCGTCATGTGGGCTACTACCTGGCCGGTCCTGGCCTGGCGACGCTCGAGGCCAGGCTGCGCGGAGGGCGCGGACGGGCGTCGCGTGCGCGCGCTGCCAGCGGCATGCATACGGGCGCCACGGTGGCGCTGGCCCTGCTGTTCACCGGCGCAGGCCTGGTCCACGCCTGGCAGGGCGGCGCCGGGCCGCTGCTGCTGGTCCTGATGGGCATCCTGGCGCTGCCGGTCGCCGGCGCCCTGGCGCAGGCCCTGGTGGGCATGGCGCGGCGCTGGCTGGTCCAGCCTCAGATCACCCCGCGCATGGACGTCTCGGCCGGTATTCCCGAGGATGCGCGCACGCTGGTGGCCGTGTCCGCGCAGCCGGCCGACGGCGCTCAGCTCACGGCCCTGTGCGAGGACCTCGAGGTGCGCTATCTCGGCAACCGCGATCCGCACCTGCGTTTCTGCCTGCTGCTCGACCTGCCTGATGCGCCTGAAGCCACGCTGCCGCTCGACGCCGCGCTGCTGGAACAGGCGGGCAGCAGGATCGAGGAACTGAACCGCAAGTATGGAGCGCAACAGGATGGTCCCTTCATGCTGCTGGCGCGCCCACGCACCTGGAGCGAAGACCAGCAGGCCTGGATCGGCCGCGAACGGCGGCGCGGCCAGCTGGCCGACCTGAATGCCTGGCTGTGCGGCGTGCGCGAACGCTTCGTCCTCGCCGCCGGCAACCTGGGCGGCGCGGCCGAAATGCGTTACGTGATCGCGCTCGATGCGGACATCGGCCTGCCGCGCGACGCCGCGCGTAGCCTGGTGGCGGCGATGGCGCACCCGCTCCACCGCCCGCTGCAGGACGAAGCGGGCCGCGTGCTGGAAGGCCATGCGATGCTGCTGCCGCAGCTCACGACGTCCTTGCCGGGCCGCGGCGCCATGCGCTACCAGCGCCTGTGGCGTGATGGCGGACATGGCTTGGCCGCCATCTACGACGTCGATGCCTGGCGCCGCGCGATGGGCCTGGAGCTGCGCGACGAGGGCCGGGCGCAACCTGGCGCGGTCGAGGAAGACCGCCTGCGCGCCGCACGCGTGAGCGACCTGGTGCTCGATGCCGCGCATCCGGGCAGTTATGGCGAGCACGTGCTGCGCCGCCATCGCACCCTGCGCGCCGCCTGGCAGGAAGCGCGCCGCCTGGGCCGCGGCGCCGATCGCCTGCGTGCGCCGCGGGTGCGCCGGCGCCTGTTCGGCGCCATGGCCGGCAGCCTGGCCGCGCCGGCCTCGATCGCGCTGCTCGTGCTGAGCTGGAGCCTGCTGGCCGCTCCCGTGTTCTGGACCGCGGCCATCCTGGCGCCGCTCTGGCTGCCGGCGCTGCTCGACATGCTGATTGCGTTGGCCGGCCGCGCGGCCAGCGCGCCGCTGCGCCAGCACCTGGACGCCTGGGCGCGCGGCGCACGCACGACCCTGGTGCGCGCCGCGCTGGCGCTGGCCTTCCTGCCGCACCGGGCCTGGATGGATGCCGACGCGGTCGTGCGCGGCCTGTGGCGGCGCGACGTGAGCCGGCGCAAGCTGCTCGAGCAGCGCCCCTCGGCGCTGGCGCGCGCCAGCAGCGCGCTGGAAAACAACTGGCGCACGATGTGGTTCGCGCCGCTGCTGGCGGTCGGCGCCGCGGTGCTGCTGACCTTCGCCAACCCGTATGCGCTGTTCGCGACGGCGCCGCTGCTGCTGGTGTGGTTCCTGTCGCCGGTGCTGGCCTGGTGGGTCAGCCAGCCGTCGCGGCGCGGCATGCGCCTGGCGAAAGGGCAGACCCGTTTCCTCCGCACGCTGGCGCGCCGCAGCTGGGCTTTCTTCGAACAGCATGGCGCGGGCAAGCACGGCCTGGCGCCGGAAGCGGTATTCGAACATTCCGAACATACGGTCGACGAGCGGGTGTCGCCCGGCAGCATGGGCTTGACCCTGCTGGCTACCCTCAGCGCACGCGACTTCGGCTATCTGCCGCTGGGCGGCCTGCTCGCGCGCAGCGAGCAGGCGCTGGCCTCGATGGCGCTGCTGGAACGCTGGCATGGCCACCCCTTCGGGTGGTACAACGGCATCAGGCTCACTCCCGTCGAACCGGCCCATGTCGACACCGCGGCCAGTGGCGGCCTGGTGCTGGCGCTGCGCACCTTCGCCGCCGGCCTGGATGAATTGCCGGACCGGCCGATCGTCGACGGCGCCGCGCTGGACGGCATCCGCGCTACCGTGCTGGTGGTGCGCGAGCATGCCCATCCCGGCCTGCTACCGGCATTGGACGCGCTGGACGAATCGCTGGCGCCGGGCCGCTGCCGCGCCACCGATACCTTGCCGGGCCTGGCCGACTGCCTGCGTACGGTCGCCGCCAGGGCGGCCGAGCTGGACGCCGGCCTGCCAGGCGACAGCGACCCCGCGCTGCGCGGCTGGACGGCGCGTCTGGCGCGCCAGTGCGCGGCGCAGCTGGACGACCTGCATGCGCTCACGCCTTGGACCCGCGCGGTGCAGGAATACGTGCTCGACGCCAGCCTGACCCGGATCCCGACCTTGCGCGAACTGGCCGCGCTCGAACCGTCGAACGGCAACGAGGGCCTGGCACAGCTGGTCGCACAGGGGCGCGGCCTTGCGCGCGAACGCATGGACCAGATCGCGGCCCTGGCTGCACAGGCGCGCGAAGCTGCGCGCATGGATTTCGGCGCGCTGGTCGACCCGGCCACGGGCCTGCTGGCCGCGGGCTGTCACGTGCGCGAGGGACGCGGCGGGCGCCTGGATGGCGACAGCTGCGACCTGCTGGCGTCCGAGGCGCGCATGGCCAGCTTCGCCGCCGTCGCCCAGGGCCAGCTGCCGCAGCCGCACTGGTGGTCGCTCGGCCGGCCCTTGCGCATGACGGGGGCGGGCGCACTGCTGCTGTCGCGTACGGGGGCGCTGGCGGATTATCTGGCGCCGCAGCTCGTGATGCCGTCGTGGCGCGACACTCTGCTGGACGACGCTGGCCGGGCGGTGGCGCGCCTGCAGGCGGCGCATGCCAGGGGCCGCGGGCTGTTGTGGGGTTATACGGAATCGGGCTGCAATGCGGTCGATGCGGCGGCGCGCTACCGCGTGCAGCGCTTCGGCTTGCCCGCAGCAAGCCTGCAGCGGCGCGCGGGCGACGACCTGGTCGCCGCGCCCCATGGCGCCGCGCTGGCGCTGGCCGTAACGCCGGCGCTGGCGGCGGCCAATCTGCGCCGCATGGCGGATCAGGGTCTGCTGGGCGAAACCGGCTTCCACGAGGCGCTCGACTATGCGCCGGCCCGCCTGCCGCAGGGCGAACGGCAGGCGGTGGTGCGGGCCCAGCTCGCGCGCCACCAGGCCACGACCCTGCTGGCGCTGGCGCGCCACCTGCAGGGCGAGCCGATGCAGCGCCGCTTCGCGCGCGATCCCCAATTGCGCGCCGCGTTCGGCCTGCTGCAAGAGGCGACGCCGGCAGGCGGCGCCGAGCGGCCGTTGCGCTACGACGCCGGCTCAGCGCCGGATGGCATCGCGGCGACCCGTCCCTATGCGCGTGCGCTCGAGCCGGACGCGTCGCCGCTGCCCGAAGTGCAGCTGCTGTCGAATGGGCGCTACCACCTGATCGTCGACAGCACGGGCGCCGGCGCCAGCCGCTGGGAGGGAACCGCGCTGACGCGCGCCGGCGCCGGCGAGACCGGCCTGGCCGTTCACGTGCGCGACACCGCCAGCGGCGCCACCTGGGCCAACGTCGTGCTGCCGGGAGCGCCGGCGCCCGACGAGGTCGAGGCGGTGCTGGCCGAAGGGCGGGCCAGCCTGCGCCGGGTGGACCACGGCATCGAGATGCGCACCGATGCGGTGGTGGCACCTGGCGACGACGTCGAGCTGCGCCGCATCCGCATCGTCAATCGCGCCTCTGAAGCGCGCACCCTGGAGCTGACGGGCTGCGTGGCAATGGCCGGGCCGCCTTTGGCAGAGGGCGGCCGCAGCGGCATCCGGGTCGAATTCGACGCGGCCGCCGACAGCCTGCTGTGCCTGAGCGCGCCAAGCGCGCCCGTGGTCGTGCACCGCATGACGGTGCGCGAAACGGCGGGGCAGCCGAGCGTGGAAACGAGCCGCGCACGCTTCATCGGGCGTGGCCATGATCTCCACCGGCCGGCGGCGGTGATGAAAGGCGGGGCGCTGCCGGGCCTGGATCCGGAGCCCGATGAAGCATTGCTGGCGCTGCGGCGCACGGTGACCCTGGCGCCGCAGCAGGAGGTCACGGTCGACCTGGTGCTGGGCGCCGCCTCCAGCCGCGCACTGGCGCGCGAGCTGGCGGCGCGCTACGGGGTCGCTCACGAGGTCGACCACGCGATCGAGGCTGCCTGGACCCTGGCCCAGGCCGAGTTGCGCCGCGGAGAGCTGGGAGAAGCCGACGCCCAGCTGATCAACCGTCTGGCCGGCTGCCTGCTGCAGCCCACGCTGGGGCTGCGCGCCGATCCCGCCGTCATCGCGCGCAACCAGCGCGGGCGCGCCGACTTGCAGGCCTATGGCGTCCAGGGCGACTTGCCGCTGCTGTTGCTGCAACTGGGCGAGGGACCGGATACCGGCCTCGCGCGCCAGCTGCTGCAAGCCCACGGCTACTGGCGCGAGCACGGCCTGGCGGTCGACCTGCTGGTGCTGTGCGACAGCCGCGCGGCGCGCGAAGCCCTGATGCACCTGGCAATGCCGCTGGTCGACCCGTCCAGCTTCGATCAGCCGGGCG
Organism: Massilia sp. UBA2604; assembly: GCA_002339265.1. Classification (GTDB taxonomy): domain Bacteria; phylum Pseudomonadota; class Gammaproteobacteria; order Burkholderiales; family Burkholderiaceae_D; genus Telluria. Next base: position 13,587 of record DDKG01000260.1, on the reverse strand, counting down.
GACTGCACCTGCACCTGAAGGAAGACGTGCCGCACGAGGACCGCATCCTGCTGCGCTCCGCCGCCAGCGTGCTGCTCTCCAGCGAGCGCGGCGACCTGGCCGACCAGCTGCGTCGCGCCGGGCGCGCGGGCAGCGCCGTGATGCCGCCATTCGCGGCCACCGCGCCGGCGCAGGCGTGGAGCGCAGCACCCATGACCGACGCCGCGCCGATCGGTGGTTTCACGCCGGATGGCCGCGAATACGTGGTGCACAGCAGCCCCGGCATCGCCGCGCCCGGCGCGCCGTGGATCAACCTTCTGGCCAACGATGGATTCGGCAGCATCGTCTCGGAGCGCGGCCATGCCGTCAGCTGGAGCGGCGAGCGCGCCACGCGCCTGACGGCGGGAGACGAAGAAGCGATCGCGCCGCAGGGCGGCGAGGCCTTCTACCTGCGCGACGAGGACAGCGGCGCCGTCTGGTCGCCGACGCCATGGCCGGCGCCGTCGCCCGAGCCGTACACGACGCGCCACGGCATCGGCTACAGCATGTTCGAACACCGTGTCCACGGCATCCACTCCGTGCTGCGCTGCTTCGTCGCCCAGGATGCGCCGCTCAAGTACAGCGTGCTACGCCTGCGCAACGACAGCGATGCACCGCGCCGCCTGAGCGCGACCGGGTATGTGGAGTGGCTGCTGGACGATGCGCAAACCCCGCCCGGCCTGCAGGTGGTGACCGGCCGCGATCTCGCCAGCGGCGCGCTGTTGGCCCGCAATGCCTTCGGCGCGGGTTTCGACGACAAGGTCGCGTTCTTCCACGTCGACGCCGAGCAGGTCGCCGTGACCTGCGACCGCCAGGAATTCATCGGCCGCCTTGGCGCCATCGCGCGGCCGGCGGCGCTGGAACGCACCGGGCTGTCGGGCGCCGCCGGGGCGGGCTTCGACCCGTGCGCGGCGCTGCAGGCCGGCGTCACGCTGGCGCCGGGCGCCGAGTGCGAACTGGTCTTCGTGCTGGGCGTGGCCGGCCCCGGCAGCCTGGACGCCAGCGCGGTGGTCCAGCGCCATGGCACCGCGCTGGCCGCGGCCGCCGCATGGCAGCGCCTGCGCGACTGGTGGGATGTCACGCTTGGCGCCGTCACCGTGCACACGCCCGACCCCGTGTTCGACCTGCGCGTCAATGCTTGGCTGCCCTACCAGGCGCTCGGCGCCATGATGGGTGAGCGCGACCCGGCGCTGCGCCTGCAGTCGGCGCTGGCCTGTGCCCACGCCCGTCCCGAACTGCTGCGCGAGGCCTTGTTGCGCGCCGCGCCGGCGTTCACAAAGGACAGCGTGGTCGAAGACTTCCTGTGGCTGCCGTATGCGCTGACGCGCTATCTCACGGTGACCGACGACCATGCGCTGCTGTCCGTACGCCTGTCGGAGCATGATGACCTGTACCAGCACTGCGTGCACGGCCTGCGCGGCTGCCTGCGCTTCGGCCCGCGCGGCCTTCCGCCGGCGGCAGGGCGACTGCATGACGAGGGCGTGCCGGGCCGCGTCGAAAGCGTGCGCCTGGGCTTCTTCATGGTGGCGGTGCTGCAGCGCTTCGCCGAGGTGGCCGACCGCCGCGGCGACTTCGGCTTCGCCACCACCTGCCGCGGCGCGGCGCTGGCGCTGCGCGCGCAGTGCGAGGAACACGGCTGGGACGGCGACTGGTATCGCTGGACCTGGCTGGACAGCAGCAATGCCCTCGGCTCGATCGCCAATGCCGCCTGCCGCGTCGAGCTGTCGACCCAGTGCTGGGCGCTGGAGGCCGGGGCGGCGCAGGGGCCGCAGGCGCTGCGCGCAGCGGTGCAGCGCCTGCGCACCGACGGCGCCTTGCCGCGCTGCGAGCCGCCGGTGGATGGCGCATGGAGCGAACGCGTGACGTCGAGTCCCGGCCAGGACCACCGCGCCACCGCCTGGGCCGCGGCGGGATTCGCACGGTTGGGCGACACCGGCAGCGCATGGCAGCTGGCGCATCTGCTCGATCCGCAGGCCCATGGCGATGGGCCGCCCTACCTGATGAGCGGCGGCCTGCGCACGATCGCGCCGCACGCCGGCCGCGCCATCGGCGGCTTCGCCACCTCCTCGGCGGCGTGGACCTGGCTGTTACTGGTCGAAGCGCTGCTGGGCCTCGAGCGCCATGGCGGCGCGCTGCGTTTGCGGCCGCGCCTGGCGCCGGGCTGGAACGGCTTCAGCCTGCGCTACCGTCACCACGGCGCGTTCTACGAGATCACGGTGCGGGCCACGGAAGGGCCGGAAGAGATGCTGCTGGACGGCCAACCCTGCCCGGATTGGACCATCGCGCTGCGCGACGACCGGCGTGACCACAAGGTAGAATTGCGGGTTGCGCGCACGCCTGGAGCGCCGGAAGCATAGGATCAAGATCATGAACATCGTCACCCGCGCCCTCGGCTGCGGCGCCTGCCTGCTGGCCGCGGGATTCGCGGCCGGTCCCGCGCAGGCGCTCGACTGGAGCGACACCGCCATCAGCTGGCGCTACGGCAGCCGCTTCGCCGAGCCCTTCAATCCGGAACACATCGACAAGCACGTGCTCGCGCTGACCCACGCCAGCGGCTACAAGTACGGCAGCAACTACTTCAACCTCGACTGGCTCAAGTCGGATCGCAACGATCCGCGCTCGCTCGGCGGCAGTTCCGGCGCCGAGGAATCCTACCTGCTGTACCGCCACACGCTCGACATCGGCGCGCTGAGCGGGCGCGAGCTGCGCTTCGGGAAGGTGAAGGGCGTCGGACTCACGGCCGGCTTCGACGTCAACACCAAGCACGACGTCGGCTACAATTCGCGTAAGCGCATGCTGGTGGTCGGCCCGACCCTGATGTGGGACGTGCCGGGCTTCCTCAGCACCAGCATCCTCCTGATCCGCGAGAGCAATGCACCGAGCGGCGCCTTCGCGCCGATCTCGGAAGTGCGCGGCCGCTACAAGTACGAGAACCACCCGATGCTCAACGTCAGCTGGGGCATCCCGCTGAACGAACGCTGGGCCTTCGAGGGCTATGCCAACTTCATCGCCGAGAAGGGGCTGGACGAAACCGGCAATCCGACCGGCGCGGAGACCAATATCGACATGCAGCTGATGTATGACCTCGGCGCCCACTTCGGGCAGAAGAAGAACCGCTTCCGTATCGGCGTCGAGTACCAGTTCTGGAACAACAAGTTCGGCAACTCACGCGCGACCACCGGCGGACGCGGGCAGCGCGCCAGTACGCCGATGGTCCGCGCCGAATACCACTTCTAGCCGCTACCCGCCGCCGCCGCCGATGGCGCTCGCCGGCACGTCCCATCCTGTCTCCCCGTCAGCATTGCGACGCCGTTTGTCGCATTGCCTGCGATCATCATTCCTGCGCCATAGACCAGGCAGCATACCGCGACCTCAAATTGCGAACAAACAACAGTATGTTCAAGTTTGCAATTAAAAGTTGCTGCCTGGAAAATTACTTTGATAACATTTGCTGGCTTTCCCCGATGTCGCGGGAGGCGAGCAACTGATCCTTCTATGAACAGGTGAGCATGACGTACGACGAAATCGAAACAAGAGTCGAGGCCTTCATGGCCCGCCGGCAGGCGGACAAGCCGGTCATCGTTGCCTACGGCTTAATGAATGCAGGCAAAAGCTTCTTGATGAATATGCTGACCGAACATGTGCAGCAAGAGTATTTCAAGACCAATGATATTCGCGAAACTGTCGAGAATGCGCGCTGTGTAACGTCCCAGTGCATCTACCTCGACACGCCCGGCCTCGATGCCAACGACGAGGACGACTCCCATGCCCAGAACGGCGCCAGCGAGGGCGACATCGTCATGTTCGTGCACCAGCCGCAGGGCGAGCTGGAAAAGGTCGAGGTCGAGTTCCTGCGCAAGCTGGGCGCCTCGCTCGGCGAGTACGCATCGAGCAATATCGTCGTGGTGTTGAGCAAGATCGAAAAGGAAGTGCCTGAGAAAATCACCCAGATCGAGGCGCGTATCGGCCAGCAGTGCGCCGAGGTGCTCGGATTCACCCCGCCGATTTTCCGCGTCTCCGGAAAACTGTACCAGGATGGCGTCCTGAAGCAGAAGGATGCCCTGGTCGCTGCCAGCGGCATCGCCCCCCTGATCGCTCACCTGCATCAGGTCGTCGCCGATGTGCGGGCGGTGCGGGCGGAAAAGGCGCGCCGCGCGGTCGACGGTCTGCTGCAGGACGTCGAGCTGGCTCAGCGCGCCCTGCGGCGCAGCCGCGACGACCTGCGCGCCAGGGTGGCGTCGCGTTTCGGTGTTTTCAACGACCAGATCCAGCAACTGCGCCGTTTCCTCGACGACAGCGCAGCCTCATTCAAGAAAATTCAGGGATAAGACATGCCATTACCATGGTTGATAGGCGCCGCGGTGGTCGGCATCGGTGCGGCAATCGCCGCCGCGGTGTCGGACGACGATAAGCCGAGCGGCAACAGCTCCAGCAGCAGCGACGATGCGGAACAGCGCCGTCGTCGCGAGGCGGCCGAACAGGAGCGCAAGGGCCGCGAGCGCGAGCAGAAGGTCGCTGCCGCCCATGCGCTGTTCAAGCAGCGGGGCGATGAGCACGGCGCCAGCCTGCGCGACGCGCTCGATGGCTTGGCCAATGTGATCGGCGATGACTTCACGGCGAAACTGAAGCCGAAGGGTCTCGCGATCGAGCAGGAAAACGACGGCAACACGCTGTTCTTCGCCTCCGAGCTGCGCGACGCCTTCCCCGGCTTGCATGACGATACCGAAGCCATCGTCGACAACCTGCGTTTTTATGCCACGGTCTATCACCGTGCATTCCAGCTCACGCCTGCGCAGGAGCTGAGCGAGTCGATCCTGGAAGCGAAGGAGATGACTTCCCAGCTCGAGGATCTCGACAAGGCGAGGAAGCACTTGCTGGGCTTGAAACAACAACTTGCCATGACGGCTTGAACGGAGCGGAACAGCCTTCATGAACCATAGTATCAACCGTCAAGGGCTGCTGGCATCGTTCCAGCAACTCCAGGGCCAGTTCGACCAATCGCTGCGCACTGCGAAGGACTACGAACGGCAATTCGAATTGCTGCGCAAGCAGTTTCTCGGGAACGTAGAAGTACTGTTGAACCAGGCACGCAAGCGCGTGCCGAAGACGAGTCCCATCCATGCCCAGGTCGTGGCGTTCATCGAAACGATGCAGGAAACCCAGGTGGAATGGGACGACAAGGTGACCGGCCGTGACAAGGGTGTGGCATTTCGGGCCGGCTTCGAAGACTCGCTGCTGGTCTTCGTCAACGGCAAGGTCAAATCGGGCAAGAGCTCGCTCGGGAACTACATGGCCTGGGGCGATACCGATCCTACCCTTGAACACAAGCGTGATGTCCCGCGAGAGCTGGTTCCGGCTTACTTTTCGACCGACCGCACCGAGGTGCGCGGCGGGGATGTCGACAAGGAGGCCGAACTCAAGCGCGAGTTCCGCGTGGGCGCCACCGAAGCCACCAGTTCGATCCAGGGCTTTTCTTTGCCCGGACTGACCTGGGTGGACTCGCCCGGCATGCATTCGCTGAACCAGGACAACGAGGCCCTGGCGCGCAGCTATGTCGAGCATGCCGACCTGATCTTGTATACGATGAAATCCGATGCGCCCGGCCGCGACAGCGACATGAAAGAAGTCCAAAGCCTGGTCGGCAAGAACAAGGATGTCCTGCTGCTGCTGACCGGCAGCGACGACATCGAGACCGACGTCGACGCTGACGGCGCGCTGGTGCACAAGGTGGTGATGAAGGATCCCCAGCGCCGCGCGGGCCAGCGCGACTACGTGCGCGGGGTGCTGGAAGAAGCCTGCGGGCACGCTGCCGCCAGCGCCATCCGCATCGTATCGATCTCGGCGCGCCATGCGCAGCGACACGCGGACGACCCGGACGAATTCGCCGACAGCGGGATGGGCGAACTGTGCGCCATCCTGGAGCGGATCGCGCGCGAAGATGCGGTGCGGATCAAGCGCCAGACCCCGATCAACAACCTGCTGACCTTCGTGCGGGCCTGCCAGGCCGGCTTGCAGCCCTATGACAGCCAGCTGGAAGCGCTGCGCACCGAGCTGGTCCAGATGCGGGAGCGCTCCGGGAAGCAGCTGAACGTGATCGTGCACAAGGCGCACGCCGAACTGCAGGCCTTCGTCGATGCCCGTTTCGACCAACTCGAAGAGCTGCGCGCCCAGGGCGGCATGGATGCGCAATTGGGCGATCTCCAGCAGGCGCTCAACACGCAGTTCCGCGAGATCGCGCGCAAGAACCTGGCCGGCATGTTCGAGGAAATCATGGATGGCTTCGCCAGCGCGATCGAGCAATCGTACGCCAGCAGCGGCATGATGAGCCTGCCCGACTTCGAAGTCGAAAAGGTGACCGAAAAAATCCCGCGCGTCCAGAGCGGCACCCGTACCCGCAACAGCATGCTTGGCGGGCTGATCGGCGGCGGCATCGGACTTTTCCTCGGCGGGCCTGCAGGGGCCGCGCTCGGCGCCAGCATCGGCGGCGGCCTTGGCGGCGCCACCGGCGACAGCGCATCGACGCGCTACGACGAGATCGAACTTGCTGTCGGCGACAACCTGCAGCAGATCCGGCTGGCCGCCCTGCGCAGCGGCCAGGAACAGCTCGACACCCAGATCCGCGCCAGTGCAGCCGCCCTGTGGGATGCGCTGGACAAGGAAGTGGATGCGCTGAGCGGGGCCTTGTCCGCCGAACTCCACCGCTTCGGCGCCGGCCTGGGCCAGTTGGAGCAACAGATCGAAAAGGAATTGAAGTAATGAGCACCATCAATCCAGTCCAGCTGATGGACGCCTACGAGCAGGCCCGTACTTTGGTGACCGAGGATGCCGTCCTGTCCGGCCAGTTCGCCGCGGTGCACACCGCGTTCGAGGACAAGCGAAGCAAGCCTGACGCCGTCATCATGGTGTATGGGGTATATAACGCCGGCAAGAGTACCCTGATCAATGCCTTGTTGCAAAGCGAGGCGGCGCCGATGGGCGACATCCCGCTGACCGACCGCGTCACCTCCTACCGATGGGGCAGCTACAGCATCCTCGATACGCCGGGCGTCGACGCCCCGATCGACCACGAGAATGTCACGCGCGCCCAGATGCTCAAGGCGGACGCGATCATCTTCGTGGTCGACCCGCTGGGCATCGTCGAGGAAGCGAAGACCTTGAACGTGCTGCTCGACATGCTGCAGGAGCGCAAGCAGATCTTCCTGGTGTTCAACGAAAAGAAAACCGTCACCGAGGACGTGTTCATCCATCTGAAAGACCAGGTGCGCAGCCAGCTGCAGGCGCTCGCGGCGGAGCGTGGGCTGGATGCGGTGCTGAAGGACATTCCCATTTCCAAGGTCAATGCCAGGATGGCGCTGCAGGGTTATACCGGCGGCAAGCCGGCACTGGTGGATCACAGCGCATTCCCCGCGTTCACCCTGCGGTTGCAGGCATTCCTGCGCGAGGTCGGTCCTGACGAGGTGTACGGGCGCCTGAAACATGCACTGCTGGCTTTCACCGACGTCGCCAAGACCGAGCTCGAAAGCCGCTCGCAATCCGAGCTGGTGAGAAAATACGACAAGCTGCTGCGGTCGATCGATACCGAGCGCGCGCGCCTGGCGCAGGGCATGAAACGCGAGCTCGGCCGGCAGCGCGCCAACATCCACGAGATGAGCAAGGTCTATATGCGCACTTCTCCGGATACCTGCAAGGAGCAGATCGAAGGCTTGCTGCGCCAGGCCGGCGACCAGGTCGGCGAGAGCCTGCAGCACGAGCTGCAACTGGTCGTCGCGCTGGTGCAACAGGAGATCGACGCCTTCCAGGTCGAGCTGCCGCAAGTGGGCTGGCAAGGCGGTACGGTGAAAGCGCCGGTATTCGACAAGGCCGGCGTGGACGTCCTGGCTGCGCAGGCCGACGGCAACGCAGCGGGTGGCGTAGGGATCCAGGTCGGCGACGCAATCACGAAAGTCGCCTCCATGGCCAGGCCCGATCATATCGTCAGCGGGCTGAAAGTGGTCAAGGATATCCTGCCGTCGCTGATGAAGGGGATCGGCATCAAGACCATGGAGAAGATCGCTGCCAATGTCGTGACCAAATGGATTCCGTACGTGGGCGTGGCGACCACGGTGGGCCAGGGCCTGTATGCCTTGTTCAGGGGCGATCCGGAAGAAGAGCTGCTGCGCCAGCAGCATGCGCAGGCGCAGCGCGCCCAGGAACGGGCGGTGCAGCAGATGGAGGATTTCGCCCGCGAACTGTCGGAAGGCTTCGACAGTGCCATGCAGGCCGTGGTGCGCAAGGAGATCGCTGAATTCTTTGGCGCCCTTGGCGCCCAGGTCGATGAGATGCGCACGCACTTCAGCCAGTCCGAGCAGCACACCAGCCGGCAGCTCGAAGCCTTGCTGGCGCTGCGGCAGCAGGCATCCCAGGCTTGACGGTGGCCACGGACGGGCTGGCGCCGTTTCCGTGCAACGGCTGCGGCAAATGCTGCCAGCTGGTCGGCAGGAGCGTGGAAACCGCCTGGCTGGATCGCGGCGATGGCGCCTGCCGACATTTCGACGAGGCCAGCCGTGGTTGCACCATCTATGCCTCCCGTCCGCTGGTCTGCCGGGTGCAGGACTACTACGTCCAGCATCTGGCCGAGCGCCTGCCGTGGCCGGAATTCGTGAAGATCAATCTGGAGATCTGCGCCAGCCTCTGATCCCGGTCCCTGTGGGCACCGCCTTCATGTCACTAAGGTAAGTACCGCACGTCGGCCTGCGCACTCCGGCGCGGCGTCCTGACCCGGCGCCGATGCGGGCGCCCCGTCACAGCCGCGGCGCGATGCCATCGCCCGGAAGCGGTTCCAGAATACCGCCCGCCACGCCGCGATGCCGGTGCCGTCATTCGCCAGCCCGTCGCGCAGCCCCGCCAGACGCCCGACCACGAACGCCCCGAGCCAGTCGCGGCCGGTGGCCACCTGCATCGCCGGGCCGTTGCCGCCCACCGCGTCGGCCACCGAGCCTGGCCACGGCGCGCGGCTGGCGCGCACCTGGTCGTCGAGCGCCCCGAGGGCGAGGCGCAGGTCGAAATCGCGGCTGTCGACGCAGGCCAGCAGTGCCGCCAGCTTCAGGTGCGGGGACAGCGCCGACATGCCGATGAAGGCCAGCAAGGCGTCGTGATGGCGGACCGGATCCTGGTCCGGCAGGCTGGCGGCCTGCTCGAGGAGGGGACGCCACTGGCGACGGATGGCGTCGAGGCTGCGGCATTGTTCGAGCGGGAGATACCAGCGCAGGTCGGTCATTGATTCCTTGTCGGGCAGTGGGAGAGGGAGACAGCATAGGAGGCGGTGGCGACAACGTGTGTCGCAGTACACGCGCTGTCGCGTGCGACACGGCTCGTCGCGGCCGTATGCCAAGCTGGGCCTCTCCGGCTAGGAATTTCCCGGGAGTAAGTTATTTGCTAACATCACATCTTGAACGCGCCATGTCGGCGCGCCGAAAGCCACCATGCCAGCACTGATAGAACACATCGACGCCATCGCGCGCCCGAAGGGCCGCGCCGCGCTTTACCTGGAATTCCACCCGCAATCGATGGAAAACGCGGAGCACGACGAGCCGGGGTACTGGCAGCGCCGGGCGGAGGAATTCTGATGGCGAACAACCAGCAAGCGCTCCTGCGCCAGTGGCATATGCTGCAGGAGGTGCCGCGCGAACCGCTGTCGATCGAGGCCGGCGAATTGCGTGAGCGGCTCAGGAAGCTCGAATTTCCGGTCACCAAGCGCACCGTCGAGCGCGACCTGGCCGCCCTGGCCGGCGTGTTTCCGCTGGTGTGCGACGACAGCGAGAAGCCGTTCAAATGGAGCTGGATGCGCGGCGCCCAGCGCTTCGACCTGCCCGGCCTGACGGTGCCCGAGGCGTTGACCATGACGCTGGTCGAGCAGCACCTGCAGCACCACCTGCCGCCCAGCACCGCCGAAGCGCTCCGGCCATATTTCGAATCGGCCGCGCGCACCCTGTCCACCGACGACGACCCGGCGCCGTCCAAGGCCTGGCTGCGCAAGGTGCGCAGCGTGCCGCCGCACCAGCCTTTGATCCCGCCGCGCATGGACCACGACTGCCAGCGCACCGTCTACCTGGCGCTGATGGAAGACCGCCAGCTCACGCTGCACTACCGCAAGCGCGACGCCATCGAGCCCACCGTGTACGAGGTGGTCCATCCACAGGCGATCGTCCAGCGCGGCGGCATCGTCTACCTGGTCTGCATGTTCGGCCACTACGAGGACGTGCGCACCATTCCCTTGCACCGCATCGTGGCGGCCGAGGCGCGCTACGAGGATGCGCGCAGGAAGGATGGCTTCGACCTCGACGCCTACATCGCCTCGGGCCAGTTCGGCGTGATCGCCGGCGAACCGCTGCGCCTGCGCGCCGTGTTTACGCGCGCGGCCGGCGAGCACCTGTACGAGACGCCGCTCAGCACCGACCAGGAGCTCACGGCGTATGGCGACGGCCACCTGCGGCTGGCGGCCACCGTCCCGCATACGCGCTCGCTGGTGTGGTGGCTGCTGGGCTTCGGCGACGGCGTGGTGGTCGAGGAGCCGGCCGCCCTGCGCCAGGAGATGGCGGACATGGCGACCAGGATGGCGCAGGCCTATGCGTGAGCCCGGGACCTGCCTGGTGGTGATCGCCGTCATCGGTACGCCGGCCCCGCGGCTGGCGGCCGCCCTCGATCGCTTCGCGGCGCGCGGCGTGCACCTTGCGCGGGAGCCGGACGAGCGCCTGCCGGCGCGCTTCCGGCTGGCCTGGATCTTTGTCGACGAAGCCGCCCTGGCCGGGCCGGAAGTGCGCGCCTGGCACGCGCGCCTTGCCGCGCTCGCGCCGGTGCAGCTGGCGGTGCGGGCGCCGCCTGCGCGCCACGAGGCGCTGGCGCTTTCCTGCATCGACTTGAAGGACGGCGCGATCCTGCAGCCGTATGACGACGCGTCGTTCGGCCAGGTCAGCAGGCTGATCGAGGCATTCCTGGCAAGGGCAGACTAGGCGGCCGACTCCTGCAGCGCCGCCGCCAGGCAGCGCTCGGCCTCGGGCGACAGCACCAGTTCGACCGCCATCTGCGCCCGCGTCAGGGCGACGAACAGCATGCGGCGCGCCCGCTCGTCGAGGGTCTCGAAATCAAATTCCGTCACCACCACGGCCGGTGCGCTCTGGCCCTTGTAGCGGTACACCGATTCCACCAGCAGCTCGCCCGTGCTCCAGCGGTGTTCGCCGTCGCGGTCGTACTCTCCGGTGAAGCGACGCGTCTGCCAGGGGCCGATGCCGGCCCGGTTCAGGAGTTGCGAGCTGCCGCGCCCGCGGCCGCAGACGACCGCGATGTCGGCCGGCAGGAAGCCGCGCGCCAGCAGCGCGGCCACCGCCGCCTCGGTCGCCGCCAGCAGCTCCTCATCGGAAGCATAGGTGCGGATGCCCGGCACCTCGCCGTCGTAAGGATTCATGCTGCGCACCGGCGGGCGCACCAGGTCCAGCGCATTGATCAACTGGCACAGGACGCGCGGCGTGCGGAAGTTGTCGCTGCAGCGTATCACGGTCGCATCGCCCAGCTCGAAGCCATCCTGTTCGTAAAGGCGCTGTGCTTCGTCCTCCAGCACGTACAGGCGGCCATCCTCGCGCAGCAGGCGGCACAGGCTGGCCACCCAGTCGGCGCGCAAGTCCTGGGCCTCGTCGATGACCAGGAGGTCGAAGCGCGCGGCGAAGCCGTCGCTGTCGTCCAGGTAGGCCTGTCCCATGCGTTCGAAGCCTTCGGGCGAGAAATCGGGCTCGCCGTGGCGCCGGCGATAGTGCTCGACGCACAGCTCGTGGTAGTTCATGACTTCGCAGGAGGGCGGCGCCAGGCGGCGTACGTGGTCGGCCAGGGTGCGGTTGAAGCAGACGTAGAGCGCGTCCCGGCGCGTCGCGCGCGCGTCTTCCAGCAGCTGCAGGGCCAGCTGGGTCTTGCCCGAGCCGGCCGTGGCCTGCACCCGCACCACGCCGGACGCCGTCTCGACCCGCGGCACCCAGGTCGCCAGGCCGTCGGACAGCTGGCGCACCGTGCCCTGCAGCTGGTCGCGCAGCACGTCCAGCGCCGGCATCACCTGGAACTGGTTGAGCAGCAGGCGGCGCAGCGCCTCGCGGTCGACCGGGCGTTGGGTCGGCGCCAGCCAGTCGCGCACCGTGCCCACCATGCGATCGTAGCCGTGGGCGTCGACGATGCGCTCGCGCGGGATCGCCGACACCTGGCCGTCGCCCAGCGCATAGTCGGGCAGGACCAGGCAGCTGATGAGTTCAGGATGGATGCCGGCCTGCTGCAGGCGGTTCTGCATGGCGGCGCGCTGCACCATGGTCTGGCGCGCCACGTCGCATTCGCGCTGGCCATACAGCTTGAAGATGCCGCCTTCGCGCAGCACGACCGCCCCGGCCTTCACTTCCATCAGCAGCAGGTTGCCGTTCGGGGCCAGCACCACGATGTCGATCTCGCCGTAGCGGTCGCGCCCATTGTGCAGGGTGTGCAGCGGCACGCTGTGGAACACCTCGAAGCCATCCGGCAGGTAGTCGCGCAGCCGTTCGAGGACCTCGAGTTCACGATAGCGCCCGGCGTCGGTGCGTAGTGGCGGAAGCAGGTGGGGAGACAGGGTGGCCATGGCGGGAACGATCTTCAGAAGTTGCTCATTATCAAGCAACTGGCCGGGCGACACCATGGCTTGTCGCTTTTTTGCGCCCGCCGCGCGTGACTCAATCGTCGTTGCTGCTCTCGCGCACCACCAGCTGCACCGCGAGCGTCTGTTCCAGCTCGGCGCCGTCCGTCCGCTCCAGCAGCGAGTCGACGCCCATCCGCCCCAGCAAGTCCTTGTCGATCTGGACGCTGGACAGCGGCGGGATCGCGGTGGAGGCAGCGCTGATGTCGTCGAAGCCGACGATCGCGATGTCGTGCGGGATCTTCAGGCCGCGTTCCAGGCAATGGCGCATGGCGGCCAGCGCCGTGCTGTCGTTGTAGCAGAACAGCGCGTCCGGCCGCGGCGCGCGCGCCAGCAGGGCGTCGAGCGCCTGACGTACATTGTCGGCCGCGTTGCCGATGCTGGGCAGCTGCACCTCGAGCTCGGGATCGGCCAGCATGCGCGCCTCGAACAGCGCCTTGCGAAAGCCGCGGTAGCGCTCCAGGATGCTGTGGTGGGCCAGCGGGCCGGTGAGCATGGCGATGCGGCGCCGGCCCTGCCGCACCAGGTGGCGCGTGGCCAGGTAGCCGCCCAGGGCGTGGTCGGGATTGACCGAGCGGTAGCCGGGCAGGCGCATGTCGAGCAGCACCAGGGGTTTGCCGGTGTCGCGCAGCGCCGCCACCAGCTCGGGTTCGAAGAAGCCGGCGCACAGCAGCGCGTCGGGCTGGTGCAGGCGCACCAGGTCGAGCACCGGTTCGGCCGGGCCCACCACCACGAACGAGAGCGCGATGCCGCGCTTGCGGCAGGCGTCCTCGGCGCCGTGCAGCACGGGAAGGTAGAACGGGCTGGCCGACTGCGTGTTGTGCTGGCGGTGCAGCAGGAAGGCGATGCGCCGCACGTCGCCCTCGCGCAGCTTGGCGAAGTCGTAGCCCATC
>DDKG01000139.1 GCA_002339265.1 Massilia sp. UBA2604 | reverse complement strand
CGGGGACATTAGACCACTACAGAATGACCGCATCGGCCCACAGCAGTTTCTCCTGTTCGCGGGCGATGTCGTCACTTTGAAAGCCGTTATGGAAAGCGTGCCTGGATTCGGCGGCAACGTCGAATCGGGTCGCTGACAGCCGTTGGGTGGTGTCTTCGGCATCGACAGCGGCTTTCCATTGCATCGCATATAAATCCGATACCTTTACCGAGTGTCCAGCGCTTTGCAAACGATCTACGGTGAAATCTTTCAGCGCCCCGTTCAAGGACTGGGACTCTGGATGCGCATGGACGAGAAGAATGTTCATAACTGATCTTTTAATGTAAGCACGAGAGGACAGAATAGGTCTGCGTCAGGTATATTGGAAATGAATTATCAGAATACGAGCTATTAAGATGATTAATTTACGAAACCTCGACTTGAACCTGCTGGTAACCCTTGACGTGCTTCTGGCTGAACGGAATGTCACGCGGGCAGCGCGGCGCCTTAACTATTCGCAGCCGTCTGTCAGCGTTCACCTCGCCAAGCTCAGGGACATCTTTGGTGATCCGCTGCTGCTCCCTGGTCCGCGTGGGATGCAGCCCACCGCAAGAGCCGAGGAATTGCTCCAGCCATTGCGCGACGCGCTCGAATCGCTGGAGCGCGCAGTGACGCCGGCCCGCCCCTTCAACCCGGCAGAGTCCGAACATACGTGGCGCATCGCTGCTTCCGACTCCAGTGGGTCGACCTTACTTTTACCCGCGATGGCCGCTATACGGGCGGCGGCGCCGGCAACCCGGCTTGCAGTGCTGGATCTGGTGCCGTCACATATTGCGAAGCAAGCTGAACGAGGTGACATCGATCTTGCCTTCCATACTGGCGAAGGCTCCCCTCCCGGACTGCGCCGTCGTACGCTTTTCGCCGAGCGCTATGTACTCGCGGGTAGAGTGGATCATCCCCGTTTGCATCCGCACCTCACGCTCGCGCAATTCTGCGAACTGGAGCACGTCATCGTGTCGCCGGATCGCGGCGGTTTCCATGGAGTGACCGATGATGTGCTTGCAAAGGCAGGATTGACGCGCAAGGTGGTGCTTTCCGTCCCACAGTTCTTGTTCATGATGTCCGTCCTGGCCAGTACCGACCTTGTCGCCATGCTGCCTTCGCGTCTGGTACGCAACACCGAAGTCCTGCAGATCGTGGAGCCGCCCGTGGACGTTCCCGGGTATGAAATGGTCATGCTTTGGCACGAACGTTCCCATCGGGATCCAGCGCATCAGTGGTTGCGGGAGACGATCTCTAATTCGATGTGAGACTTTCACTTACGCCGGCGCATCCGGCGCGCGCAGCGGCAGATCGAGCACGAACAGCGTCCCCGCCCCCGGCGTGCTCTCGACCCGGATCGTCCCGCCCAACAAGCTCGTAACGATGTTGTAGACGATGTTCAGCCCCAGCCCCGTCCCGCCCTGCCCCATGCGGGTGGTGAAGAAGGGATCGAAGATGCGCCCGAGATGGGCCGCCTCGATGCCGCGCCCGTCGTCGCGGAAGGTGATGGTCACCCGGCCGTCGTGCAGCGCGGCGCCGATCGTCATCGTGCCGCCCGGTCCTTCGAAAGCATGCAGCATGGCGTTGTTGACGAAATTGATCAGGACCTGGCCCAACGGGCCCGGGAAGCCGTCCATCACGATCCCGGCCGGCACCTCGAGCAGCAGGCGGTGTTCGGCCAGGCGCACCGTGTTCATCAGGGTCGCGACGATCTCGTGGCAAGCCTGCGCCAGGTCGAAGCGGCGGCGCTGGGCGCTGGCCTGGTCGACCGAGACCTGGCGGAAGCTGCTCACCAGTTCGGCCGCATTGTGCAGGCTGCGCACGATGAGTTCCGACGCCTCTCTCGAGGCGGCCATATACTCTTCCAGGTCGGAGCGCTTGAGCGTGGCATGCGCAAAACGCGCCGCCACCGCGTTGGTGCGCTCCTGCAGGGTGCTGGCCATCAGCAAACTGTTGCCGATCGGGGTGTTCAGTTCGTGCGCCACGCCCGCCACCAGCGAGCCGAGCGAGGCCAGCTTTTCTTGCGCCGCCAGCTGGGCCTGGGTTTCCTTGAGGCGGTGATAGGCTTCGGCATTGTCCATCGCCACGCCGACGTAGGCGGCCAGGGTGCCCAGCATGTCGAGGTGGACCTGGCCATAGGCGCCCGGCTCGCGGCTCTGGACCGTCACCGCGCCCAGCACCCGCTCGCCCACCGTCACCGGCACGCACAGCAGCGAACGCGGGGCCTGCACGGCCGAATCCGACACCGCCACCGCATCCAGCGCATCGACCGCCTGCGGCAGGCACGAATGCAACTCGGCCTGGACATCGGCCAGCAGGAATTCACGGCCCTCGGCCACGCAGCACGACAACAGGTGGCGCGCCGGATCGAAGCGCAGCTCGCGCGGCGCCATGCGCCGTCCGACCACCATCGTGTAGGGCAGCTCGAGCGCCTCCCGCTCGGAGCGCCACAGCGCCACCGCGAACACAGGCGCATCCATCAGCGCCACTACGTGCTGGTACAACGTGTTCATGATGGATTCATTGTCCAGGTTCGCGGTCAGCACACGCCCCATGTCGGACAGCAGCGCGATATTGCGGTGCGCGCGCTCGACCGACTCCTTCTGGCGCTCCACCTCGCGCTTGCCGCGCTCCGCGGCCTCCTTCTGCAGCAGCAGTTCGGCGGTGCGGGCGTGAACTTCGCGCGCGAGCAGCCCTTTCTGCTCGACCAGCGCGCGCACCCGCAGCCGGTAGGCCAGGTAGGACAGCGCCAGCACCGCAGCCGCAACCAGCGTGCGGAACCACCAGGTCTTCCAGTACGGCGGCGTGATCGTGATCGCCAGCGCGGCGGCGTCCTGGCTCCACAGGCCGTCCTTGTTGCTGGCCCGGACCCGGAACACATAGCGTCCCGGATCGAGGTTGGTGTAGGTCGCGAAACGGCGGCTGGCATTGGTGTCGACCCAGCCCTGGTCGAAGCCTTCGAGCCGGTAGGCGTAGCGGTTGCCGTGCGGGTCGGCGTAGTGCAGCGCCGCGAATTCGAGGGTGAACACGGTGTCGCGGTGCGACAGCGTGATCTCGCGCCGCGTCGGCAGGTCGGGGAGTGAGCGGCTCTTGTTCAATACCAGCAGGTCGGTGATCGCGACCGTCGGCGGGAACGGGTTGTCGCGCACCTCGGCCGGGAAGAACGACGTCATGCCGCTGATGCCGCCGAAATGCAGCTGGCCGTTGGCGCTGCGCCAGCCGGAGCCGACGAAGTAGGAACCGTCGATCAGGCCGTCCTTGGCGGTATAGCTCTTGGTCTGGCCGGTGACCGGATCGACCCGCGTGATGCCGGCCGTGGTGCTGACCCACAGGTTGCCGTCGTCGTCCTCGAGGATGGCGCCGACCGACGGTGCGTCCTCGGCATCGGCGAAAGAATAGAAGCGGAACCAGGTGCGCTCGCCATCGCGCATCATGCGGTGCAGCCCGCCGGCGGTGCCGACCCACAGCTCGCCCTTGCCCGACTCGTACAGGTAGTTGACCCGGCTGTGGCGCAGGCTGCCGGGATCGGCCGGGTCATTGCGAAAGCGCGTGAAGGAATTCAGGGCGCGGTCGAAGCGCTCCAGGCCCGACTCGGTGCCGATCCACAGGACGCCGTGCCGGTCTTCGAGCAGCGCGCGGCCGTAGTTGTCGCCCAGGCTGGTCGGGTCGAGCGGATCGTTGCGCCAGCTGCGCGAGGTTTCATGGCCGGGCGCCAGCGCCGACAGGCCGTCGCGCGTCGTTACCCACAAGGTGCCGTCGCGGCCGGCGCGGATGGCCTGCACGTGATTGGCGTTCGGGCCGGGGCCCAGCGCCACCCGGCCCATGCGCCCATCCGGCGCGCGCCACAGCAGGCCGGTCGCGGTGCCGATCCACAGCCGGCCGCGGGCGTTCGCAAGCGCGGTGACACGGTCGCCCAGCGCGGCCGAGCGCAGGCGCGTGGCCTGGCGGGTGGCCGGGTCGAGCAGCATCAGGCCGTCGCTGACGGTGCCGACCCACAGGCGGCCGTCGGCTTCGCCCGTGATGGCGCGCACCCGCGCGCGGCCGATGCCCTCGGTCTCGGCATAGCGCGCAAAGCCGCCGCTGGCCAGGTCGGTGCGGTTGATGCCGCCGAAATAGGTGCCGACCCACAGGGTCCCGGTGCGGTCGACCAGCACCGCCGGCACCTGGTTGTCGGACAGGCTGTGCGGGTCCTGGGCCGCATTGCGATAGCTGATGAACTTGCCGCTGGACGGGTCGCGCCATTTGAGGCCCTCGTTCTCGGTGCCGACCCACAGCTGGGCGCCGCCGTCGTGGTACAAGGTCCTGACGTGCACCTCGCCGATGCCCTCGGCCGCTCCCATGCGCTGGCGCTGCGGCGGCCCTTCATCGAGGCGCCAGGCTTCGAGCCCGGATGCGGTGCCAACCCACAGCGTGTCGCGCGGCCCCATCGACAGCGCGAGCACGGTGTTGCGCCCGGCGTCGGCCGGCGGGCCAAGCGCGAAGTGCTTGAAGTGGCCGCGCACTGGATCCATCCGGTCCAGGCCGGCCGCTGTGCCCACCCACAGCGCGCCCTCGTTGTCGAAGGCGAGCGCATTGACGCGATCGTCGCGCAGGCTGGCGCGGTCCTCGGGGTCGTGCACGTAGCCGCGGTGCTGGCCGGTGGCCGGATCGAAGCGCACCACGCCGTCGGTGGTCGCCAGCCACAGCGCGCCATTCGGTCCCGGCACGATGGCCACCACCGAACGCAGCACGCTGCGCCCTTCGTCGGCCAGTGCATGGCGCTGGAAGCGGCCGGTGGCCGGATCGTGGCGCGCCAGTCCGCCCTTGGTGCCGAACCAAAGATGGCCCTGGGGATCCTCATAGGAGGCCGTTACGAAATTGTCGGGGATGCTGCCCGGATCGCCCGTGTCGTTACGATAGACGGTCATCCGGTAGCCGTCGAAACGGTGCAGTCCGGCCTGGGTGCCGAACCAGATGAAACCGCGCCGGTCCTGGAGGATGTTCATTACCGAATGCTGGGACAGGCCGTCGTCGACCGACAGCCGTTCGAAGCGCAGGCTGCGCTGTGCCGCGCCCGCGTCCTTGGACAGGCCCGCGGCAAACAGGCCCAGCACGCCCAGCAACAACAGGAACACGCAGCGATACGACGTGGCGCGGACAGTGGCGAAACCCGGCATGGCAATCCAATTAATGATCCTGCCATCCAATCTACCAGAGGAGTTTGCCAAGGTGAAATATTTTGAGTCTTCCAGAACCGACAAGCCGCTGCTATAATGCGTGCTTCGGGCGGCTGTAGCTCAGCTGGATAGAGTACTTGGCTACGAACCAAGGGGTCGTGGGTTCGATTCCTGCCAGCCGCACCAAAGTTTTAAAAAGAATGGCTCAGAAGAAATTCTGAGCCATTTTTCTTGGCGCTGTGCGCGTTAATTCGGCGTTTGCCTATGACGAATAGCGCACTTGACGATGGTCACTAGCAGTTGCGCCGGGGTACGCAACAGGCCGTCATCGATGACGCGTTGCCAGCCAGAGTAGTGCAGCAAATAGCGGCTCGCGATACCATTGAAATGCCGCACCCAGGTCTTGTAGCGGGCGTGCCAACCGTTGACGTTGTTGAGGTGGATGGCGCCGCGTGCCCTGATTCCGGCGCGCAGATTCGCTGTCTCATGCGTGATCCCGGCCCCGGCAGCGAAGGCCTGGTAGGCTTTGGCCGAGTCGCTGATCAACAGCACATCCGGCGCCAGCACCGATCGCAGGCAGGCACCGAGTTGCGCGGCACTGACCGGACCGCGTCCGGTGTGAAAATCCAGCGTCTGCCGGCCTCGATCGCGCGCCACGACCAGGCATTCGTGCTCACGACTGATGCCGCGCCGGCTTGCCACGCCGCCGCGCCGCCTGGGCGGACGATCCAGGTGACGCGACCCTTTCTGCGATTCGAGCATATACGTCTCGTCGACTTCGACCATGTCCTCGAGCCGCTCCGATCGTTGCAGCGCCGCGCCGGGCACGAAGCGGTGGCGCCAGCGGAAGCTGGTCGTGCGGTGCACGCCGACCAGCTCGGCCGCGGCGCGCACGGTGCGCGAATCGAGCACGCACTGCAGATACGGGAGCCAGGCGGCTCGCTTGCGCAGGCGCGCCAGCGGCGTGCCGGTCAGCGCATTGAAGGAGCGCCGGCATGCCAGGCAGCGCCAACGCTGCAAGCCGCTTGCCGCACCGCATCGGTGTGTCCGGGCACATCGGCAGTGCGGACAGCAGGGAGTGCCTGTCGCCTGCGCGATCAGGTCGAGGCATTCGCCCGGGTGGACGAGTGATGCGATCCAGGCGCGCAACCGGGACACGTCTTCGGTAGCCAACTGCATACTCGTCAGCGCAGCGAACACCTCTTCGAAGATCAAGCCTTGCATCACCGCCACCCGATGAGTTACCTCGACAGTGGATCAGACCGGCGCGAACGCAAGAGGTTCGCCTAATAAACGCGAACAGCGCCTTTTTGTTTTCTGCGCGGGATGTTGGGGATGGCTTTTCCGGCACGTTACTCGGTTCGGCAATGAACCTTTGCCAAGTCGCCCGCCTCCCGCTATAATGCCTGCATTGGGCGGCTGTAGCTCAGCTGGATAGAGTACTTGGCTACGAACCAAGGGGTCGTGGGTTCGATTCCTGCCAGCCGCACCAACCTTCTTCAGATAAGGGCACTTCGCAAGAAGTGCCCTTATTGCTTTGGGCCTGCAATGCGCATTCGCCACCTTCGCTCATGAACGACGCCGCCGTCTACCACCCCCAACCCGATGAGCGCGGCCGAGCCGTGCTGATCTCCTCCCCCTCGCTGCCGACCGCGCCGGCGTCCTGGCTCGATCCGGCACAGGTCGCGACCGTGATTCCACTTGGCGCCCTGCCCCCGATGCTGAACGGCGTGCCGTTCGCGCCATGGATCGACGCGCCCGCCACGAATGAGGCATGGGGCGAGGTCGCGGGCCAGGCCGATATCGCCGAACCGCCGTTCGAGCTGCCGCCGTCGAGGTCGCCGGCAGCCGGCGTCGTGGTCGTGGAAGACGATGGTCGCGTGTGGGCGGTGTCGCCGTCGAACCGCTTCGGCGGCTACGACGCAACCTTTCCCAAGGGACGGGTCGATCCGGGCGTCAACCTGCAGGCGACCGCGATCCGCGAAGCATTCGAGGAATCCGGGCTGCGGGTCGAGATCCTGGCCCACCTGGTCGACAGCCCGCGCACGCTGACTTATACCCGCTACTACCTGGCGCGCCGGGTCGGCGGCAATCCGGCGTTGATGGGGTGGGAGAGTCAGGCGGTGCACTTGGTCCCGCAGGCGGATCTGGCCAACCTGCTGTGCAATCCGAATGACCGGATCGTCATCGCTGCGCTGGCGCGAGCGCTGGCGGCATAGTCGAACTCGAAGATTTTACTGATAACCCTTTGCCAAGACGAACAAGCATCGCTATAATGCGTGCCTCGGGCGGCTGTAGCTCAGCTGGATAGAGTACTTGGCTACGAACCAAGGGGTCGTGGGTTCGATTCCTGCCAGCCGCACCAAAGTTTCAAAGAGAATGGCTCAGAAGAAATTCTGAGCCATTTTTCTTTTCAGGACGCAGTTTCTGCATCGCAAAATATATGCTTGGCGTTCTTGCCTGATGCCGTTATAATGCGTGCCCTGCGCGGCTGTAGCTCAGCTGGATAGAGTACTTGGCTACGAACCAAGGGGTCGTGGGTTCGATTCCTGCCAGCCGCACCAAAGTTTCAAAGAGAACGGCTCAGAAGAAGTTCTGAGCCGTTTTTCTTTTCGCGAAGTAGTTTCGGTAACGCAGAATCGGCGCTTTGCGTTCTCGCCGAATGCCGTTATAATGCGTGCCTCGGGCGGCTGTAGCTCAGCTGGATAGAGTACTTGGCTACGAACCAAGGGGTCGTGGGTTCGATTCCTGCCAGCCGCACCAAAGTTTTAAAGAGAATGGCTCAGAAGAAATTCTGAGCCATTTTTCTTTTCCGGCTGCATCTCATTCCTACGCGCTCGATCATTTGCGCATCATTCACGCAGGATATTGGCGCTCATCCCTTACGCCCTATTCAGCATACGGCAATGGCCGTCAACAGCCACTACGCCGGACTAGCGCTGCAGTTCTCGTAAGACTGGACTTACAAATGTCAAGCAATCCGACGTGATTTTCTACTCTACAACGCCAGATAGCGTCACTCTCCTATGACGCGAGATCCGATAGATATCGCACCAGCAAATAGTTAGCCCGGAGAACACATTTCCTGTTCCATAAGCCACATAGCGCTGGAGGATGCTTTTCTTTGCTCTTTTGTTAGCATGAAGTTCCCCTTCTTTTAACCATGGCTGCGGCCTGAGCTGAAGTACGGCTGATTTCGCAGCTGACCTTAGCGAGGAAAGACATGAAACGATCTCTCATTGCTGCAATGGTGCTGGCTGGCGCGTCGTCGTTTGGTTCTTCCGCCGTGATGGCGCAGGACGTCATCGGTGACTCGCCGCAAGCTCTGGACCTGGTCGATCTGACCGCTTACTTCGGAGACAGCTTCGGCGCCGACAATGCTGGCGGCACCTTCGCCGACCAGTTCACCTTCACGATCGCGAGCACGATCGGCCACAACCTGGATGCGGTAGTCGCTTCGAGCAGCCGCAGCGGCGACGTCGGCCTCGACATCACCGGCCTGGCCCTGTATGGCGCCGACGACGTCCTGATCAGTGCTGGTGAGGAACTGCAAGGCGGCGCTGTCGACTTCTGGACGCTCGCCAGCGACAATCTGGGCGCAGGCGACTACTATCTGCAGGTAAGCGGCGAACTGCTGTCGGCCGACGGCGCCAGCTTCGGCGGCGCGGTCGCGCTGGCGCCGGTGCCGGAGCCCGAGACCTACGGGATGATGCTGGGCGGCCTGGGCCTGCTGGGCTTCCTGGCCCACCGCCGCCGCCCGAAGCAGGACTGAGGCCTGCCCCGAGCGGGAACTCGAAACACGGACGGAAGCGCTGGACGCGCTTCCGTTTTTTTACGTCCGCAGCTTCTTGACGACGCTGCGCGTGCCCAGGATCTCCTCGATCTGCTCGAAGCGCACCGGCTTGACCATGTGGTGGTCGAAGCCGGCCTCGAACGCCAGCTGGCGGTCTTTCTCCTGGCCCCAGCCCGTCACCGCGATCAGCACCGTCAGCGCGCCGGTCGGCAGCTTGCGGATGCCGCGCGCCAGGTCGTAGCCCGACATGTGCGGCAGGCCGATGTCGAGGAAGGCGTAATCCGGGCAGAAGCGCGCCGCCGCGGCCAGCGCATCCGGGCCGTTGTGGGTGATCACCACGCTGTGCCCCATCGCGGTCAGCAGGGCGCCGATGCTGTTGACGAAGTCGACGTTGTCGTCGGCCAGCAGGATGCGGTAGCTCTCGGTGCTGATGAAGGCGGCCGGCGTCGGCTTGGTCGGCGGCTCGGGCTCGACCACGATCGGCAGGCGCACCAGGAAGCGACTGCCCAGGCCCAGGCCTTCGCTGTGCGCGGTGATGGTGCCGCCGTGCAGCTCGACCAGCTTGCGCGCCAGCGACAGGCCCACGCCCAGGCCGGCGTTGCTGCGCTCCAGGGTCGAATCGACCTGCACGAACATCTCGAACACCGAATCGAGCATGTCCGGCGCCAGGCCGATGCCGGTGTCGGCCACTTCGAGCACCAGGGTCTTGTCTTCCACCGCGCCCCTGAGCATCACCTTGCCGCCGCGGTTGGTGTACTTGGCGGCGTTGTTGAGCAGGTTCGACAGGATCTGGGCCAGGCGCGTGGCGTCGCCGTGCAGGAACACCGGCCGGTCCGGCAGCTCGAGCACCAGCTCGTGTCCGTGCAGCTCGATATAGGAGCGCACTACTTCCAGCGCGTCGTTGACCACGGCCTTCAGTTCGACGCGCCCCATCTTGATGGTGAACTTGCCGGTATTGATGCGCGAGACGTCCAGCAGGTCGTCGACCAGGCGCACCATCTGGCGCAGCTGGCGCTCCATGATGTCGGTGGCGCGCTGGGTGGCCTGGGCGTCGCCGCTGCGGATGCGCAGGATGTCCAGGCCGGTGCGGATCGGCGCCAGCGGATTCCTCAGCTCGTGCGCCAGGGTGGCCAGGAATTCGTCCTTGCGGCGGTCGGCCACGATCAGCGCTCCTTCCGCGCGCTGGCGCACTTCCATTTCGGTCTCGAGCTTGCGGTTGGCCGCCTGCAGCGCGTCCGAGCGGCGCCCGATCTCGGCCAGCATGTCGTTGAAGGCCTCGACCAGCACGCCGATCTCGCCCTTCTCCTTGCCTGGCACCCGCAGCGAAAAGTCGCGCCGCAGCATCACCTGGCGCGCGACATTGGTCACCGCCTCGAGTGGACGCGTGATCGAGGCCTGCAGGCGCGACGCCACCAGGGCCGCGATCACCAGGGCGCCCAGCAGCACGCCGCCGAGGATGGCGCCATAGCTCAGCGCGCGGTCCAGCACGCCGTAGCGCGAACGCAGGTAGACGGTGCCGATCCGCTCGCCGTTCTCGACGATGTCGCGGTACAGCACGACTTCGCCGCGCTCGATACGGTAGCCGGCCGGCTCGGGCCGCTCCGGCAATACGGCCCGCACGTCGGGCCGCACGTAGGTGGCGAAGCGGGTGCCGTTGGCGGTGTAGACGGCGGCCGCCACGATCTGCGGACGCACGCGCAGCAGGGTCAGGCTCTGGGTGACGTCGGCCGTATCGTTGAACGAGACCGCGGGCGCGGTCACGCTGGCGACGATGTCGGCCTGGGTGGTGAGGTCGTCGATCCAGTAGCGCTGGAAGGTGCGCAGGTCGAGCAGCAGCATCGCCACGCCCGCGGTGAGCAGGGCCACCACGGTGGTCGCCACCGCCATCAGGATCAGTTTGCTCCGGACGGAGCCGGTATCGTGCATCGGCATCATGAGGCTCCTTTCTGCACGCGGTTCGCGACCGTCAGCAGGCGCGAACTGAGCTTCACATTCTTCTTTTCCGCCGCATCGAGCGAGACGTCGAAACGGACGCGCTCATCGACGATCGTAAAATTGATCACGCTGCCGTGCTGCAGGCAGCCTTCGCATTCGGTCACGGTCAGCCAGGCCGGCGAGGCGCGCAGCAGGCGCGCCGTGCGCGCCTCGTCCTGGCCGGCCACGAACAGCAGGTGCGCCGGCTGCGCCAGGTCTTGCTCGCGCAGGGCGCGCACGGCGATCGTGCGCCCTGCCACCATGCGCCCGGTGGCGATCCGGGTCAGCTCGGCCGCCATGTCGTCGGCGCCGAACACGCCGAGCGTGAGCGGTGTGGCGGCATCGGCGAAGGCCTGCGGCGGAAAGTCGGCGTAACCGAGGAATTTATACAGGAACGCCGCCTTCACGCGCCGCTCGAGCGCCGGCGCCGCGGCCTGGGCCGCCACCGGCAGCAGGGGCGCGCCGACGCCGGCCAGCAGCAGCGGCAGCGCCAGGGCCCGGCATGCCAGGCGGCGCTGCGGGCGGTCAGGTTGAGTGATAGTCATGGAATCCATAGGTCAAAAACGCAGCGCCGCGCTGGCGAACACCGTTCGTTCGACCAGCTGGCGGCTGCCCGCCGCGCCGTACTCGGCGTGGCGGCGGTGCAGCAGGTTACGCCCGACGAGGGCGATCTCGAGATCGGGGCGCACCTGCCACGCCAACCGCGCGTCGAGCTCATGATAGCTTGGCAGAGCCGCCTGCGGCATATCCGCGATGTAACGGAGCGCCAGATCGGCGCGCAGGCGCGCCCCCAGGTCGTGCGCACTGCGCACGGTCCAGGTCACGCGCGGGTCGTTGCCAGCAAGAAAACTCAGGCCGGTGGTATCGCGGCTGGTAGGCTCGCGGCCGACATCGACGTCCTGTAGCACGGCGCCCGCATGCAGGCGCCAGCCGCGTGCGGCCTGCCAGCTGGTCCACAGCTCGACGCCGCGCAGCGCGCCCTTGCCCAGGCTCGCCAGCACATAGGCGGCCGGCGGAACGGCGCCCGCCGGGGCCTGCTCCAGCGTGCGCAGGCGTTCGAAATCGGTATAGAAGGCGGTCGCCGACCACGACAGTGCAGGCGTCGGTTGGGCTCGGTAGCCCAGCTCGGCCACGCGCGCGGTCTCCGACACCACGTCGGCGCCGCCCGCAACCAGGAAGGCATTCGGATCGAGCGGGTCGAGCACATAAAAATCGCGGTCGATGCGCGACGGCGCGCGCACCGTGCGCGACAGCGCCGCCCACAGCATGGAGCGTTCGTCGACGTCCCAGGCCAGGCGCAGGCTGGGCAGCACTTCGGCGCCGGTATATACATTGTGTTCGATGCGCACGCCGGCGCTGGCGCGCACGTCCTGCGCCAGGCTCACCTCGTCCTGGACGAACAGGTGCGACCAGCGCAGGCTGCGGCGCGCCGGCGTGAAACGCAGCAGCGGGCCGTTGTCGATCCGGTCGCGGCTGTAGCGATAACCGCCGCCCCAGGCCAGACTGTGGCCGTCTAGGCGCAGCAGGTGCTGGGCCTCGACGTCGACCGTGTCCAGGCGCTGGGCGCCGACGCCCTGCTGGTCGCGCCTTGCATGGTCGATCCAGGCCTGCAGGCGCACGCTCTGGCGGTCGTCCAGCCGGTGCTCGATCCGTCCCAGCAGGTTGGCGCCCGAGGTCTCGGTGCGCGCCTGCACGCCGCCGGCGCCCAGGCGGCCGTCATGGACGTCGCCGCTGAAGGTGGCATCGAGGGCCTCGGCCTCCCAGTCGAGACGGAAACCGGCCTGCTGGCGCCGCATGCCGCCGTCGCCAGGCCCGCCGCCATCGCTATCGAATCCGTCGACATCCATGCCGCGCGCATAGGCGCGCCAGTGCGCGCCGCCTTCGAACTGCCCGCCATAACGCACGCTCGCGCCCTTCTCGCCGGCGCCGGCATGCGCGGTCGCCAGGCCGCCGTGGGTCTCGGCTGCGCTGCGGGTGATGACGTTAATGACGCCGTTCACGGCATTCGCGCCCCAGGCCGTGCCGCCCGGGCCGCTGATCACCTCGATGCGCTCCACGTCTTCCAGCGCCACATCCTGCATTTCCCAGAACACGCCGGAAAACAGCGGCGAATACACGCTGCGGCCATCGACCATCACCAGCAATTTGTTGGCCAGCGGCGAGACGAAGCCGCGCGCGCTGATCGCATACGACCCGGCGCCGATGCGCGCCACTTGCAGGTTCGGCGCCAGGCGCAGCGCTTCGGGCAAGGTGGTGGCGCCGGAACGCGCGATCTCGGCGCCCCCGATCACGTAGACCGAGGCCGGGGCGCGCCCCAATGGCTCGTCCTGGCGCGAGACCGAGGTGACCACGATGTCGGAGAGCTGTTCGAGGGAATAATCGGCGAGCGGAATGGCTTGTCCCGCCGGCGGGTCGGGCGGCCGTGCATGCGCCTGCCCGGCGCAGGCGCAGCACAACAGCGCGATACCGGCGCGAGCGAGCAACGAAGAAGATGACATAGTTGCCATCCTAGAACATTTTCTCGCACGCACCAAGTGCGCGCACGCTACAGTGCGCACTTGACAATCCCATGGGATATTTATTAAGGCTATGACTGGTATTGGAAATATAAATTGGACTGATTTGACGCAATGCAGCATCATTCACCTGTCTCCTCTATTCTCCTCCTAGGAAATAGATTCAGCCCGCCTCTCACGATGCGGGCTTTTTTTTGCCCATTACTTCGCGCACTCCCAAGCATGTCAATTTCGTTAGGGTAAAAAATCGGCTTTGCGATCACAACTTAGATACGGAACAAGGTCTGTGCGGCCGCGCACGGTTGCTAAAGCAGGCGATGGCCATTTGGTGTAGGATGCCGCCCATATTTTCGTTTTTACAACAAGCTTGCCCATGCCCGACCTCGACACCTCCGCCCGGAGCACCGCATCCTACGACTGGTCGGCGACCGCACTGGGCGATATCAGCCGCTGGCCCCTGCCGTTGCGGCTCTCCAGCGACCTGCTGCTCAATTCTCCGCTGCCCACCCTGCTGGTCTGGGGTACGGAGACGATCACGGTGTTCAACGAGGCCTACGCGCAACTGGCCGGCCCCGGCTACGGCCGGGTGCCCGGCGGTTCGGTGCCGCCGGTGCTGCCCCCACCGCTGGCGGCGGCCGGCAAGGCGCTGGATGCCGCCTGGCGCGGCGAAGCCGGCGTGGTGCAAGACACCTCCCTCACCTTCCGCCGCATCGACGGCAGCCAGGAATCGCGCTTCGACCTGCGCCTGACTCCGCTACGCGACGAGACCGGCGCGGTGCGCGGCGTGCAAGTGGCGCTGGCCCCGGCCACGGCTGCGCCGGTGGAGGAAGACACGGGCGGCAGCGCCATGCGCATCCTGGTGGTCGAGGACAACGTCGATTCCCAATACCTGGTGTGCGAGATGCTCAAGGCCTTCGGCCACGAAGCCGACGGCGTGGCCCATCCCGACGACGCCCTGGCCCTGCTCGCGCGCCAGCGCTACGACGTGCTGTTCTCCGACGTCAGCCTGCCCGGCATGTCGGGCGTCGACCTGGCCACCCGCGCGATCGCCGACGATCCGTCGCTGCGCGTGATCTTCGCCTCGGGCTATGGCGACACCCTGCTGCGCCACCTGTCCTTCCCCTATCAGTCGCTGCAGAAGCCCTACGAGATCGACCAGTTGCAGGATGCGCTGACCAAGGTCGCGCGCCAGGCGGGCAAGCCCGGCTGAAGGAGCGCCTGGAAAGGGGCCGGTGCTGAACTTGCATCAAGCGTGTGTGTCAGACCGGCTTGTCTGGTCTACAATGAAACACATCCTGCCCGGTCTCGGGCGTTCCGCAACTCCGGCATGAACACTCCCTCCGACCTTTCCAGCAGCACCCCCTGCCACGTGTCCGAACAGGACCTGGCAGCCACCCGGCAAGAGCTGCAGCGCGCCAACGAGCGCATGGAAAACATGCTCGAAAGCCTGACCGACGGCTTTTGCGCGGTCGACCGCGACTGGAACATCACGTATATCAACGGCCGTGCGCTGCAAATGATCGCGCCGCTCAACAAGAGCCGCGACAGCCTGGTCGGACACCGGCTGTGGGACGAATTCGAAGACCTGCACGGCACCTCGGTCGCAGCCGACTGCCGGCGCGCGATGGAACAACGGATTACCGTCAACAAGGAATTCTTCTACCGCCGCCTGCAATGCTGGCTCGACATGCGGGTGTATCCCTCGCCCGACGGCCTGACCCTGTACTTCCAGGACATCACGGCGCGCAAGCTCGACCAGCAAGCCCTGATCGACAACAACAACCGCCTGCAGCTCGCGATCGCGGCCGGCCGCCTCGGCGACTGGCGCTGGGACGCGGCCAGCGACCGCGTCACCTTCGGCGCACGCGCCGCCGAGATCCTCGGCCTGCCGGAAGGCGTGGCGCTCGAATGGCCGCTGCTGCGCGCGCGCCTGGCCCAGGACGACCGCCCGCGGGTGCGGCGCGCCGTGCTCGAAGCCTTCTCGCAGGGCCGGGACCTCGACCTCGAATGCCGCCTGCTGCCACCCGACGGCCACCCCGGCGCGGGCAAGCTGGATGGCCAGGCCGTCGCGCACTGCGTGGCCCTGGTCGGCCGCCCCGACTACGCCAGCCCGGCCCAGGGCGGCGGCGTGCTGGGCATGACCGGGATGGCCCAGGACATCAGCGCCCGGCGCGAGGCCGACGACCACCTGCGCCAGAGCGAAGAAGAGCTGCGCGCGCTGGCCAATACCATCCCGCAGCTGGCCTGGATGGCCGACCCCAGCGGCGCCATCGTCTGGTTCAACCAGCGCTGGTACGAATACACCGGCATCACCCCGGCCGAATCCACCGGCTGGGGCTGGAAAGACGTGTACGACCCGGCGGTGCTGCCGGCCGTGCTCGAGCACTGGGACGAATCGGTGCGCACCGGCTCGCCGTTCGAGATGGAATTCCCGATCCGCGGCGCCGACGGCAACTTCCGCTGGTTCCTCACCCGGGTCGAGGCAGTGCACGACCGCGACGGCCGCGTGGTGCGCTGGTTCGGCACCAATACCGACGTCGACCAGGTGAAACGCGCCGAACAGGCGCTGCGCGAAGAATCGCACGTGCTCGAACTGCTCAACAGCACCGGCACCGTGTTGGCCTCGACGCGCGACCTGCGCTCGCTGATGCAGGCCGCCACCGACGCCGCCGCCGGCGTCTGCGGCGCCCGTTTCGGCGCCTTCTTCCACTACGGCGAACAGGGCGCGGGCACGCTGTTTTCGCTGTACACGCTGTCGGGCGCCACCTCGGCCGAGTTCCAGGATTTCGCCGAACCGGGCGCCAGCGCCCTGTTCGGCCCCGGCTTGCGCGCCGACGGGCTGGTGCGGGTTGGCGATTTGGGCGACCTCGGCCATGATCCGCTGCATGCGAACAAGGCGCCGCAGTTCGGCCTGCCGGCCGGCCATCCGCCGGTGCGCAGCTATCTGTCGGTGCCGGTCACGGCGCGCTCGGGCGAGCTGCTCGGCACGATGTTCTTCGGCCACCCCGAGCCCGGCGTGTTCACCGAACGCAGCGAGCGCATCGTCAGCGGCATCGCGGCCCAGGCCGCGATCGCGGTCGACAATATCCGCCTGGTGGACGCGGCCAGCCGCGCGGCCGAGGAGCGCAAGGTGCTGCTCGAGAATGAGCGCGAGGCGCGCGCCGAGGCCGAGCGCACCAGCCAGATGAAGGACGAATTCCTGGCCACCCTGTCGCACGAGCTGAGGACGCCGTTGTCGGCGATCCTGGGCTGGTCGCAGGTGCTGCGCCGCGGCAGCCGCGACGGCGCCGACCTGCAGCGCGGCCTGTCGACCATCGAGCGCAATGCGCGCGCCCAGGCCCAGCTGATCGAAGACTTGCTCGACATGAGCCGCATCACATCGGGCAAGGTGCTGCTCGACATGCAGACCGTGGCCCCGGCCGGCTTCATCGACGCCGCCATCGAGACCGTGCGTCCAGCGGCCGACGCCAAGGGCATCCGCATCGAGCGCCACTACGGGGCCGACGTGCCGCCGGTGGCGGGCGACCCGGGCCGGCTGCAGCAGGTGATCTGGAACTTGTTGTCGAACGCGATCAAGTTTACCCCGCGCGACGGACTGGTGACGATCGAGGTCGGCCGGCACGAGGAGCATGTCGCGATCACGATCCGCGACAACGGCGCCGGCATCGGTCCCGAATTCATCACCCACGTGTTCGAGCGCTTCCGCCAGGCCGACGCCTCCATGACGCGCACCCACGGCGGGTTGGGACTGGGCCTGTCGATCGTCAAGCACCTGGTCGAGCAGCACGGCGGCACGGTGCGCGCCGACAGCGCCGGGGTCGGCCACGGCGCCAGCTTCACCATCGAGCTGCCGGTGGCCAAGGCTGTCAGCGCCGACGCTGCGCGCGCCGCGCGGCGCCGGGCAATGCTGCTGCCGGCGGTGCCGCCTGGCGCCGCGGACGCCGACGCCCAGGCGGTCGAGGCCGCGGTGCGCAACCTGCGCGGCACCTCGGTGCTGGTGGTCGACGACGACCGCGACGCGCGCGAGCTGATCGCCCGCATCCTGGCCGATTGCCAGGCCAGCGTGCGCCTGGCCGCCAGCGCGCGCGAGGCCTTCGACCTGCTGCAGGCCGCGCCGCCCGACCTGTTGATCAGCGACCTCGGCATGCCCGAGGTCGACGGCCTCGAGCTGCTATCCTGGGTGCGCGCCCTGCCGCGCGAAGCGGGCGGGCAGGTCGCCGCGATCGCCCTGACCGCCTTCGCCCGCTCCGAAGACCGGCTCAAGGCGCTGGAAGCGGGCTTTTCGGCCCATGTCTCGAAGCCGGTCGAGCAGACCGAGCTGATGGCGGCGATCGGCATGGTGACCGCGCCGCCGGCAGCGCCCATGATCGCCGGAGGAACGCGCCCAGTCAGCCGTTGAGTGATGAGCAGCCATTGAGGTCGATCCGTTGTCGGCCGGTCGTTCATGCTCCTACCCCCGCACGCGGCGCTGTCCTACAAGAAATTTTGAGCTGTTTGCTAGACTAAGTAGTGATGGGTTCAAGCCCGATTCCACCCAGAAGGGAATCCGCTCCATACGAAGAGAAGAGAAAAGCATGCCGAGCAGACAAGACATTTTGAACGCGAAGATCCTGGTAGTGGACGATTCGCCCGACAATATCGAACTGATGGAAGAGATATTGCGCGAAGAAGGCTATACCTGCGTCAGCTCGACCATGCTGCCGGAACAGGTCTGCCCGCTCCACCGCGAGCACAACTACGACCTGATCCTGCTCGACCTGCAGATGCCGGGTTTGAACGGCTTCCAGGTCATGAAGGGGCTCAAGGAGATCGAGCAAGGCGGCTACCTGCCGGTGCTGGCCCTGACCGCCCAGCCGAGCTTCAAGATCGCCGCGCTCGAAGCCGGCGCCCGCGACTTCATCAGCAAGCCCTTCGACCTGCTCGAAGTGCACAAGCGCATCCACAACATGCTCGAGGTGCGGCTGCTGTACAAGGAACTGGCCCAGTATTCCAAGGCCCAGCAGGAGCTGGCCCTGCACGACGCCCTTACCGGCCTGCCCAACCGGCGCCTGCTGGAAGACCGCATCGAAACCGCCCTGCAGCACGCCAACCGCAGCCATGCGAAGGCGGCCGTCATGTACCTCGACCTGGATGGCTTCAAGGCGATCAACGACACCTACGGCCATGCCTACGGCGACGACATCCTCAAGATGGTGTCCCAGCGCCTGCTGT
Organism: Massilia sp. UBA2604; assembly: GCA_002339265.1. Classification (GTDB taxonomy): domain Bacteria; phylum Pseudomonadota; class Gammaproteobacteria; order Burkholderiales; family Burkholderiaceae_D; genus Telluria. The sequence goes on along the minus strand of DDKG01000139.1, from coordinate 43,438 downwards.
CGAGCTCGCGCAAGGAAGACACCGTGGCGCGCCTCGGAGGCGACGAATTCATGGTGGTGCTGGGCGACATCCATAGCCTGGCCGACGCCCAGGGACCGGCCTCGAAACTGGTCGAGGCACTGTCCGAGCCCTTCTTCATCAACGACCTTACCTTGCGCCTGTCGACCTCGATCGGCATCAGCATCTATCCGGACGACGCCGAGTCGGTCGACGCGCTGATCAATATCGCCGACTACGCGCTGTACGAAGCCAAGCGCGCCGGCAAGAACCGCTTCTGCTCGCCGGCGGCGAACCGCCAGGCGGCGGCCAAGACCTCGGCGGCGCCCAGCCAGGCGACCGCTCCTGCCGCACCGGTGGAGCTGGCGGCGCAGCATCGCTGAGTAGTGCTAATTCTTCCATCACTGCGCTGCTGACTTGGGTTCCCGCCTCCGCGGGAACGACGTTGGTGAGGTTGGAGTACTGCAGTATCGCGACTTCGGCCTGGTACTCCAGCACGTCATTCCCGTGAAGGCGGGAATCCAAGTTCTCCCGCCAGCACCACTCCCCTCTCCACCTTCTTCCAGCGCGTCGATCCTACAAAACAAACAAGCCACGCAACTCCCGCCGCGTGGCCTGCCTTAATATTGCCGATTAACTAAAAGCTCAGCGTTTCTCTTCCACCGGGCACTCGCGAATCTTGCTCTTTTCTTCGATCGACTGTGCGTGCTGGTGGTCGTGGCCCGCGTCGACCATGTCCGGCGCCACTTCGATGCGGGTGATGCCGGCGTCGACCGAGATCGGGTCGCTGGCCGGGAAAGTCATCTCGACCGCGTCGTCGAGCAGCGTTTCCTCGGCCTTTTCCTTGTTGGACAGGCCTTCGCAGCCGGACAGCGCCTTGATGGCGATCGCGTAGCGGATCACTTCCAGGTTCGCCAGGTCGCCGATCGTCTTCACGCCCAGCGTGTCGGCCAGCGCGGCAGCCTGCTGCTCGCCGATGCCGCGCAGCGCCGACAGCGGTGCGTCGGCCAGTTCGCGGAAAGTTTTGCCGTGAAATTGTTCATTTACAATGGTGTCGATATTCATGTTATGCCCTCTTCTTGTAGCCCCGTCCTCCGGTTCGATTCCACTATGGCATAGCCCTGCACCGACGTATGTGCGGCACCGAACATCCTCTCCTGCCGCACGATTGATTTATTTGCCGAATGGCACTTATGTCACATGCTATGATGGCGCGTTTTGCAAGGTATTTACCTAAACATAACTACAAGTCTACAATCCTTGTCGGGCGAGCACAGCAATGTTGACGGAATCCATCGTGGCGAACAGCGATAAACCCAAGATCTTGGTCGTCAACGACGACCCTGCAAGTCTGCTCGCGCTGACCAGTCTGCTCGACGGGCGCGCCGACGAGGGCAACTACGCCGTGCTGTCGGCCCGCTCCGGCCAGGAGGCCTTGCGCCAGGTGCTGCTGCACGATTTCGCCGTGATCCTGCTCGACGTGAACATGCCCGGCATGGACGGCTTCGAGACCGCCGAGGCGATCCACCAGCGCCCACGCTCGGCTGACATCCCGATCATCTTCGTCACCGCCTTCCTGGCCGACGAGATCGACCGCCTCAAGGCCTATCAGCGCGGCGCCGCCGACTTCCTGTTCACCCCGGTCATCCCGCAGATCCTGCATGCCAAGGTGTCGGTGTTCGTCACCCTGGCCATGAAGAACGAGGAACTCAAGCGCCAGGCCGAGGAGCTGTCGCAGCACGCATCGGAACTTACCGCCACCAACCGGCGCCTGGTGCGCGAGATGGAAGAGCGGCGCGCGGCCGAGCGAAAAAGCCACGCCAAGGACGAGTTCCTGGCCATGCTGGGTCACGAACTGCGCAACCCGCTGTCGGCGATCACCAGCGCCTCCAGCCTGATCGGCCTGCCCGGCGCGGCGCCCGACACGGTGGCGCGCGCGCGCAGCATCATCCAGCGCCAGAGCCAGCACCTGTCGCGCATCGTCGACGACCTGCTCGACCTGTCGCGCGCGATGTCGGGCAAGATCCTGCTGGCGCGCCAGGCCACCGACCTGTCGCGGCTGGTGGCCAGCTGCCTGGAAACCTTCCGCGCCACCGGCCGCACCGACGGTTACCGGATTGCGGTCGACCTGGCCCCGGGCTGGGTCGACGGCGACCCGACCCGCCTGGAACAGATCGTGTCGAACCTGCTGGACAATGCACTGAAATACACGCCGAACGGCGGCGCCATCGACATCGCCCTGAGGCGCACCGGCGACGACGTCGTGCTGAGCGTGCGCGATTCGGGCGTCGGCATCCCGGCTGAGCTGTTGCCGCAGGTGTTCGACGTGTTCGTGCAGGGCGCGATCTCGATCGACCGCTCCCAGGGCGGCCTGGGGATCGGCCTGTCGCTGGTGCGGCGCCTGGTCGAGCTGCACGGCGGCAGCGTCGCCGCCGACAGCCCCGGCGCCGGACTCGGCTCCAGTTTCACGATCCGCCTTCCGTACGCCGGCGTGGCCGAAGCGGCCGAGCCCTGCGCGCCGGCAGTGGCGCCGGCGCTGGACACCGGCAAGCCGTCGGTGCTGCTGATCGAAGACAATGAAGACGGGCGCGAGATGATGGCGACCATGCTGGCCGCCTTCGGCTATCCGGTGTACCAGGCCGCCGATGGCCTGCAGGGCGTGAGCCAGGCGCAGGCCTGCAGCCCGGACGCCGCGCTGGTCGACATCGGCCTGCCCGGCATCGACGGCTACGAGGTGGCGCGGCGCCTGCGCGCCGACCCGGCCACGCGCGCGATCCGCCTGATCGCCGTGACCGGCTACGGCCTGCCGGAAGACCAGCGGCGCGTGATGGAAGCCGGCTTCGACCAGCATCTGGTCAAGCCGGTGCAGATCGAGCGCTTGCTGGAAGCGCTGGCGCCGGTGGCTACAGCCCCGGCTCCGGCCGGCACTGCCGCCGCCTGAAACCGCGCGCCGTCAGGCCGTGGCGAGCAGCTCGTCGCGGCGCGCCGCCATTTCGGCGCCCAGGGCGTCCAGGTCGAGCTTGAGCTTGCGCACCTTGGGGAACATGTCTTCTTCTTCCTCGTCGACGTGGTGCTCGATGTATTCGCCCAGCACCGTGACCTTGGCGTCGTACAGGTCGTCGCCCGGCTCCATTTCCTGGATCTGCGAGATCAGGTCCTTGGCCGAGGCGTGTTCGACCACGGCTTCGTCCAGCATGTCTTCCATTTCCTTCGACACCGAGCGCAGCGCCGGATAGAAGATTTCTTCCTCAATCTGCGTGTGCATGATCAGCTGCTCGCAGATCTCGCCCGCCAGCTTTTTCTTGCTGGTGGTGGCGCGCTCGCCCAGTTCGTCGAACTGCTTGAATAGCGCCTTGACTTCGTCGTGCTGGCTGACCAGGAGCGCGATGGCGTCCTGTTGCTTGTTGTTTTTCGTCATGGTAATACCCCCGATTCTGTTTGATATGCGTGGCTCGCTGGCCACGTTTCCAGCATGCGCCGCTATCGCCGCGCAGACTGTACGGGAGCGCACGCTGTGCAGGCACAACGCCTGAGCGGCTTGCAGCGCCGGGCGCGCGCCGCAGGATTGCCAACTGTTGTATGATTTGGGAAACATTTAACAGAGCCTACGATGACCGAACCGGCCCCATCGCCCCCCGACCCGGAACTAGAACGCCAGGTTGCGGAGCGCACCGCTGAACTCACCGAAATGCTGGCCTGGCTGGCCAACTGCTGGGACCAGGAACGCCGCCAGCTGGCGCGCCAGCTGCACGACAGCCTGGGCTCGTCGATGACGGCCCTGACCATGCACCTGGCCCTGCTGACCCAGAACCTGCCGGCCGACAGCAAGGCGCGCGAACGCGCCGCCCAGATGAAGACGCTGCTGGCCGGCATCATCGAAACCAACCGCGCGATGCAGCTCGAGCTGTGGAACGACAAGCTCGAATTCCTCGGCCTGCGCGCCGCGCTGGCCGAGCTGGTGCCCGCCTTCGGCGCCGAGCGTGGCCTGAAGGCCCGCGCCAGCCTGCCCGAGGACGACGGCGCCTGGTCGCGCGAACACGGCGTGCTGCTGCTGCGCTGCGCCGAGGAAGGCCTGCGCAACGCCGCCGCCCACGCCCAGGCCACGCGGGTGGACGTGATCCTGGACGACGACGGCGAGATGGCGATGCTCACCGTGCGCGACGATGGCGTGGGACCTTCCGAGGACGCGCTGGAAAAGTCGGCGCAGGGCTGCCACGGCCTGCGCCTGCTGCGCGAACGCGCCCGCTACCTGGGCGGCAACCTGACCCTGGCGCGCAGCGATACCGGCGGCGCCATATTGCAGATGACGTTGCCGCGCGAGCTGGCGGCCTGAAAAAATCGTTAGCCCATGAACGTCGTTCCCGCGAAGGCGGGAACCCAAGTCTTCGGCGTCACCACTTAATTTTTATTAAGCGATGCGCTTGCAAACTTGGGTTCCCGCCTTCGCGGGAACGACGTATTTGGGCTCGCAAAAGAAGGAAACTGGTGGAGCACGGCGGCCAGCCATTTCCTCAGTGCAGCTTGACCAGCGGCGTACTACGCCGGATCAGGAAGCGCGCCACCGCCAGCAGTGCGGTGCGGGTAATGCCCATCACCGCGCGGTGGTGCATCAGGTGCAGGCTCGCGTACATCGTGCGCGCCACCGCGCCCTGCACGAACCAGCTGGCGCCGCGCAGCGAACCCATCAGGCTGCCGACGCTGGTGCTCTGCCCGACCGAGACCAGCGAACCATAGTCGCGGTACTCGTACGGCGTATCCTGCGGCGCCCGGCCCTTGTCCATGCGCAGGAAGGCCGTCACCAGGTAGTCGGCCTGCTGGTGCGCGGCCTGGGCGCGCGGCGGGACCGGCGCGCCATTGCCGTCGATGCAGACGGCGCAGTCGCCCAGCGCCCAGATATTCGGCACGCCCTTCACGCGCAGGTGGGCGTCGACGTCCAGTCCGCCGCCTTTCGAGGTTGGCAGGCCCAGGCTGCCCAGCAGCTCGGGCGCGCGGATGCCGGCGGCCCACACGCACAGGTCGGCCGGGTAGACATTGCCCTTGCCGTCGATAACCTTGTCGGCCTCGATCGCGGTGACGCGGCAATCGGCCACCACCTGGATGCCGCGCTTGCCGAGCAGGTCGTGCGCCGCCTTCGAGACCCGTTCGGGCAGCGGCGCCAGGATGCGCGGCGCGCCTTCGAGGATGGTGATGCGCACGTCGCGCTTGACGTCCATGCGCGCGAAGCCATAGCGCGCATACGCGCCCGACGCTTCGCGCAGCTCGGCGGCCAGCTCGACGCCGGTGGCGCCGCCGCCAATGATGACCACGTCCAGGCCGGTTTCCTTGCCTTCTTCGCGCTGCTGCTCGACCGCCAGCATCAGGCGCAGCATGCGCAGGCGGAAGCGCTCGGCGTCCTCGGTCGCGTTGAGCGAGATCGAGTGTTCCTGGGCGCCCGGCACGCCGAAATAATTCGAGGTGCTGCCGATCGCCATCACCAGCGAGCCATAGGCCAGCCGACGCACGGGCAGCACTTCTTCATTGTCGGTGGCGGCGCGCACCGCGCCGATCTCGATCGCCTGGCCTGCGGCATCGAGCCCCGACATCGGGCCGAGCACGAAATTGAATCCATTGTCGTGGGCCAGCATGGCGTACGACAATCCTTCCTGGTGGATGTCCAGGGTGCCGGCCGCGACTTCGTGCAGCGACGGCTTCCAGATATGATAAAGGCGGCTGTCGACCAGCGTCACCTTGGATGGGCCCAGTTTGCGGCCCAGTTTGCAGGCCAGCTCAAGTCCGCCGGCGCCTCCACCCACGATCACGATATCGCTACGCAAGTTGCCTCCCTCTAATTGCCCTGCCCGGCAACGACGCCGGGCCCTCGGGCAATGTCGATTTTACTATGGCGACGTGAATAACGTTGCGCGTGTCAATATTGTTGACTACATATTACGGAACAAGCCCATGAAGGACTGACTGACAGTCAGCGTCTCCGGCCGGTTCTTCAATCGGATCGTGCCGCGTCCGCTCTCGTCGCGCGCCACGCCGGCCACTGCGCGCAGGTTGACGATGGTCGAGCGGTGCACCTGCTTGAACATGGCCGGGTCGAGCACCTCGAGCAGGTCGCGGATGGGCTTGCGCAGCAGCGACTCGCCATCAAGCGTCATGACCACCGTGTATTTCGAATCGGACTGGAAGTACGCCACGTCGTCGACCAGGATCAGCCGCGTCTCGTTGCCGCGGCTGGCCGTCAGCCACACCAGCGGCTGCGCACGCGGCGCCGGCGGCGCCACCACCTGCAGCCGCGCCAGCAGCTCAGCCAGCTGGCTGGCGTCGACGCCGCCGCGCGCCAGGCGCTCGCGCACCCGCACCACGGTCGCCATCAAGCGCTCGCGCGCCACCGGCTTGAGCAGGTAGTCGACCGCGCCGCGGTCGAAGGCGTCGAGCGCGTACTGGTCGTAGGCAGTCACGAACACGACTTCGGTGCGCAGGCCCGCCGCCAGCATGTTCGACGCCACTTCCAGGCCCGACAGCCCCGGCATGCGGATGTCGAGGAAGGCGACGTCAGGGCGGTGGGTCTCGATGGCCTCCAATGCGCTGCCGCCATCCTCGCATACGGCGACGATCTGCAGCCCGGGCCAGGCATCGATCAACAACTTGAGCAATTCGTCGCGCAACAGGGCTTCGTCTTCGGCGACCACGCATTTGACGGTGTCATGCAGCATGGCGGCCTCCGGCTCCCTGCAGCGCCAGCGGCACCGTGATGGTCGCCGCTACCCCGCTCGGGAAGTTGGCGACGATGGCGAAGCTGGCGCCATTGCCGTAGGCCAGGCGCAGCCGCTCGCGCACATTGCGCAGGCCGATGCCGGTGCCGGCGCCTTCACTCGAAAAGCCGCGGCCGTCGTCGGCCACGGTCACGGCCACCGCCTGGGCACTCTCGCCGCCCACGGCCCGGGCCAGTATCCACACCGTGCCGCCGCCCGGCTTCGGCTCCAGCCCGTGCTTGATCGCGTTCTCGACCAGGGTCTGCAGCATCATCGGCGGGAACACCAGCCTGCGCAGCTCGTCCGGCACATCGACCTGCAACGACAGGCGCGGCCCCATGCGGATGGCCAGGATGTCGAGGTAGGCGCGCGCCCGCTCGAGCTCTTCGCCCAGGGTCGACGGCGCATCCTCGGTGCGCGGCAGCGAGTGGCGCAGGTACTGGATCAGATTGCCCAGCATGGCGTCGGCGCGCGCCGGGTCGCTGCGGGTGAGCACCTGGGCGCTGGCCAGGGTGTTGTATAAGAAGTGCGGCTCGACCTGGGCGTGCAACAGGTTCAGGCGCGCCACCGTGAGTTCCTTCTCGGTCACGCTCTCGCGCACCTGATTCGCTTCGATGCGGCGCCGCTCGGCGATGCGGCGCGCAATGGCGCGCACCACGGCTTCCGCGTTTTCCAGGTTGGTCCCGTGATCGACCAGGAACCAGTCGGTCCAGGCCGGCGCCTCCGGCTCGCAGATCAGGGTCACGCTGCCGGCCACGTCGCCATTCGGCGTCACCGTCGCCAGGATCTGGTTGCGCCGGTTCCCGAAGGCCTCCAGGCCCCACAATTGGGACGCCTCCTTGCCGTATGGGTCGATGCGCGCGACCTTGGCCCGCACCTGCAGGCTGTCGCGCGCGCTGTCGACGACGGTGGCGCCGGGCAGTTCGCGGATGGCGGCATCGATCATGTCGAAGGCTTCGCCGGCTTCGAGCGGAATCTCGACCTGGCGCCGCTGGCGATTCGACAGCGTGCTGGCGTCCAGGTGGCCAATCACCAGTCGCACCCGGCGCATATGCGAAAACACTTCCAGCAGCACCCAGCCGCACAGGGCAAAGCCGAGCAGCGGGCCGATGGGGCCGAGGTCGGCGTCTACCCGCTCCAGCACCGTCTCGTTCAGGGTGAGGCACAGGGCGAGATACAGCGCCAGCCAGGCCAGCAACAGGCGGAACACGTGGAACAGGCTTGCAAACATGATGTGCTTTCGGATGGTGAGAATGGGCCCACCATAGGCTATCCATTCCTTGCGATACAGCATTATGCGACGGAGTCGGGACTGGGCCGACGAAACCGGGGCCAGGGGGCATGGAAGGGGTGTGCAGACGCCCTGGATGCGTGTTGCTTTCTACCTCTGATTACAATTTTCAGACATGCCCTACCCCACCCCTGCCCGCTACAATCTCGCCTTTCCGATCAAAAGGTTTTACAGATGGTACTGAAACGCATCGTTGTCGCGCTGGCCGCCACGCTGGCCGCCGCTTCCGCCCACGCCGAGATCGGCGCCGCCGTCACCGCCACGCTGGGCACCACCGGCGCCGGCGTGCACCTGGTCGTGCCCATGGAGAGCAATCTCAACGGCCGTTTCGGCATCAATTACTTCCAGCACGATTTTGACAAGCGCACCGGCGGCATCAACTACGACGCCAAGGGCAAGCTGCAGACCGTCGACGTGCTGTTCGACTGGTACGTGGTCGCCAACAGCCCGTTCCGGCTGACCGGCGGCATCGTCTATAACGGCAACGAGATCGAGGGCCGCGGCCGTCCGAACGCCGATGGCCAGTACGTGATGAATGGCCGCGGCTATACGGCGGCCGACGTCGGCAACCTGGACGCGAAGGTCGATTTTCAGAAGGCCGCGCCGTACATCGGCATCGGCTGGGGCAACGCCCTCACGCCGAACAAGCTTTGGCACTTCAGCGCCGACCTCGGCGCCTTCTACCAGGGCAAGGCGCATGTGAACCTGGTCAGCCGCGGCTGCACCAGTTCGCGCGTGACCTGCACCGTGCTGGCGGCCGACGTCGCCCGCGAAGAAGCGCGTTTGAGCGAGGAGCTGTCGGACTACAAGTTCTTCCCGGTGCTGCGCGCCAGCGTGTCGTACCGCTTCTGAGCGGCCGACGGCGCGGTATTTAGCGCGGCTATGCAAAGCGGTTTGCAAAAGCATTTTCAATGCTGAACAATGCAGGTTGTTCATCACGCCGCCGAGTTCCCATGACCGCATTCAAGTACGGATTCATCCTGGCTGTTTCATTGGGCTGCCACACTGCACAGGCCGCGCCATTGCAGGCTGCCGGGTCGCAAGCACCGGCTGCACAGCTGTCCGCGCACGACGAGCGCCTGATCAGGATCATGGCGCGCAAGGACATCGTGGACGAATTTGTCTCGGTCTGCGGCAAGATGTATCCAGAGACGCGGGGCAAGATGCAGGCGCCGCATGAATCCTGGGTCCGGGCGCAGAAACAGGATCTGGACAAGGCGGCCATCGTCATGGTGACGCACACCAGCCGCGAGCACGCGCAACTAGCGACCAAGCTGCTGAGAGAAGAACATCAAAAGCTGCAGGAGTGGGCACGGAGCGACCTGGGCATGCTGCGCGATGCGCCCCCGAAGGCAAGCGACTGCATCAATCTGGCGAACAAGTTGGACATGCTGCCTTCCTATCCGCAGCCATGATTCAGCACGAATGATTGACGAGAACAGCTGAGTCGGACGTGGTCGTGATCGTCTACCGCTCGTCGGTCATCAAGGCTGACTTTGCCTTTTCATGCACAGCGATTTGCGAAGTCATTCGCATTGCCAGACAATCTGGATTGTCCATGAAGCCCGCGAAGTTCCAATGACCGCTCTTAACTCTGCACTATTTCTGGCAGTCCTGCTCACATCCCATGCCGTTCAGGCAGCCCCGGTGAAGGATCTGAAACCACAGGAACTGGCCGCCTACCTGGCTGCGCATGAGACCGTGGTGGTCCAGTTCACTTCCCCCGATCGGAAATGCAGATACTGCCCTGGCGCTGCGGACGCGTACGCGCGCGCGGTCGCGCCTGCCAAGGATCCGAGTGTGAAGTTCGCCCGCGTCCAGTGGCCGGTCTGGCACAAATTCCCCGATTTCGGAAAGGTCGAGAAACCCTTCGGGCTGCCCGAGCAGCTGATCTATTCAAAGGGCGAGGTCATCGGCAGTGTCAGCGGCAAACCCGGCGATGCGAGGGTCTTTTTGGCGAAGGTCCAGCAAGCCCGCGGCAATCCGATGAACACCACGGACCGCCAGCGGGCATACATGCTCGCGGCGCAGGAGCCGGCGAAGCCGATGTCGGCACACGAAGAGCGGCTCGTGCGCATCATGGCGCGCAAGGATTTGCTGACCGAATTCCTGTCGATCTGTGAGCAGCGCTTCCCGGGAGTGCGCAGCAAGGTGAGGAAGGCGCACGACAACTGGGTGCAATCGCAGGAAAAGGACCTGGACCGCGCCGCCATCGTCATGCTGGCACGCAGCAACCACGAGGATGCGAAGCTGACGCTCTCTCTCGCGGACGAAGAGAACGGCAAGCTTCAGACCTGGGTAACGGGAGATCTGGCGATCTTGCCCAAGAAGTCTCCGGAAGCCGGGGACTGCCTGAAAGTGGCAGACAGTCTCGGCTCGCTGCCTCCGATTGCCCAGACCGAAATGACGCAATAACTCGCTCGGCGGATCCTTGTCGCGCGAGCGATCTCAAAACCAAGCACGGCCGAACAGATGACCGAGCAAAAAAATCAGAACATTGATTTAGTTTCTGATTCCTCTGCAAGTCCGCCGAGGAACGGTGTGTAATGCACCGTCAGCCGGGCCGGCGGAATCTGCAGCCAGTCGTTCAGCAACATGGTCAGCGTACGCGCTAATTCGGCGTCTGCAACGTGCCACTCGATGGGATGAGTTGCCCTCACATGGTCGAGCGCCGCGATCTGCTGCCGCGCCTGGCCGACGAAGAACAGGCCACCAATCAGCGGCGCGTCGTCGCGCATGTGCGGAAGCAGATTGAAGGGGTAACCTCCCAAGATCGTCTTGAACAGCCGCGCATAGAGCAGGACTCCGCGCTCGGCATCGTAGCCGTCGAACACGGTGAATGCAACTGCATATCCGCGATCCGCCGGTGCTCCCGTGACCTGCTCGAGATAGGCCTGCTCTTCCGCATCGAGCGGCAGTCCGGCCAGCACATGCGATTCGTTGAGATGGAATTGGTCGAAGATAGCCTGCATGGCCGCCCCTTGCGCGACCTGAACCTGATTGTGGGGCTCGGGCACCGTGTCGCCCAGGCACAGGAGGATGCGGTCGTCGTCCAGCCGCGTGGCGGCGTATGGAAGCGTCTCCGGCAGACAGGGCACGATGAGCGGGTGACGCAGATAGTTGAACCAGCCTGCACGCACCATGCGTGGGATCTCGTGATCACTGACAGCAGCCCTGTAGAAATCAGCCGGCCAGACTTCCAGATTGTCCGGGTCCCAGGACTGGGTCGCTACCTCGACGATTGCACGCATGGCTTGCCCATTCAGGAAAGCCTGCTCCCCTGGTGGGAAGTCCATGGACACCCGCGAGGAAGCATTGTCCTCACCAAGTTCGAAACGCAGCTCGACCGGTTCGGGACGCGAATAGTCCATACCACCCCGGGAGTTGGCGGCGGCAGAAAACAGAGAGAATGTGAAGCCAAACCGCGCGGTTGACGCATCGGTCAGATTACCGTCCGCATCGAGTGCACTGACTTCGTGGCGATATTTTTTCTTGGGCTTATCAGCGGCGCGCAGCGCTTCGGACAAATCACCGAGGTCGTGCCGCAGCGGTTCGAACCGCTTCTTTCCAAGTACGTCCCAGTACGCGAGCTCAGGATGCACTTCTTTCAGTGCCAGCAGAAAGCGACGCACCGCCTCCACGGCCTGCCCAAAATTGAAACGCCGGTTATAGACACGGAGAAACATTTTAACCGTTTGCACGAACACTCCAACTGAATTATTGAGCTTGAATGGGATGGCCAGGGAAGGATGGCGCTAACGCCGATCACCTGTTCTTTTTCGCCCGCCCGATTTCAGAATGCAAAGCGCGAATATTCTTCTCGTGTGCCAGGGTTGTCTCTTGAAGACGCTTGAGCTGCTCTGCGTCGAGCTTGGCGCGCATGGCGGGATCTTGCAGAACGCGGATCTTCGACTCGAGCGCCACATTTTCGGCGTGCATCTCTTCCTCGAGAATGCTTAGCCGGTCGCGGTCCCGCTGCTGCTGTTCGCCTGCCGCGATCTGGTAGCCCGCTGCCATGACCCGAGCCGGCTCCGGGCGCTTCGGGATCGCCTGGGCGCCACTTACCGGTCCTGACGCGTCGCCACCCTCGCTATCAATACCTGCGGACGGCCCCGGCTTCGCCGCACGCCGTCCCTGGATCACCTCGACTCCCTGGGCATTGATGTAGCGCGGCGCATCGATCGCCTGCGCGTATAGGACGGCTGGCGAAATGCACCACAGCGTCGCGCACGACAGCGCCATCCGGGTAAGACTTCCTGGTCTTTTCTTCTTCATTTGGTTCTGCCTGCCGGTAGATACTTGACGTTGGTCCAGGCTCGACGCAGGACCTCGGTCAGGTTGGGCAGCTTGCCCCTGGTGGTGTAGACATTGAAGACGACCGGGAACTTGCCGGGCGCCTGCCCGACGAACACCGAGACGTCCATCGCCACGCCGTCGGCCTTGCCTGTGAACCAGCCCTCATAACCCTGGATGTCACCATACTGGGCTTGTCTGACCGGAATGGCGAGGCTGCGCTCGCGGCTCACGCCAAAGTTCTCGCTGGCGCGCCGGATCGCCGCGCCTGCCATCTGGTGCATTCCATCCGCAGGCACCTTCTCGTCTGGCCAGCTTGCGTAGGTGATGACGGTTGGCGGGTGATAGTTGGGCGGGCTCTCGGCCACGAAAGTGGGGCGGCCGGTCTCGTTCGACAGGCGTGTTTCCCACGGCGGCTGGTTCTCCACCCAGACCTCGAGGCCGAGTTCCTGCACATGAAAAATCTGCATGTGACGCGGCTCGGGCTTTCTGCCATTGGCGTCGCCGGGCTGGGCGCGAGCCCCGGAGAACGGCAGTAGCCCGGCCAGCAGAAGCGCATGACTGCCTGCGAGCGCGAGACGGCGGCGCGGCCTCATTGCCCGCCCCCCGATCGCACGATCGCGCCGCCCATGCCCAGCAAGGTCAGGACGACGACGGCGAGTATGCTGTACCAGCGCCGGCTGCGAGTGAAAGCGAGCCGCCAGTCGAAACGGCTCGCCAGGAAGCATGCGACCCAGACCAGGACATAGCTGACCAAGGCCCGGCCAAGCAGATTTCCAAGTACAAAGCTCAACGACATCCCGACTCCTCGTTATTGACCGTCGAACAGCGCCCAGGCGTCGCCGCGACGCACCATCAACTGGGTCGACAAGCGGTGCGGATCGTTTTGCTCGTCAAAGAACTGCTGCGCCTGCTGACGGAGGGTTGCGACCGCGCTCGGGTCGGCACTGTCACACATCAGGATGCGGTCGCGGCGCGGCGCGCTGACCAGGATGTTACCGCGCACCTGCGCCTCCATGCTGCCCCACAGGCCGTCGACGAGCAGCAAGGTCGCTTCCAGGTCGTCACCGGTCACGGCGACGTTGCAGCCATCCTTGGCAAAGAACTGCGGCTGCGGCAGTGCACGCTCGAGGTTCGCGCGTGCGATTCCGGGAAGCTCGGCTGAGGAAACGCCAGCGCCCTCGACCAGCTTCGGGGTAGCCATCATGAAACTGTCGGGAAGATCGAAAGCATAGGTGACGATCAGCTCGCCGCACAGCGGTGCATGGCTCGGCTGCTGGTCAGGCGGCACGCCCGCGGCCTGCAGGGCCCTCAAGAAATTGATGTGCTTAATTCGGGGCTGTAGCTGGTCGGCGCGCAAGGCTGGCAGTGCGGGTTGGGCGGGTGCTTTCTTCTTGAACAGTCCAAACATGGCAAGTCCTTGTGGTGGTTAATCGTTATAAACGGCTTCGGGTGTACGGGTACGGATTTTCAGGGTGTTGCTCAGATCGATGAGTTCCGCGTGGTAGTCGGCTTTGACGACGACGGCATGCCAGGCGTCGTCGTCGTTATCGAGGTCGACCAGGCGGTAGCCGCGCACTCCCAGCCACGCCGAGAAGGCAAGCAATCCCGCACTGCAGCGGGCCGGCCCGAAGGGTGGTCCTGCTGGGCCATCGAACTCTCCGAGCGCCCTATCGTCGGCCACACTGGCCGTTTGAATCAGGATTGTTTCGTCGTCTTTGATATCACCATGGATGGCTTGGCCAGCGTCGCTTAGCGCTTCCATCAATTCGTGGATATCGTCAAGCTTGCGGGGTTTTCCTATCAGCTCAAGAACCGACTCGGTTGCATCCAGGTTGCCGTCGCAAACTAATTCGATCCACCGCGCGATGGCCTTACGCTTAGATTTTTTCAGGTCTGCCTTCTTTGGGGGAGGAGGTGCAATGATTGTTACGCCTGGTCCTGCAGCTACAGGGCGCCAAGCGTCGCGCGTGTCGCGAACATTGGCCCGATAGTAATCGACCAAATCGCGGGGATAGTAGGGATGATTTTTGAACGCAGTGTCGTCGATATCATAGGCACACACCGCCAGCGCCGCTTCAAAAGCAAAGTCACAAAACAAGCGATCCTTACCGCGCTGAGGGTTGAGGTCAGGCTTCCAACCCCAAGGCCGCATCATACGGCACCAGTTTTTCATGTAAAGCGCCAGTGTCTCAGACCGCTGATCCGCATTATGACTGAGCGCACGCAAGAATGGCTCCATCCATACAACAGCATGCTTTTCAGCTTTGTATTTTTCTAGAACTACGTGATTTGGGGAAAAACTACTAATTAGTAGGTCCATCAAATAACTCCGCCTAGCCACTTCAGTGGGAAGGAGCTTTTGAAAAATATCCAAGTACTCTGTAGAAGGCATCAGTAGCAAAGCGATTGCCGTGAAAGCGACATCGACGCGCGCAAATCCATCAATCGCAGAAAAATTTTTGTTCTCAGTTACGCCATTTACACGTATGAATTCGCTATTTTTCGCCATCAAACCGGAACGACTCGCAATCAACTCTTGAATTGATTCGATCGCATCGCCCCTGCCATACTTATGAACAACCAGATCTAACGTGCTGGAAATTTTTTTCAGCTTAAACCATGCTTCTTGCTCTAATGACTCTGGCGTTATTTCAGCGACATAATTTTCCTTGTAGAAGATATTGTTTATTTCCTCGTTATAGCTTTCAACGTTCCCAGCCGGGTCACGCAATTTATTGCTCATCTCATGGACTCCATGTCTTTCCAACTTTAACGTCGGTGCTGCTGATATCCCTAATCTCATGATAACTAGTACCCTTTTCATCAGTCAAGGCGTAGACTTTCTTCACCGCCTTAGCTTCAAGGCTAGCCTTTATTTTTTTTGCCTCCTCTGGATCAGGAACTAGACGGTCGATCCGTGAATTCAGCCAAGCATCGCTCATTTGACGGTCGCCGTTTTTCACGGTGCATAAATTATCATAGCATCCTTCCGGATCTGATTTTTTCACGCCGCCAGTCGCTTTTGACTCGATGATGACATAATTCCCGTTCTTATCCTTATAGATCCCATCAATTCCCGCCTGGCCGTCCCAAGCCTTGAATGCTTGATCTGGGGTCATTCCGCGTGGGTCAAATGAATTTCCGACAGGCTCATATCCTTTTTCCAAAAGCTCCATAAAAACTTGACGCTCACCTCGATAACCCTTCTCTTTCGCCGACAGCTTGTCCCAACTCTTCGCGTGAAGGTCGATACTGCAAGGGCCTGCATTGTGAGCCCAGACCTGTTGAGTCCCAACAAAATAGCTGGAGTTATGCGCTACGCTGAAATTGTAGACTCGGAGGGGACCTGCAACTGAATCATTCGCGATGACGATCGTATCGCCTTGCGCACTGGCGATGACATCCCCGGGGACCAGCTTGGCGGCTTCGACCCAGCCGTTACCCTGCTGCCAAAGAGGATGTTCGTCAGTGATCTCGAACGTCTCAAGCTCCGTTACCAGCCTGCGATAGCTCGGCGCAATGCGACCGAATACATCGGTAACCCGCTGCGGCCGGTCGGCAAAACTGTTCTCATTGCGTGAACCAACCTGCTGACCTACAACGATCGACTCGATCGGCTTGAATCCGTCGGTGGTAAGCACAAGCGTTCCTGCCGCGAAACTGGCGCAGCCATAATCCTTGCGCACTGCTTTGGCTGCGTCGTCCAGTTTGCCCGAGAACTTCGTCAGATTCGTCGCGAGTTTCAGTCCGAATGCAGGGCTGACATAGCTGCCGATCACCTTCCCGAGATCGAAGGCGCCGCACTGGGTTGCACGCGTAAATGTGTCGACTGCTCCTTGGCCGAGCATTTCGCCGAGTGCCCTCATCGTGCCTTTGGGGTCTTTGTAGAACGACTCGCCGAGTGCGGCCAACCCGGAAATGACCTCGTCGATATTGGTCACCATATTCCACAAGTCGACAAGCTGGCCCTTAAGTCCCGCGACCACTCCTCTTACGAACTCGTAACCATTATCGAACGCCCCAGTGACCTTGTTCCACATCGAGCCCCAGAAGCCTTTGTCACGCTCGTTGGCGCCCTTATTGTCATCACTCGCGCTCGTCTTTTCGCACACTTCCTCGGGAAACTTGCAGTTGTTCTTCTTGGCGTGCTCCTCACGCGCTTGCTTGGTTGGACAAGACCCGGCAGGCATTTGGCATATCAGCTGGATGCCGCCGCCAGTACCTGGCGGGACAGGCGTCATCCCTCCTCCGCTACCCCCACCGCCCCCATTGCCGGGCAACGGTATCTGTCCCCATGCAGCGCCAATAGGCGCCACGCACAGCATGAGCGCCACCATGAACAGCAGCACCCACCTGCCGAGCTCCGATCTCATCTCGCTTAACACGTAGGTCCTCCTGGCGGTTCTTCCGGGTCAGTCGGGTCGGTAGGATCGATCGGTTCAAGAGGTCCGCCCGGCTCGTCCGGATCCCCCGGCACACCCATATCGGGAGGCGTACCCGACCCGCCTCCCAGGTTCTCTTCATGAAAAGCCGACTGCATGCGCAGGATCGCCTCGCTGCGTATCTGCACTCGCGGTCCGCGCACGCCCGGCGCCGAACACGGCGCCTCCATCCCCGGCGCCGGGCCGATGCCGAACGGGTTTTGCATGCCACTCCCTTCAGTGGCTGCCGACACCGCATTGACCGCCGAGTGGAGCATGCGATCGATCACCGGCACGACCAGGCGAAAACAGTAGGTCACGCGCACGTGCAGCAGGTTCGCGTCCTGCACCGACAGCTGCGAGCTGCTGCCTGCGGCCGTGGTGCGGTAATGCAGCGTGTCGTTGGGCAGCTCGCGTCCATCGTCGCCGTCCAGCCGCGCGCGGCCAAAGTCGGAGAACGCGGCGCCGGTCGGGTTGAGCACCTCGATGTCGGTGATATTGCTGGCCGCCGCCGTCTCCAGCGTGGCCTTGGACAGCGCTTCGGCGTAGCCGGCGGCGCTGGCCTGGTGCGCGAACAGCGGGGTCAGGCCGCGTGCGAGCGCATTGCGCATGGCGCCATGATCGCCGTTGTGCAGCGCGCCGGCGCGCGCGGCGAGCATGGTGGCGTAGTTGAGCGTTGCGCGCGCCTGGTACATCAGGCCGAGCTGGATGGTCCCGAACAGCATCACTACCAGCACCGGCAGCACCACCAGCAGCTCGGCGCCGGCTTGTCCATCCTGGCGCGCGTTCATGGCGCCTCCAGCGGCAGGCGCACGCCGGGCGCGATGGCGCAGCGCGCGGCCTCGCCCGCGGCCAGCTCCAGCACCGCCGCGGCGCGCCAGTGACCGCGCATGCGGCGCGGCTGGACGCCGCCGGCGACCTTCAGCACCACGCCGTCGCGGCGCAGGAAGACGACGTCGATGGCATAGCGCATGCCGATCGTATGCACCATATTGCAGGGGCTGATGTACAGGGCCTCGTGCGCGCGCAGCGGCGGACGCGCCAGCAGCCCGCGCATGCGCGCCAGGGCGGTCGTGGCCAGCATCACGTCGAGCCGGCGCGGCGTGGAGGCGGTCTCGAACTGGATCGGAATGGTCTTGAGCATGGCGGTTCAGAATTTGATGCCCGATGCCATGAACTTCATCGCGATCGGGAACATCAGCACCAGGAAGGTCACGGGGAAAATGAAAACGACCAGCGGGAAGATCAGCTTGACGGGCGCCTCCATCGCCAGCTTCTCGGCCTGCTGGAAACGCTCGACGCGGCGCTGCTCGGCCTGCGCGCGGAAGGTCGCGCCCAGGCTGGCGCCCATGCGTTCGGCCTGGATCACCGCGCTGATGAAGCTCGACACCTGCGGGATGCGCACGCGCGCATCCATGCGGCGCAGCGCGTCGGCGCGGGTCAGGCCGGCGCGCAAGTCGCGCAGCACGAAGGCGAATTCGTTCTTGAGCGGCCCGGCCGGCCCCTTGTCCACCGCCTGGGCGATCGCCCCGGCCATGTTCAGGCCCGCCTCCACCGACATGGTCAAAAAGTCCAGGTAGGCCGGCAGCGCCTTGACGATCAGTTTCTGGCGCCGCTTGAGCGTCTCCTTGAGCCAGATGCGCGGATAGACGAAGCCCAGGCCCGCCACGGCGATGACCCAGAACGGGTTGAACAGGCCGGCCATCGACAGCACCAGCGCCGTGAACCCGGAAAACAGCGTCAGGCTGACCAGGCACAGGGCGATGAACTGCGTCGGGTTCATCAGGTACAGCATGCCGGACAGGCGCAGCGTCTCGCCCGGGCCGGCCAGCAGCGGCTGCGGGATGTTGCGGCACAGGTGGTAGTCGACCAGGCGCACCACGGGCCACAGCAGGCGCAATGGGCGCGGCAAGGGGTCGAGGTAGGCCCGGTCTTCGTCGGGCACGTCTTCCTTCAGGCGCACCGCGCCGTGGATCAGGGCGGCGGCAAGCAGCACGAAGGCGGCGCCGACCAGCAGGGCTATGACGAATTGGTTCATGCTCGCGGCTCCCGTTCAGACGTCGATGGTGGTGATGCGGCGGATGAAGTGGTAGCCGACCAGGATGGTCACCACCATCACGCCCAGCGTCACCCAGCCGTACCAGGCATTGAACAGGGGCGCCATCGCCTCCGGCTCCATCACATTGAGCACCGCCACCAGCAGCACCGGCAGGCCCGCCATGACCAGGCCCTGCATCTTGCCCTGCGCGGTCAGGCTCCGGATCTTGCCTTCCATTTGCAGCTTGGCGCGAAGGGTCTTGGCGATCGATTCGAGCGTCGCCGCCAGATTGGCCCCGACCTCGCGTGAGAGCGCCATGCCGGCGGTGACCAGCGCCAGGTCTTCCAGCGGCACCCGCTTTTCCATCGATTCCAGGGCCACGGCGAAATCGACGCCCAGGCGCATCTCGCGCAGCAGCAGCGCGAACTCCTGCGAGATGGGCGGCTTGCCTTCGCTGGCCACGCTGTCGAGGGCGAGCGGCAGGCTGGCGCCCGCGCGCAGGGCGCCGGTGATCATCATCAGGGCGTCCGGCAGCTGCTGCTCGAACTGGTGCAGGCGGCGCCGGGCGATGTGGGCCACCACCAGACGTGGGGCCACCAGGGCCAGCGCCACGCACATCAGCACGAATACCAGGTTGCCGCTCACGACCCAGGCCGTGAGCGGCAGCACGATCAGCACCGACAGGTTGATCACCATGATGCGGCGTTCGTCGGTAAAGATGAACATGTTCTCCAGGTCGGCCTTAGCGCTGATCGCGACCTCGGTCTGGCGCGTGCGGAACCAGCGGCTCCCGAAGTGCAGCGCCAGCCAGGCCAGCGCCAGCATGGCGACGAAGATCGCGGCGATGATGACGGCGCGCTCGTTCATGCCGTATGCACCCGTTTCATCGGCACGCTGTCGCGCCGGAAGATGGAGACGTCGACCGGCATCCCGCGCCGCATCAGGTCCTGGTAGAAATCCGGTATGTGCCCGGTGGGCACCAGGCGCCCGCACACCTTGCCGTCGGCGTCGAAGCCGTCCTGCTCGAACTGGAAGATGTCCTGCAACTGGATCAGGTTGCCCTCGATACCGGTCACCTCGCTGATATAGGTCACCTTGCGGCTGCCGCAAGAAAAGCGGGTCTGTTGCACGATCAGGTCCACCGCCGACGCCACCTGCTCGCGGATCGCCTGCATCGGGATCTCCAGGCCGCTCATCAGGGTCATCACCTCCAGCCGCGACAGGCAGTCGCGCGGGCTGTTGGCGTGGGCCGTGGTCAGCGAACCATCGTGGCCGGTGTTCATCGCCTGCAGCATGTCGAGCGCTTCGCCGCCGCGGCACTCGCCCACGATGATGCGATCGGGGCGCATGCGCAGGCAGTTCTTCACCAGGTCGCGGATGGTCACTGCGCCGCGGCCCTCGATATTGGCGGGCCGCGCTTCGAGCGAGACCAGGTTTGGCTGGTTCAGCTGCAGCTCGGCGGCATCCTCCACCGTCACGATGCGCTCGTCATCCGGGATGAAGTTCGACAGCACGTTGAGCAAGGTCGTCTTGCCCGAGCCGGTGCCGCCTGACACCACGATATTGGCGCGCAGCTTCACCGCCACTTGCAGGAAGGCGATCATCTCGGCGCTGATGGCGCCGAAGCGGATCAGGTCCTCGCCCACCAGCTTGTTGCGCGCAAATTTACGGATGGTGATGCTCGGCCCGCGGATTGCCAGCGGCGGAATGATGGCGTTTACGCGCGAGCCGTCCTTCAGGCGCGCATCGACCATCGGCGAGCTCTCGTCGATGCGGCGCCCGAGCGGCGACACGATGCGTTCGATCGCCGAGATCACCGCCGCGTCATTGGAGAACGAGATGTTCGAGCGCTCCAGGCGCCCTGCCCGTTCGACGAACACGTCGTTGTGGCGATTGACCATCACCTCGCTCACCTCGTCGTCCGCCAGCAGCGACTCCAGCGGGCCCAGGCCCACCACTTCGTTGAGCACGACGTCGCACAGCGCCGCGCGCTGCTCGCGCATCGACTCGAAGGCGCTGTCGGTGTCGATCAGCTCCTCGATCAGCTTTTGCACCGTGGAGCGCAGCTCGGCGTCGGCCATGCGCGCCACGTTCACGCGGCGCAGGTCCATGGCGGCGATCAGCATGCGGTGTAGCTGGCCGCGCATGGCGATGCCTTCGGGACGCTCCAGCGGATTCGCGCTCGGTTCGGGCTGCGGGGGCTGCTGGGGCTGCGGCGGCTGCGGCTGGCGCGCCGGCGCCGCCGCATGCGGCAGGACCGCCATGGGCGCCGGCGCCGGATGGCTCCGCACCTCCTCGAGCGCATGCGCCATGATCCGGTAGTCGGCCAGCTCTATCGTGTCGTTGCTGGCCAACGGCCCGTATTGATTGATCTCCTTGCCGTTGACCTTGAGCGGCGCCATGCCGCCGCAGTCACGGACGAACAGCCCTTCCTCGCCCAGCGCGAACTCGAGCTGGCGGCGGCCTATGCGCCAGCCCTGCAGCACGATGAGACTGCCGGCGTCCTTGCCAAGGAAGCAGCTGGCTCCCTTGCTGGTCGCTTCCGCCACCAGCTGGGCGCGCCGAAATACCTGGATACGAATCATGTCAACTCCGATCTTAGTTCCGATAAAAGTCGAGGGACGGGTCGGGGATCGGGGCCTGGGTTTCCTTGCGCTGCAGCTCGAGCACCTGGTCCTCGAACCCCTTCTTGTTCGCTTCCCCGCGTTCGCGCAGCTGCTGAGCGAGGCCATCGCCCGGCGCGATGATCTCGGGCTCGAGCAGCACCACCAGCTCGGATTTGCTGTTGCGGAAGTCGTCAGAGCGGAACAGCCGGCCCAGGATCGGGATGCGGCTGATGCCTGGCACCCGGTCGACCGCGTTCGCCATTTCGCTGTTGACGAGGCCCGACAGGGCCACCATCTCGCCTTCCTTGATGCTCACTTCGGTGTTGGTATTGCGGGTCAGGAAGCCCGGGACGCCGGCCACCGTCACCGACGGATCGATCTGCGACAGCTCGGTCGAGACCTTGGCGGTGATGATGCCGTCGGCGTCGATCTGCGGTTCGATCTGCAGGATGATCCCGTAGGGCTTGAATTCCACGCTGGTGGAACCGAAGGCGCCCGCGAGCGGGATCGGAACTTCGCCGCCCACCTGCAGGCGCGCCTTGCCGCCGCTTTTCGCCGTCAGTTCGGGCGACGCCAGCACCTGCACGTCGCCGCTCGACACGCCCAGGTTCAGGCGCGACGTGAGCGAGGTCGCGAGGCCGAGGAAGTGGCCGCCCTTGCTGCCGTTGCGGGTGACGAACGGCGGCGTCGGCGACAGCAGGTCGTCCTCCGGCGTGTAGGCGCGCGGCGGGTCATATACTCCCTTGTCGGTGGCGATGCCGATATAGCCGGCGGTGGGACCGTTGGCGCTCTTGGTCCAGTTGATGCCGATCGATTCGAGCAGCGAACGCCTGACCTCCACGAAGTGCAGGCGGAACAGCACCGAGCGGGTGAAGGCGCTGCCCTGGTCTTCCTTCACGTTCAGCACTACTCCGGGGACACCGCGCAGGCCCGCGCCCAGCCGGGCCAGCGCATCGCGGTGGGCCACGCCGGTCAGCACGATCTCGTTGCCCAGCGTCTCGACCTTCACGCCCTTGAGGTCGCGCGTCAGCAGGTCGACCTTGGCGCGCGTCTCGGCCAGATCCTTCGGCACCACGTGCACCCGATAGGAATGCACCTCGTCCCTGGTCCACACCAGCAGGCTGGTGGTGCCGACCTGTTCGGCGATCAGGAGCAGGTTGGCGTCGACCGTGGTGGTCGACAGGATGTCGCCGCTGCCCAGCGCCAGGCGCACGATCTTGCCGCGGATCGGCAACATCGCGATCTCGCCGGCGACGATCGTGATCGGTTTGCTCTGGTGGTAGGTGATGCCGGACGGGGCTCGCGCATGCGCGGCCTGGGGCAACATGAGGATGGCGGCAAACAGGGTAATGACAAAATACGCCTTGAGCATGGTGATTGTTTTTCTGGTTCAGGTTAGAAGCCGCCGCCGCGCAGCGAAGGAACGGGTTCGGTGACGCCCGCCGGCACCGGCATCGACGGCAACTGCATCGGCGCCGGGGCCGGCGTGGCGTCGCGCCCCTGCTCGCTGGCCGCCTGCAAGGCCTGGATCTGCGACGGCAGCAGGTCCATGCGCGCCACCAGGTTGCTGCGTCCGCCGACGATGAATTCGATCCCGGCATCGCGCCCGCGCGCCGCGACCGGCATCAGGTCGCGTGCGCGCAGCGTGCGCAGCGCCAGTGCGTCGCGGTCGTTGCGGCCGCGCAGCACGACCCGGAAGGTGCCCATGCGCTGGCCCACCATCAGCTTGGCCGCCTCCTGCGGCTTGACCAGCAGGGTGATCGAATCGAAGCTGCGTTCATGACCGGCCTCGGCGCCGCCCTCGACCTCGCCCGGCCGCGCCATCCGGTTCGGGTCGAGCGCCGGATTGCTGACGTCCTGGAATTCGCGGCCGGTCGCCAGCACCACCATGTCCTGCATGAAGAGCGACGCCTGTTCCAGGGCCCTGTCGTCCTGTCCCTGGCGGTCGGACTGCACCTTGGGCGAGCGCGAGATCAGGAAGATGTCGACCCGGTGGTTGGGCCGCAGGGTCTGGGCGATCGAATTGAGGTTATCGATGTCGATCGTCATCGCCCGCGTGCCGTGCGGCAGCACGGCGGCGACGTCGTCGACTTCCGGCTGCTGCAGGTCGGACATGCGCACTGGGCGTCCGCGCAGCACCGGCCGCGCCAGGCGCAGGCCCTGGGCCGACGGGAAATCCTTGGCCAGCAGGGTGTCCGGATAAACCAGGTCGTCGTCCACCGGGCGCGACACGAAGCGGGCGCCATTGAGCACCGTGCCGGATTCGACGTCGGCATTCGGCACCACCACGTGGACCTTGGGCGTGACCTTCACGCGGCTGCTCGCCGCCAGTTCGGCGCGCATGGTCTCTTCGCGTTTCTGCAGATAGTGGTAAGCCAGCGCCGCCACCCCGGCCGCGATCAGCGTGGCGAAAAGCAGGAGCGCGAGCGGGCTGGTGAGCCGGGCGGCGAGTTTCGAGTTGATGGCCATGTCGTTACGTTCAAAAAAAGGGAGTCAGTCAGACACTCATGGAGATTGCGTATGAAAACGCCAGGTAGGCCTGGCGAATCGCGTCCAGCAAGGCGTCGAGCGGCGACGGATCGAGCGCGGCCAGGACCAGCGCCACCACGGTCAGCGCCAGCACGATCGTGTATTCCGTCATCGCCTGGCCGCCGGTGTTGCGGCGTGGTGGGCTCATAGCGCCTCCGAGACGGTCATGACGATCTGCGTGCCGGCCTCGCGCCACATCACCAGCTCGACCTGGCCACGCCCGCGGCGGGCGTTCACCAGCAGCGAGGCGGCGCCATTGGACGGGTTGACGATCTTGTGCGAGCGCAGGCCGCTCCAGCCCTGGTCGCCCAGCTGGCGCATGAAGAATTCGCCCAGCTGGTCGAGCGTCCGCTGGGAACTCATGGCCACCACCAGGCCCTTGCGGCCATCGTCGTCGCTGGCAACGCTCGACGCCACCTTGGCGTCGGGCGGCAGCGGCACGCCCAGTGCCGCCGGGCTGGCAGCGGCGCCGCTGTGCGGTGAGCTGCGCGCGAGGTAGCCAAACACGCCGTTGCGATCCACCAGTTGCAGGGTCACCAGGCAGCCCTTGCCCAGGGCGGAGACGGTTTCCCAGCCCATCGCCTTGCCGCGCCGGACGTCGAAGCCACCCTCCTTCCACTGCTGTTCGACCCGATCGAGCATGCTGCCGGCCGTGCCCGGCCCCTGCACCTGGTTGATCGCCATCGACAGGCCATTGACCACGGCCTTGCTCGCGACCGCCACCGCCGTGAGGCCAGGCGGCACCTGGCTGGGACAAGCTTGTGCAAGGGCTGGGCACATCAGGAGCCACAGCCCGGCCAGGCTGGAAACAGGGATCGTCTTCATGGGAGTCAGGGCGAAGTGCAGCGATCTGCGATACGAGTCAGGGTGGTTCGGTCGGTGATCTTGACCGGCACCTTGCCATGCAGGCGCGCGATGGCCTTTCGGGCCGCCTCGGCCTCCTCGGGTGTGCGCGCCTTGGCAAGCGCCTGCTGCAGGGCCGCTTCGGCTTTGGCACTATCGCGTTTCATCTGCGCTTCGCGCCGTGGCAGTTCCGCCAGGGCCTTGGCGGCGCGGGCACGGTCCTCGGGCGACTCGGCGCTCTGGGCAGCCATCTCCAGCACCCTGCGGGCCCCGTCGAGCGTGGGAGTAGTACCGGTCGACATATCGTGCTCGCTCACGTACTCCCACGTCTTTGCATTCAGGCGCCGGATCGTGAGCGTAAGCTTGCCAGTCTGGCAGCGTTCCACCAGCACCACGCCCTGCGCGCTGCGCCGCGTTTCCAGATTGGTGCACGTGCCCTTGCCAGACGCCGGCGGCAATGGGGGCGGCCCCGCCTTCACGCACTGGGTGACCGGTGCGTCGCCCTTGTGCACCGTGCGGCCGCTGTCCATGCCCGCAACCACCGAGCGCGTGGCCTGGTCGCCGCTGGCGCCGTCTTCCTCGGTCGTGATGATGGCCTGATGCGGCCCGACCTGATGGTCTGCCTGGGCTACAGTGTCGACCCGGTACAGGCCGGGTGGCGGAAGCTCTTGCGCGAACGCAGCGCCGGCATGGACCGCCAGCGCGAACAGGACCGGCACGGTGGCTTGGCGCAGCATCAGCGCACCACCATTTCCACGCGCCGGTTCTTGGCGCGTCCATCTTCGCTGGTGTTGGGGGCCGTCGGCGCGAAATTGGCCACGCCCTGCGCCTGCAGGCGCGAGGCCGCGATGCCGTGGCGCGTGACCAGCGCGTCGACCACCGCCTGCGCGCGCCGCCGAGACAGGTCGACGTTGCCGGCGACCGCTCCCTGGTTGTCGGTATGACCGACGATGAACACGGACAGCGCCGGGTCGGCCTTGAGCGCCGCCGCCATCTCGCCCAGCGTGTCGCCGGACTCCGGCTTGATCACGGCCTGGTTGGTATCGAACAGGATGCCGTACAGGGCGATGCGGCCTTCACGCTCGAGCGAGGCGCCGATCGCCGCCGCGTTGATGCTGACCTTGCCGCCCTCGATCTGGGCCGACTCGATCACCTGCGCCAGTTGCTGCACGCGGCCCGCATTATTGCGGTCGTTGTCGCCGGCGCGCAGCGCGATCTGGATGTTGACCGAGTCCGATCCGCTGCGCTTGCGCGCGTGCAGGTAGTGAAATCCCGGCTTGTATTCGAACATGCGCCTGACGTACCCGTCCGATCGTCCCCTGCCGGTCCAGCTCATGTTTTCGACCCAGCGCACGATCTTCTCCTGCACCCGATCGCGCTTGCACTGCGCTTCCTCGCAGCGGTACAGCATCTCGAAGCCCGCCTGCCGCAGCGCCTGTTCGTAATTGCGGAAGATCTCGAGCGGGGCGCGTCCTGCCGGCGCCCAGTAGATGCGGTTGGTCAGCTTGCCCTCGAGCTCCTCGATCTCGACGCCCTTGCTGCCTGGGACCAGGGCCTTGGCCGGACCGTAGTTCTCCCCGCCATGCAGGTAGAGCATGGAACCGGCATAGCGCGAGATGAGCGGATGGTCGCTTGCACCGGGCAGGTCCGTGTCAAACCTGCCCGCGCTCGCGCTGGCGCTGGCGCCGGCCAGCAGCAGCGCGACGATGGGAACGACTACAGGTCGGCGGAAAAACGATTGCATCGATTCGAACCTTTCTTTCGTAATTAACGATGTGCGCATGCGCGCTATCTCAAACGGTCGGCCGGCACGACGTCGACCGCGATCTTGCCTACCTCGATCCCGGGCGCGGCGGCCGCGTCCCAGGGTCCGATGCCAAGCTTGGCGGCGGTGACGACGGCGCCCAGGCCCTGCGCCGTCGGCACCGTGCGCGCCACCATCGCGCGGGTGGCGCCGCTGCCGTTGGCGCCCCAGGTATTCGACAGGATCGCGCCGCTGGCGCTGAAGTCGAGGCCTTGCCAGCCGCCGGGCGTGCCGCCCCACAGGCGCGTATAGACCGCGCTGTCGCGCGCAATGTCCGCCAGCGACACGGTCGACAGCGCCAGCGTGTCGGTCGGGAGCGGCGGCACGAAGCCGGCCACGCCCCTGACCTCGACGGTGGACAGCGCCGCCATCGAGGCGCCGGCGACGTCGCGCTGGGGCGTCGTGCGGGCGCCCTGCGCGTCGAAGCTGTCGAAGCTGCCCAGGTAGGCGACGCCGGCCGCATCGCGCCACATCGGATCGATGCCGTTGGCCAGCGCCGCATTGGCGCCGTCCGTCCCGCGGATCACGCTGGCAGTGCTGGAGCGGTCGCTGAACAGGCGCGCCGCGATCTCGCCCTTGATGGCGGCGGCGCTCTTCTGGTTCGGTCCATTGAGACCGTTGAAATCGGTGCCCGACTCGTCGTACCAGACGGTGCGCTCCCAGGCGCCGTAGCGCGCCGCCATCGTGGCGACGTGCTGGACGTCGACGAACTTGCCGAGCGCGGCGACCGCCAGGAACAGCGGCACCAGGAGCAGCACCGCGGCCACCAGGAATTCGGCGATTGCCTGGCCGGCCTGTGGGCAGGGCGAACGAAAGCGCGGGCTCATTGCGCCGTCCACGATGCGGCGCGATCGGCATCGCTGCGGTCGACCAGGCGGCTTTGCCAATATGGGTTGAACAGGTTGGCCACTTCGGTCTTGCCGTCGCCGCGGCGCCAGCCGCTGCGTGTGAAACTGGTAGTAGCCTCGTTGCCGGGGCGGTAGAAATAAGCGTGGGCCGAGGACAGCGCGCGCATCGTCTCGCCGCGCATGCCGTCTTCCAGGCGCAGCTTGTCCGACTCGTGCAGGATCCGCGACGAGGTGCGCATGGTGTCGGCGATGCGCTGGACTTCGATCGTGACCGGCGCCGCGCCGCCATTCAGTTCGGGCGACTGGTTGGCCGGGATCGCGCTGTCGGGATTGGCGACGTCGCGATAGTAGTCCTGCAGCCCGCCGGCGCCGTCGAGCGTGTCGCCTGGCCCCTCTGACCCATAGCGTAACAAGCCCTGGCCGAGCGCAGAGGCGCCGCCGAAGGCGTAGGTGGCGCCAGGGTTGCCGCGGTAGCCGCGCAGGCTGTCGTAATCGCCGCCCCTGCCTGCCACTGCGCCGCCGGAGCCGCCCAGCCCGAGATTGCCGTCGATATGCGGCACGGTGCTGGTGGAATAGCAGACGCCGGTCCAGCAGGGATACCAGATGGTGCAGCTCGCGACGCCACTGCCCATGGTGGCGTCGAGCGCCAGCCAGCGCTTCTTGTCTTCGCTGAGCTGGCTCGCACCGGCATGCACGAAGTTGAACGTCGTACGGGACCTGACATGGTTTGGCAATATCCGGCACGGCTTGCTCGTGCTGGACCAGCGCGGCAGCGGCGAGGATGGACGGACCCGGCTGAAGCGATCGGTCGACTGCTCGCTGACCACCACGTCGGCGAAGCGGTCGGCCTCGGGCGAGGGATCGTTGGCGCGATGGCGGACTGTTGCGTCGCCCCATTTCACGATCTGGA
This sequence comes from Massilia sp. UBA2604, assembly GCA_002339265.1. Lineage (GTDB taxonomy): Bacteria > Pseudomonadota > Gammaproteobacteria > Burkholderiales > Burkholderiaceae_D > Telluria. The sequence continues at coordinate 15,115 of DDKG01000139.1, read as the reverse complement.
CATTGGTGCGGCCCAGCCGGAACGCGCCATTGGTCAGTTCGGCAGCGGGATCGTTGCGCGTGACGACTTCGTCGGCCACCAGCGCCATGTCGAGGATGGTCGCGGCGTGGTGCGCGTGCTGCGCCGTCTCATGCGCCCTGATCAGGCGGCCAAGGCCCGACACCGCGACCGGCGCCACTGCCGAGAACGCCGCATCCACTTGCCTGATCGCGACCGACTTGCCACGATTCCAGTCGGGCTTGGAGGTCGGATAGATCGACGCTTGCAGGTCCAGCTCCAGCTCGTCCATCCGGTCGCGGGTGTCGGCCGCGTCTTCGAGATAGGATTTCAGGCTGACCATCTGGACCACCGCCACCTGGTTGGCGACGATCGAGCGGTTGGTGTAGGCGGCAAAATTATGGTCCCGCGCCTGTAGCACGGCTGCGCTGTAGGCGCCGGCGTCCGCCGCGTTCTGCAGACGGGTCTTGGCGTTGGCGAGCATGCCGCTGTTGAACAGAAGCAGCGCAATCAGGGCGGCAACGGCGCCGAACACCAGCACGAACGCCATTGCCTGCCCGTCTTGCCGCATCCTTGCGTAGCCGCCTGCGGCTTTTCTGCTTGCCAAGATCATCGCCCCGTCAGACCGTCAACCGTCGCGGTTCAATCGGGGGCCGTGCCGCCGGTACCGCCACCGCCACCCTGGTCGTTTTCAGCGTTATAGGTCGCCATACCTTTCGTCTCATCCGCGCGTCGGGCAGCGGTGGCGGCAGTGGCGCCCGCCGCCGAGATCTGGGTGCCCGAATCGACGCCCGCCATCTCGTTGGCGAGGCCGGCGGTCTGGTTACGCATGGTCTGGCCGAAGACGGAATACACGCCGATTGCAGCAACCGCGATCAGCGCCACGATAATCACGTATTCCATCATTCCCTGACCGCGTTGGCGGTACAGACTCAACTTGAATTTTCTCATTGTTTTCTCCATTAAATAAGAGGTCATCGGTTTAATCTGGATCAATAACATCGAATGCGGGCCAATAATATAATCAGTTTTCGCGCACAACAAGAAGTTTTTCGATTTTGATTACCGAATATAATGCAATCAACATTCGTTTATTTTTATTAACTCAATTTCCAAATTGCAATTAATCATTACTCTGACAATAAAAGTCGTGGTCAAATTATTCTCATAGGAAATAGCTTCTCTCATTGAAGATATTCACCCCGCTAATCTGCCACTGTGCCCGAAGAATATAAGGGATGCCTCTACGACGCACGGTCCCAGGCCCGCGCGGCACTGATGGTCATAGGGAGTGATGTGCTCTTTCGGGATTTCCGGTATTTGCACGCATCCCTATTCGAACTGAATATGCAATAAGCATTCTTAGCACTCGGTGCTTGCTTATTTCGAGACACAACATAATCTGTCGTTCGCGATAAAGTTCAGCGTCGGATAAAATCTGTGAGAATTATTCGATGTGACTCGACGAATATTCACGAATAATCACCCGTGAGAATTTTTCGAGTTTTCGAATTTTGCTTGAGACTATAATTATCAGGGATATGCACGTCGCATTCCGGGCACGTTAGCATTAACCGAAACCGATACCACCTGTTACTCAATTCGCATAACTTGAATATACAAGACGACTGAGGGGGATAAACCGGTTATTAACTGGAGTAAATATGCTTGCCCTGCTTGGAAATCAGCGCAACTGCGAGCAACAGGCGCGGGGCGGACCCGGCATCCAATGCAGCGCGCCGCGCCGCGCCCGGCCGGCGTAAGATGGGCTACTACCTACCGGAGGAGATCATCATGCAACGACGCGCCCTTCCCGCCGCCGCACTCATCCTGGCCTGCCTGTCCCTCGGCGCGTGCCGCGAACATAACGAGCCGGTCAAGCCGATCGCCGATCTAACCGCCAGCGTGGCCGTTGCCGCCGCCCCGGCGCCGTAATCCCGCGCACCGATCGGGCTCGCACGACCCTGGCGCGGCCGACGACCAGCCGCCGTTATCGCCATGCCGGCCCCGGCAGGGTAAACTACGCCCTGTTCATTTTCGTCCCAAGGTTTCCCCACCCATGTCGTTCGCATCCCTCGGCCTGATCGACCAGATCGTCCGCACCCTCGACGCCCTCGCCTACCACACTCCCACCGCCGTCCAGGAACAGGCGATTCCCGCCGTGCTGGCCGGCCGCGACGTGATGGCCGCGGCCCAGACCGGCACCGGCAAGACCGCCGGCTTCACCCTGCCGATCCTCCAGCGCCTGGCCAAGAGCGGTACCGTGAGCCCCAATGCGGTGCGCGCGCTGATCCTGGTGCCCACCCGCGAGCTGGCCGAGCAGGTGCACGAGAGCGTGCGCACCTATGCGGCCGGCCTGCCGCTGCGCACCATGGTCGCCTATGGCGGCGTGAGCATCAATCCGCAGATGATGGCGCTGCGCAAGGGAGTGGACGTGATGGTCGCCACGCCGGGCCGCCTGCTCGACCTGCAGCGCCAGAACGCGGTGCGCTTCAACGAAGTCAAGACCCTGGTGCTGGACGAAGCCGACCGCATGCTCGACCTGGGCTTCGCACGCGAGCTGGACGGCCTCATGAAACTGCTGCCGAAGAAGCGCCAGACCCTGCTGTTCTCGGCGACCTTCTCGGACCAGATCCGCGCGCTGTCGAACCAGATGCTGCGCGATCCGGTGCGCATCGAGGCCACCCCGCGCAACACCACCGTCGCGGCGGTGAAGCAATGGATCATCCCGGTCGACAAGAAGCGCAAGCCGGAGCTGTTCGTGCACCTGTTGAAGCGCCATGACTGGACCCAGGTGCTGGCCTTCGCCCGCACCCGCAAGGGCGTGGACGAACTGGTGTCCCTGCTCGAAGCCAAGCGCATCACGGCAGATTCGATCCACGGCGACAAGCCGCAGCCGGCGCGCCTGCGCGCGCTCGAGCGCTTCAAGGCGGGCGAGGTGCGGGTGCTGGTCGCGACCGACGTCGCCGCGCGCGGCATCGATATCGACGACCTGCCGGCCGTGATCAACGTCGACCTCCCGATCGTGGCCGAAGACTACGTGCACCGCACTGGCCGCACTGGCCGCGCTGGCGCCACCGGCGAAGCGGTGTCGCTGGTATGCGCCGACGAAGTCGAGCAGCTGGCGGCGATCGAGGTGCTGACGAAGCAAACGCTCGAGCGCGTCGAGGAGCCAGGCTTCGCGCCCGATCACCGGGTGCCGATGACGGATGCGAAGGGACAGATCGTCAAGAAACCGAAAAAGCCCAAGAAGCCGAAGGGCGATGCACCGGTGGTCACCGAGGACGTGCGATTCCGGCGCTAACGCGCAAGCTTAATCCTAGTTCGTCGCGCCCGGTTCCAGGACCTTGCGCAAGGCGTAGCGCGCGCCGTCTGGCGGGAAGCCGTCGAGGCGGCTGAATACCGTGTAGCCGAGTTTTTCATAGAAGCCGAGCGCCTGAAAGCTGAGCGTCTCGAGGAAGGCCTGTGTGCAGCCGCGGCGCACCGCCTCGCGCTCGGCTGCCAGCATCAGGGCGCGGCCCATGCCGCGCTCGCGCAGTTCGTACGCAAGCCACAGCGCATGCACCTGCAGCCAGCCCACCCAAGTGTCGCCGGACAGGCCTCCTACCACCTTCCCGTCCGCGTCGCGCAAGGTCACCAGCAGCTCGCACGGGGCGGCCCCGCCGGCATGCGCCGCGTTGAAGTCGATCAGGCCCTGGATGACGACGTTCGCATCGCGGTAGTCGGGGTGCGGTTCGACCGCAATCGAGAGGTCATTGGGATGGTCTGGCATGGCTGGCGTGTAAATGAAAGCGATTCTACGATCACGGACGGGATGCGAAGTGCATGCTGCGCCATGCCGCGGGCGTGACGCCGACGCCGCCCTTGAAGCGGCGAGTGAAGTGACTCTGGTCTGCGAAGCCGCATTCGAGCGCCACTGCCGTGAGCGGCATGCCGCGCCGGATGAGCGTCTGCGCCTGCGTGATGCGCACGGCGTTCAGGTAGACATGCGGCGGCATGTGATACGCGGCGCTGAACGCGCGCGTCAGATGGGCGCGCGACAAGCCTGCGACCGCGGCCAGGTCAGAGACCGTCATGTCGTGCGCGTAGTACGTTCGGATATAGTCCCTGACCCGTGACAACGCGGCGGCGCCCGCAGCGTGGGCATGCACGGCGTCAGGCTGCGGCCGCTCGCCGTGCCGGCGCAGCATCGCGCCGAGGAATGCGCGCATCAGGGATTCCGCACGCAACGCCTCGGAACCCGATTCGGCAAGGCCGGCGGACAAGGCCGTGAACCGCTCCGCCATGTGCCGGTCGGTGACGTGCGCTCTGGCGAAGTACCGCTTGCGCGCCGGTTCGCCGTCCGCGTCCGTGCAGCTGGCGACGAAGTGTTCGGGAACATACCAGAGCACGTAGCGAAAGCCGTCCTCCGTTCCCGGCCGCCCATCGTGGTCTTCGTCCGGATTGAACAGCACGAAGTCCCCGACCTGGCTGTCGTGTTGGCGGCCCTTGCAACGGAAGCGCTGGATGCCGTGCGTCGTGGCGCCGATGACGAAGCCTTCGTGGCTATGCCGTTCGAAAGCGTGGTCGGCGAAGTCGGCCTGCATGAGCGTCACGCCACTGGGCAGCGCACCGAATCTGGCCTGGTTGACTGCGCGACGGGTGTCTTTGCTCATGCAACAATTGTACAAGATCGCATCGGGCGGACAGGCAAGAATGGCGCTTTCATTCCGAGGACGCCATATGCACACTCCGATCGACCTGGCCGCCAAGCTGGCTACCTTCAACGAAGCCTGGGAGCCGCGCACCGTCGCGCTGTTCAATGGCCATGACGTGATGGTGGCCAAGCTGCGCGGCGACTACCACTGGCACGTCCACGACGACACCGACGACTTCTTCCTGGTCCTGCACGGCCGGCTGGACATCGATCTGGAGGATGGGGAAACCGTCAGCCTGGCCGCCGGCGAGATGGTTATCGTTCCCAAAGGCGTTCGTCACCGCCCCCGGGCGAGCGAAGAGGCGCATATCCTGCTGATCGAGCCGACCGGGACGCCGAACAGCGGCGACCCGCTGACCGCCGCCCCGCGCCGCGTCATCTAGTGGATGTCAGGGGCGCGGCGCCCCGTGCTTCGCCGCCTAGCGCCGGTACCGCCACTCCGACATATACGCCTCCGTCTTCAATCGATCACGCCCGCCAGCCCGCGCCGCCGATCCAGCCCACGCTCGATCGAGGCCCCGGCCGCATACAGCAGGATGAAGGCCGGCGTCATGAACAGGCCGTAGGCATCGGGCCACGAGATGAATTCCAGCGCGCGATCCAGGCCCAGCCAATGCGCCAGCGCCAGCTGGGCCGCGATCGGCAGCTCCAGGTACGTGAACTGCGACTGGTAATCGACATTGCCCGTCGAGACGATGCCAAGACAGGCCGCGATGAACAGCGCGTAGGGGGCGCAGAAGAAAAGACCGAGTCGGGACATCGTGATCGATACGAGGTTCGGGTTGCAAATGCTGTGGCAGATCGTCACGACGTGACAGGGCGGCAAGTACGGCTTGGATTGGGCGCTACGATACCACCGCGACAGCATCCAAAATTCACCCTTTGTCACAAAAAGGTTTAAAACCCTAACGTAATGCAAGGCGCATTTTCCGGATGCCCTCCTCGCCGTCGATCGTCACCTCGAAACCGAGTTTCTTCACCATGGCGACGATGCGCGAATTCTGCGGCAGCGCCTCGCCCACGATCTCGCCGGTGCCGCGCGCGCGGCAATAGCCGATCAGCTTTTCCATCATGATCCGTCCCAGCCCCATGCCCTTCAGGTCGGAGCGCACGGTAACCGCGAATTCGGCGCTGGTGTTGTCGGGATCGGCCACCACCCGGCCCACCGCCAGCGTCTCGTTCACCCCTTCCGCATTCTTGCGGGTGGCGATGAAGGCCATCTCGCGGTCGTAGTCGATCTGGGTGAAGCGCGCCAGCTGCGAAGGCTGCAGCTCGCGGATGCGCACGAACATGCGGTAGCGGATATCGTCCGGCGTGAGCGCATCGAAGAAGGCCAGGTGGGCCGGGCCGTCTTCCGGGCGGATCGGGCGCAGCAGCAGCGGCGCGCCGTGCCAGTCTATCGTCTCTTCGAGCTCGCGCGGATAGGGACGGATCGCCAGCCGGTCGAGCGTGCTGCCCGAGCGGTCGGCCAGCGCCAGGCGCACCCGCGCATCGAGCACGGTCGCGCCGCGGCTGTCGGCCAGCAGCGGGTTGATGTCGAGTTCAACGATCTCGGGGATGTCCGACACCAGGCGCGAGACCTGGATCAGTACCGCCAGGATCGCATCCAGGTTGGCCGGCGGACGGTTGCGGTAGCCGGCCAGCAGGCGCGCCACCCGGGTGCGGTCGACCAGGTCGCGCGCCAGCACCAGGTTCAGCGGCGGCAGGGCCACCGAATGGTCGTCGGTGACTTCCACCGCCACCCCGCCCTGGCCGAACACCAGCACCGGTCCGAACACCGGATCGGTGGCGGCGCCGACGATCAGCTCATGGCCGTTGGCGCGTCGGCACATGGCCTGCACCGAAAAGCCGTCGAAGCGCGCCTGCGGGAACAGCTCGTCCAGGCGCTTCCTCATGCGCTGCGCCGCGGCGCGCACCGCCTCGTCGGAATCGAGGTCGAGGGTCACGCCGCCGAAATCCGACTTGTGCATCACGTCGGGCGTCAGGATCTTGACCGCGACCGGATAGCCGATGGCGCGCGCCGCCGCCACCGCGGCCTCGATGTCGGGCGCGGCGCGGGTCTCGACCAGGGCCAGACCGTAGGCGCGCAGGATGGCCTTGGTCTCGGGATCGGACAGCAGCAGGCGCTTATTGGCGATCGCCTCGCGCACCAGCGCCCGCGCGGTGCTGCGGTCGGGCGCCATATGGCCCACCATCGAGGGCGGCACCTCCATCAGGAGATTCTGGTTGCGGCGGTAGTTCACCAGTTGCAGGAAGCCGGCCACGCCGTCTTCCGGCGTGCGGAAGGTGGGCATGCGCGCATTGGCGGCGATGGTGCGCGCCTCGAGCACCGAGGCGCCGCCCAGCCAGCACGACAGGATCGGACGCGAGGCGGCGCGCGCCAGCGGCGCGATGGCGTTCGCCACTTCGCGGCTGTCGACGCCGGCGGTGGGCGAATGCACCACCAGCACGGCGTCGACCTGCGGGTCCTTGAGCAGGATCTCGAGCGCGGCCGCATAGCGCTCGGGCGGCGCGCCGCCCAGCAGGTTGACCGGATTTGCGTTCGCCGCGCCGGGCAGCAGCGCATCGAGCCGCTCGACCGAGTCGGGCGACAGGATGGCGGCCGTGCCTTTGCCGTAGCGCAGCGCGTCGCGCGCCAGCACGCCGGGGCCATGGCCGTTGCTGACGATGGCCAGCCGCTCGCCATGCAGTGGACGGGCATGGGCCAGGGTCTCGACCGCCGCGAACAGCTGCTCGGTGGTGTACACGCGCAGCATGCCGGCGCGCCGCACCGCGGCGTCGAACACGTCGTCCTCGCTGGCCAGGGCCCCGCTCTCGCTGGCCACCGCCCGCACGTCGTCATCAATGCCGCGCGACTTGAGCACCAGCACCGGCTTGGTGCGCGCCGCGGCGCGCGCGGCCGACATGAACTTGCGCGCATAGCGCAGCTGGTCGACGTACAGCAGGATGGCGCCGGCGTGGCCGTCGCTGGCCAGGTAGTCCAGCACGTCGCCCAGGTCGACGTCGCTCGAGTCGCCCAGCGAGATGAAGTGCGAGAAGCCGATGCCGCGCGTGCGGGCCCAGTCCAGCACCCCGGTCATCAGCGAGCCGGATTGCGAAACGAAGGCGATCCGGCCCGGCAGCGCTCCGCTGTGGGCGACGCTGGCGTTCAGGCCCAGGCCGGGCGCCAGCAGGCCAGCGCTGCTTGGTCCGAGCAGGCGCAGCAGATAGGGATGGGCCGCATCGAGCGCGGCCTGGCGCAGGCTGCGCCCGCGGCCGTCGCGGGCCCTGGCCATGCCGCTGCTGAGCACCACCGCCGCCCGCGTGCCGCGCTCGCCCAGCTGGCGCACCAGTTGCGGCACGGTCGCGGGCGGGGTGCAGATCACCGCCAGCTCGGGCGCCTCGGGCAGGTCCGCCACGCTGTCGTAGCAGGTCAGCTCGCCGACCTGCTCGTACTTGGGATTGACCGCGTACAGCTTGCCCTTGAAGCCGCCGCCCAGCAAGTTGTCGAGCAGGGTCGTGCCCATGCTGCCCGGCCGCTCGGAGGCGCCGATCAGCGCCACCGACTTCGGCGCGAACAGGTATTGCAGGTTGCGGACGCTCATACGGTCGGGACCTTTCCATCGGCGAGTATATTGGCATGGTAGCAAACGCCGCAGCCCGACGGCGCGGCGAAGCCGGGGCTTGGCGCCAGCGGCGCCGGGCATGCTAGAATCGCCGTGTGAAATATTCCGTCCGTCTCCTGTTCGTCTGGCTGATGCTGATGGCGATCCCGTTCCAGGGAATCGCTTCGGCCGCCATGCTTGCGTGCGCACACGACGCACCGCAGGGGACGCAGCAGGCCGCGCACGCGAGCCCGCACCACGACGCCACGGCCAGCCCTTGCCACGAGATGCAGGACAAGAAGCAGGACGTCGCCCAAGAGTCTCACGATCACGACGGCAGCTGCAGCGCCTGCGCCGCCTGCTGCATGGGCGCCGCCATGGCGCCCGCAGCGGGCGTCAACCCGCCGGCGCCATCCCTGGCCACCGCCCTCCTCATCCCCGCCACCGGCCGCCTCGCCGCGGTCGACCTCGCGCTGCCCGAACGACCGCCCCGCTTCCCGCTCGCCTGATTTCGCCTGCCGCGCCCCGCGCGCAGCCCGACGCATTTCATCCGAACGAGGACACCATGTTTACGTACACCGCCGCGCCATGGCGCGCGGCCGCCCTGCTGGGCGCATTGTTCGCGGCCATGCCCGCCATCGCCCAGCACACCGCCGACGATCCCGCCGCCGGCGTCCCCGAGACGCGCTACCAGAGCGCCTACGTCAAGCGCCCGCCTGCCGCCGCCGCGACGACACCGGACCGCAATTGGCAGGAAAACAACCGCATCGTGGCCAGCCAGCCGGCCCATGGCCATCATGCCGGCCGTGACGACCATGCCGACCATTCAGCGCACGCCGGCCACGCCAAGCCTGCGCCAAAGGAGCAGCCAAAGGCCGACGGCCATGAACACCATGGCCACCACGGACACGGAGACCACCACTGATGGCCGCCTTGAAGATGTCCCGCAGCGCGCTGGCCGCGGCCGCTGTCCTGCTGCTGGCCGGCTGCGCCAACACCAGCCCCGATACTGCATTCCGCCTGAGCGCCGACGAGGCGCGTGAGCGCACCGGCGTCGAAGCGCGCCTGCTGCAGAGCGACGACGACCGGCGCGCGCTGGCGCTTGAAATCGACGCCCTGCTCAAGGAGCCGCTGGGCCTCGACGCCGCCGTGCGCATCGCTGTGTTGAGCCACCCCGGCCTGCAGGCCAGCTACTGGGACGCCGGCATCGCCCAGGCCGACCTGGCCCAGGCCGCACGCCTGCGCAATCCCTCGTTCGGCTTCTCGCGCATGGATGGCGGCGGCAGCCGCGAGATCGAGCGCGGCGTATCGCTCGACCTGGCCAGCCTTTTGACCCTGCCGCTGCGCCAGCGCATGGCCGAGCGCCGCCACCAGGAGACCACGTTAAGCGTCGCCGCCGCCATCGAGCGCCATGCGATCGCCACCCGGCGCGCCTGGATCGAGGCCGTGGCCGCCGGCCAGGCGCTCGACTATGCGCGCCAGGTCGCCGCCGCCGCCGACGCCTCCAGCGAATTGATGGAGCGCATGACCCTGGCCGGCAACGCCAGCGCGCTCGACCTGGCGCGAGAATCGGCCTTCCACGCCGAAGCCGGCGCCGCCGTGCTGCGCGCGGGCCGCGCGCGCGACGCCGCCCGCGAACACCTGACGCGCCAGCTCGGCCTGTGGGGCGCCCAAGCCGGCTACACGCTGCCCGAGCGCCTGCCCGAACTGCCCCATCATCCCGTGGAACTGACCGGCATCGAACGCCTGGCCCTCGAACGCCGCCTCGACGTGCGCGCCGCGCGCGCCGCCGCGGCCGGCACTGCCGCCGACCTGGGTCTGACCCGGACCACGCGCATGGTCAATGTGCTCGACCTGGGCTACGCCAGCAAGAGCGAGACGGGCGAGCCGCGCAGCGAAGGCTATGAAATCTCGCTCGAATTGCCGCTGTTCGACTGGGGCGGCGCCCGCGTCGCGCGTGCCGAAGCCCTGTACATGCAGGCGCTCGGCCGCGTCGCCGAGACGGCCGTGAACGCGCGCAGCGAGGCGCGCGCCGGCTACCTGGGCTACCGCGCCAGCTACGACGTCGCGCGCCACTACCGCGATCACGTGATCCCGCTGCGCCGGAAGATCGCTGGCGAGACCCTGCTGCGCTACAACGGCATGCTGGCCAGCCCGTTCGAGCTGCTGGCCGACGCCCGCGAACAGGCGGCGGCGGTGCACGCCACCATCGACGCACTGAAGGAATTCTGGCTGGCCGAGGCCGACCTCGAAGCCGCGCTGGGAGGCCGCCTGTCGTCCGCCCCGGCGGCTGCTGCCCCGCACGGCCACGCACACGACCACAAGGAAGCACAATGACCAATCGCAGATCGTTCCTCACCGGCGCCGGCGTGACCATGCTCGGCGCCTCGCTGGTAAGCAAGGCCGGCGCCGCCGCGCTGCCCGAAGCCCCCGTCCACACCTCCGCCGCCACCGCGGCCCCGCTGGCGCCGCCGAGCGGCCGCCCCTACAACCCGGTCGTGACCCTCAACGGCTGGACCCTGCCCTGGCGCATGAAGGACGGCGTCAAGGAATTCCACCTGATAGCCGAACCCGTGGTGCGCGAACTGGCGCCCGGCATGCAGGCCAATTTGTGGGGCTACAACGGCCAGAGCCCGGGTCCCACGATCGAGGTGGTGGAAGGCGACCGGGTGCGCATCTTCGTCACCAACAAGCTGCCCGAGCACACCAGCGTGCACTGGCACGGCCAGCTGCTGCCGTGCGGGATGGACGGCGTCACCGGCCTCACGCAACCCGGCATCCAGCCGGGTAAAACCTTCGTCTACGAATTCGTGGCGCGCCACGCCGGCACCTTCATGTACCACCCGCACGCCGACGAGATGCAGCAGATGGCGATGGGGATGATGGGCTTCTGGGTCACGCACCCGAAGAATCCGCGCCAGCACGCCGTCGACCGCGATTACGTGATGCTGCTGTCGTCGTTCGACATCGAGCCGGGCAGCTACACGCCGCGCACCAACACCATGCTCGACTTCAACCTGTGGACCATCAACAGCCGCGTGTTCCCGGGCCTCGATTCGATGGTGGCAGGACTGAACGACAAGGTCCGCATCCGGGTCGGCAACCTGACCATGACCAACCACCCGATCCACCTGCACGGCCACCGCTTCGAGGTGGCCGGCACCGACGGCGGCTGGGTGCCCAAGTCGGCGCGCTGGCCGGAGGTGACCACCGACGTCGCCGTGGGTCAGATGCGGGCGATCGAGTTCGTGGCCGATGCGCCGGGCGACTGGGCCTTCCACTGCCACAAGTCGCACCATACGATGAACGCGATGGGCCACGACGTGCCGACCCTGATCGGGGTCGACCACCGCGGCGTGGCCGAGAAGATCAACAAGCTGGTGCCGGGCTATATGGTCATGGGCGACAAGGGCGGCTCGATGGGCGACATGAAGATGGCGCTGCCGCACAACACGCTGCCGATGATGAGCGGCGACGGCCCCTTCGGCGGTCTGGAGATGGGCGGCATGTTCACGGTGCTGAAGGTGCGCGATGGCCTCAAGCGCGGCGACTACCGCGATCCCGGCTGGTACCGCCACCCGGCCGGCACGGTCGCGCGCGAGTGGACCGGCGAGGTGCCGGCTGCCGCCAGCGCACCGAACGCCACGCCAGCGGCGGCCAGCCCTGCCCTTAACGCGCGCAAGCCCGGCCCGAAGGACCACGGCGGCCACCAGCACTAGCCGCCCGTCTGCTCCTGCGTCACCCCGCGCAGCAGCTCGATCAGCTGCTGCGGCGCGACCGGCTTGGTGAAGTGATGGTCGAAGCCGGCCGCCAGCGAGGCGGCGCGGTCTTCCTGCCGTCCGCGTCCCGTGACCGCGACCAGGTAGGGACGCGGGCACTTGTCGGCCAGGATCGCGGCCACTTCGAGCCCGCTCATCTCGGGCATGCCCAGGTCGAGCACCACGATGTCCGCGCAGCGCTCGTGGTACAGCCGCAGCGCCTGGGCGCCGTCGTGCGCCACCGTCACGCTGGCGCCTTCGGAGCGCAGCAGCCAGGCCAGCGATTCGGCGGCGTCGACGTTGTCGTCCGCCACCAGGATGTGTCTGCCGATGACGGCGCCGCCATCGGCCTGGCCCTCGGCGTCGGCCTCCGGCTCGGCCGCCTCGCACAGCGGCAGGCGCACGATGAAGGTGGCGCCCTGCCCCGCGCCGTCGCTGTCGGCGCGGATGCTGCCGCCATGCAGCTCGACGAAGCCCTTCGCCAGCGACAGCCCGATGCCCAGGCCGCCCTGGGCCAGGTGGCGCGCGCTGCTGACCTGCACGAACGGGTCGAACACGCGCTCGATCATGGCGGCGTCCAGGCCCACGCCATTGTCTTCCACCCAGGCCACCGCCTCGCCGTTCTCGGAGCGCAGCCCGATCTCGAGCGCGCCACCGGGCGGCGTGTACTTGGCCGCATTATTGATCAGGTTCGCGAACACCTGGGTCAGGCGCAGCGCATCGGCCTCCACCCACAGGGGTTCATCCACCAGCCGCAGCGCCACCTGGTGGCGCCCGGTCTCGATCAGCGGCATGCTGCTCTGCAGGGCGTCACGGATCAGGCGCCCCAGTTCCACCCGCGTGCGGCGCAGTTCGATCTTGCCGCGGCCGATGCGCGAGACGTCCAGCAAGTCGTCCAGCAGGCGCGCCATCTGGGCCACCTGGCGCCCGACCATGGCGGCGATCCATTCGATGCGCTCGGGCGGCAGCGCCTTGCCGCGCAGGAGCGAGGCGGCGTTGGCGATTGGCGCCAGCGGATTGCGCAGCTCATGCGCCAGGGTCGCGATGTACACGTCCTTGCGCTGGTCGGCCTCGCGCAGGCCGTCCATCGCCTGTTCGCGTTCGGTCACGTCCAGCACCAGCGAAAACACGGTCAGGATCTGGCCGGCCTCGTCCACCAGCACCGAGTTGTACCACTCGCAGCACAGCACGCGGCCGTCGCGGGTGCGGTTGCGGTTACTGGACTTGGCGTGGCCGGTCGGCGCCTCGACCAGGCGCCGGATCATCAGCTCCACCTGGTCGGCGTCGCTCTCGTGGATCATCGGCAGCGCGTCGATGCGGATGCCGACCACCTCGTCCTGGCGCCAGCCGAACAGCTCTTCGGCGCGCCCATTCCACAGGGTGACGACCAGGTCGCGGTTCCATTCGATCACGGCCAGCGGCGTGTTCTCGATCAGATAGCGCGTCTGGTCCAGCGCACGGGTCAGCGCCGCGCTGGCCTCGGTGCGCTCGGTGATATCGTCCAGCACGATCACTGCCGCCGCCAGTTCGGCGGCGCCGTCGCGCAGCGGCGCGCCGCTGACCGTATACGAGCGCCGCACGCCGTCCCTTTCGCTTTCCAGCAAGGCCTCGCGGAAGGACTCGCCGCCCACCGCGCGCGCCACCGGATCGCGGATCAGCTCCAGCATGGCCGCCATGCCGAATGGCGTCCCATGTCGCTCGCCATCGGCGGCGCCGGGTACGAAGCAGTCCGCCATCCGCCGGGCCTGGTCGTTGGCCATAACGCAACGCCCTGCCGCGTCGACGATCAGCACACCGTCCGGCAACTGCCGCAGCACGGTGCCGAGCAGGCTTTGCCACTGGGCGTGGGCACGCGTCTCCATCATTTCCTGGAACGTCGCGTGCAGGCGCGCATGCAGCGCGATATTGTCGATCGCCAGCGCGCCCAGTACGAACAGCGCGGCCGCCAGGCCGTACAGGCGGCCGGCATAGAAACCGAGGTCGAACATGCCGCCATTGAGCACGCAGGACAGCCCGACCTCGAACACCCAGGCCGACATCGCGACCGCCAGCCAGACGTCGAGCACGGTGCGCGGCCGCTTGCGCACGATGGCCCACAATACCCCGCCCGACAGCACCAACACCGCGCCCGCGAGCCAGTGGTACAGCGGCAAGGTGCGAGTGCCGTCCAGCAGTGGCGGCAGCCAGGGGGCGGCAGTGGTCGACACCAGCACCAGCAGGGCCACGAACAGCAGGATCAGCAAGGCGCCGACGCGCATGAAGTGCGGCGGAAGCGATGGCGCCTCGCCGCTGCGCGTATAGCCGAGCACGAACAGCGGGAACAGCGCATGCCAGGTGATGTGCAGCCAGGGCGTGGTCTGGTTGTTCCCGCCCAGCACGCCCTGGTCGGCGAACAGCCCAGGAAAGGTCAGCAGGTGGGCGCTGGCGATCAGCGCCGTGAGCAGGTAGCCCAGCACCAGGATGCCGAGCGCGCGCGAACGTCCCGTGTGGACGTGGCCCAGCAGCAAGATGCCGGTCAGCAGGTTGGCGCCGATCAGCACCGAGCCATACATCGGGATGAATTCCGGCGCCCGCGCCAGCGGCAGCCCGGCAGCCGGCGCCAGCAGCGCGAACACGAGCGCCAGGCCGGCCAGCACCCAGACCACGTGGCGCAGCTGGGCGCCGCTCGGCGGTTGCTTCACCAGGTCCGTCGGCTCTGCCAGAACGCCTTGTCGCATGTCTCTCCCCGTGGAGGATCCGGCGGGGGCAGCATGATGTTATGCGGCTGTCCGGGCGGCGCCTGTCATTATTGTCGTTTCAATAAAATATAGCGCAATTCGCTGTGCATGGGGTGGGAATTTGATGTCTTATCGTCCACAAACGATACTTTAGACGACAAATCTTCTATACCAGGGCGCGCGCCGTGACCGGATAGCCGGCGCCGTCGATGGCGGCCACGAGGCGCTCGAGTTCGGCCTGGCTGTCGATGCGCACGCTGGCCTTGTCGAGGTCGATCGCGACCTTGGCGTCGGCGTCGACCGCCTGCACCGATTTGGTGACGCGGCCCACGCAGTGCTGGCAGCTCATGCCTTCCACGGTCA
>DDKG01000186.1 GCA_002339265.1 Massilia sp. UBA2604 | reverse complement strand
AGCGCGCTGTCGAACAGCAGCGGCGCCACCAGGCCCGACACCAGCGCGAACGACATCATCTGGATGAAGCCGACCATCGACGAGGCCAGGCCGCGGTTGCGCGGGAACAGGCCCATCGCGGTCAGCTGCACCGCCGGCATCGCCACCGCCAGGCCGAAGGTGTAGACGAACAGCGGCAGCACCGACCACGGCACGCTGGCCGGGAACAGCGCGTGATAGCCGACGTTGAGCGCCACGCCCAGCGTCATCACGGCGTAGCCGGTCCACATCATGCCGCCAGGAGTCGAGCTGTGGGCGCGCTTGCCGCCCCAGGCCGAGCCCACCACCATGCCGCCCACCAGCGGGATGAACATCCACGCGAAGGCGGTCTCGGGCAGGCCCAGGATCTCCATCACGAAATTCGAGGCCGAACCGATATACAGCGACAGGCCGCTGAAGGCCAGGCCCACCGACAGCGCCAGGAACACGAACTGCGGATTGCGCAGCACCATCAGGTAGTTGCGGCCGATGGTGCCGGGGTGGAAGGCCTGGCGCTTTTCACGCGGCAGGCTTTCCGGCAGCAGCTTCATCACCAGGACGATCATCGCCGCGCCGAACACGGCCAGGAACACGAAGGAAGAGCGCCAGCCGAAGGTCACGTGCAGCCAGCCGCCCAGGATCGGCGCGATCGCCGGCGCCAGGCCGAACACCATCATGATGTGCGACATCATGCGCTGGGCCTGGGCGCCCGAAAAACGGTCCTGCACGATGGCCTGGCCGATCACCGAACCGGCGCCGGCCGACAGGCCCTGCAGCGCGCGGAACACCAGCAGCCAGCCGAAGCTCGGAGCCCAGGCCGCGCCGATCGAGGCCAGCGTATAGACCGACAGCGCGGCGATGATCACGGGACGGCGGCCGAAGGAATCCGACAGGGTCCCGTAGAACAGCATCATGAAGGCGAACGTGAACAGGAACACGCTCAGGGTCTGCTGCACGGCCACCGGGCCGACCCCGAACTCCGTGCCGATGGCCGGCATCGACGGCAGATAGGTGTCGATGGCCAGGGCGCCGATCATGCCCAGGCAGGCGAGGATGACGGTGAGGAGTCTTTGCATTTACTACGCTTTCGGGATCAATGCCAACACCGCAGGATGCGGGATTGGGGGGACGCGATTGTACGCTATTTCGATCCCGTCAATCTTCACCGATCCTCACCGCGTATTCGGCTACGGCGCGCGCAGCGACATGCCGAAGCGGTCCAGGCGCGGCATCCAGTCTTCCTGATAGGCGGCCGACACCAGGATCCGTTCGGCGCGGCCGATCAGTTTTTCGCGCGGGACCAGGCCGATCATGCGCGAATCGGCGCTGTCGTTGCGGTTGTCGCCCAACATCAGGTACTGGCCGGCCGGGATGCGCAGCGGCTCGAAGCTGCGCGGCGCGGCGACGCCCGGCAACACCTGGATGCGCTGGCGGGCGCCCGCCACCTGCTCTTCGAGCCGGATCGCGTCGACCACCAGGCCGCGGCTGCGCTCGCGCGCCTCGCCCAGCACCGTATAGCTCGCGCCTTCGCCATTGATGAACAGGCGGTCGCCGCGCATCTCGACCAGGTCGCCCGGCAGCGCCAGCACGCGCTTGATCAGGCGCGTGTCGTCCTGCGGCGACAGGAACACGACCATGTCGCCGCGCGCCGGCTCGCCCAGGTGCGCCACGCTCTGCTCGGTCAATGGTATCTTGAGGTCGAAGGCCATGCGGTTGATCAGCACCACGTCGCCCTCTAGCAGGTTGGGCCGCATCGAGCCGCTCGGGATCGGGCTCCAGTCGGCGACCGCGCTGCGAAACACGCCGAACAGCAGCAGGAACATCAGGAAGCCCTTGTTGGCGCGGACGAAGTTTTTCATGAACGACTCCTCGGTGAATGGAGCGCCCAGCATAGCTGTGGCGCACGCGCGAAGGCTTAGCAGTTCGTTAAGCCCTTTGGTAGAGAACGGCGCGCGCAAGTGTCACCGGGCTGTCATATTTGACATCTACACTGACTGCGGGACGACTACGACCGCAGAACATGGACATGAAGAAGAAGGCCATCGAGGCAGAGCTCAAACAATTTTCCGACGGCGGCGCTTACCTGAACCGCGAGCTGTCGCTACTCGAATTTAACCGCCGCGTGCTGGCCCAGGCCGAAGACCCCTCCATTCCCCTGCTCGAGCGCCTGCGCTTCTTGTGCATCGTGGCGAGCAACCTGGATGAATTCTTCGAGGTGCGGGTGGCCAGCCTGCTGGCGCAGTACCAGATGGATCGCGACAGCGGCGCCCTGCCCGACGGCTTGGCCGCCGACCTGGAACGGGCCAGCGCCGAATGCCGCCACCTGATCGCGCGCCAGTACAGCCTGTTCAACACCGAGATCCAGCCGCAGCTGTCCGAGCACGGCATCCACTTGCTGCACCGCAGCCAGCGCAACGCCGCCCAACGCGCCTGGGTCAAGCAATACTTCGACCGCGAGGTGCGCCCGCTGCTCACGCCGATCAGCCTCGACCCGGCCCACCCCTTCCCGCGCGTGATCAACAAGAGCCTGAACTTCATCGTGGAGCTGGGCGGCAAGGATGCCTTCGGACGCGGCTCGGCCATCGCCATCATGAAGGCGCCGCGCGTGCTGCCGCGCGTGATCCGGCTGCCGGACGAACTCTCGGACAAGAAAGGCGCCTCCTACTGCATGCTGTCGTCGGTGATCCAGGCCCATATGGCCGACCTGTTCACCGGGCGCGAAGTGGTGTCTTACTCGCAGTTCCGCGTCACCCGCAACAGCGACCTGTGGGTCGACGAAGAAGAAGTGAAAAACCTGCGCCAGGCGCTGCAGAGCGAATTGCACGGCCGCCAGTACGGCTTCGCGGTGCGGCTCGAGGTGGGCCGCTCCTGCCCGCAGCACCTGTCGGACTTTTTGCTCAACCAGTTCCACATCGACCGCAGCCGCCTGTTCACGGTCGACGGCCCGGTCAACCTGGGCCGTCTGCTCGAAATCGTCAATGCCAACGACCAGGCCGAACTGAAGTTCCCACCCTTCGTGGCCGGCTATGCCAACAAGCTGTCCGGGCCCGACCTGTTCGCCACCCTGCGCAAGCACGACGCGCTGCTGCACCATCCCTTCGAATCGTTCCAGCCGGTGATCAACTTCATCGGGTGCGCGGCGGCCGATCCGAACGTGGTGGCGATCAAGCAGACCATCTACCGCGCCGGCAGCAATTCGGAGCTGGTCGAAGCCCTGATCGAGGCTGCGCGGCGCGGCAAGGAAGTCACCGTCATCGTCGAGCTGATGGCGCGCTTCGACGAGGAAGCCAATATCAACTGGGCCGAGAAGCTCGAGCAGGCCGGGGCCCAGGTGGTGTACGGCGTGGTGGGCCTCAAGACCCATGCCAAGATGGCGCTGGTGCTGCGCCGCGAGCCGAATGGACTGCGGCGCTACGCCCACCTCGGCACCGGCAACTACAACCCGACGACCGCCAAGTTCTATACCGACATGGGCCTGTTGACGGCCGACGCCGACCTGACGGCAGACGTCAACGAGGTCTTCATCCACCTCACCAGCATGACCCGGCCCAAGCAGCTGTCGAGTATCTGGCTGGCGCCGTTCTCGCTGCAGAAAGAGATCGTGCGCGCCATCCGTCAGGAGGCCGAGATCGCGCGCCAGGGCCGGCCCGGCCGCATCATCGCCAAGATGAATTCGCTCACCGACGAATCGGTGATCAAGGCGCTGTACGACGCCTCGCAGGCCGGGGTCAGGATCGACCTGGTCATCCGCGGCGCCTGCTCGCTGCGTCCGGGCGTGGACGGCCTGTCGGAGAACATCAAGGTGCGCTCGATCGTCGGCCGCTTCCTGGAACACACCCGCATCTTCTACTTCCGCAACGACCTGAAGCACGACGTGGTTCTCAGCAGCGCGGACTGGATGAACCGCAACCTGTTCCGCCGGGTCGAAGTCGCATTCCCGATCCGCTCGACGGCGCTCAAGCGGCGCGTGATGCGCGAAGGGCTGCACCCCTACCTGAAGGACAACGTCAATGCCTGGGAACTGGCGCCCGATGGCCGCTACCGCCGCCGCAAGGCGCGCGGCAAGCAGCAGCAGTACAGCGCCCAGCAGGTGCTGATGGACATGCTCGGCGCCGCCAGCATCAACAACGATACGAACGACAAGGAGATCGACAATGGAACTGATCCTGTGGCGCCACGCTGAGGCCGAACCGGGCGAACCGGACGCCCTGCGCGAACTGACGCCCAAGGGCCAACGCCACGCCGCGCGCATGGGCGCCTGGCTCGACCGCAAGCTGCCGCCCGCCTGCCGCATCCTGGTGAGCCCCGCCACACGCTGCATCCAGACCGTGGAAGCGCTGGGTCGGCGTTATGAGGTAGTGGAGGCGCTGGACACGGACTCCAGCGCGGAAGCCATCATCGAAGCCTGCGGCTGGCCCGAGCACCGCCAGCCGGCGCTGATCGTCGGCCACCAGCCGCTGCTGGGCCAGGTGGCGTCGATGGTGCTGTGCGGGGACAAGCAGGATTGGCGCATCCGCAAGGCGGGCGTGTTCTGGATCGAGCACAAGGAGGCGGATGGGGTGCCGTATATCCGGCTGGTGGCGGGGCCGGATTTGATTGGCAAGTTGCGCTGACTGGCACTACGTCCCTCGGCACGTCGTACCCGCGAAGGCGGGTACCCAAGCCCGTCGAGTAGCCGTCAGCCTCGAAGATATCTTCTGCTCGAGCAAACTTAGGTTCCCGCCTCCGCGGGAAGTCGCTACCTCCAGTGGAGGTAACGACGGGGTGCCGGCGTGTGCGTCCAACATTGACGCTACCGCGCCTGGAACCCGATCCCCACCTCATTCCAGCTGCACTCTTCCTTCTCGAACCACGGCGCCAGGGTCGGATGCCGCGCCAGCAGTTCCGGCGGCAGGTCGATCTCGATCTTGCCCTTCATGCGCAGGCGCAGGCCGCCGATGTCGTTGTCGGCGCGCGCATGCATGAACACCACGGCCAGGCGCAGCGCCAGCACCGCCTTGGCCAGGTCGGGGTCGGCCAGGGCCTCGCGCACCTTGCGCAGATTGCCCTTCTGGCCGAGCACCAGCGTCGCCAGCAGGCGCTGCTCGCGCGTGGTGAAGCCGCCCAGGTCGGCGTGCTCGACGATGTAGGCGCCGTGCTTGTGGGCGCCGCTCATCGAGATGGCCAGGCCGATCTCGTGCAGCATGGCGCTCCAGGCCAGGTAGTGCGGCTGACTGTCGGCCTGCGGCTGCAGGCGTTCGTACAGCAGGGTCGCGATGCCGCAGGTGCGCAGCGCGCGCTGGGTGTCGACCCGGAAGCGCTGCATGCACGAGCGGATCGCGGCGTCGCGCCGGTCGCGCCGGTTGGCGCGCAGCTCGAGGTCGGACAGCACGCCCAGGCGCAGCCCGGCATTGACGGCGTGCAGGCGCTCGACCTTCAGTTCCTGCATGGCGCCGATCAGCACCGTCAGGCCGCCCACCATCACCGGCACCCGGTCGCGCTTGACGCCCTGCAGCGCGAAAGCGTCCACGTGACCCAGCTCGATCAGGATGTCGCGCAAGGCGTGCAGGCTGGCCTGCGATACGGTGCCGTCGCCGATCGCATTGCGGCCGATGACTTCCGAGATGGCGCGCATGGTGCCGGACGAGCCATAGGCGGCGTCCCAGCCCTGGGCGTGGTAGAGCGAGGCCGCGTCCTCGAAACGGGCGCGCGCCGCGGTGACGGCGGCGTCGAAGGCGCGCGCGGTGATGCGGCCGTCCGGGAAGTAGGCGCGGGTCTGCGGCTGGGTGCCGATGCCGAACGACTCGACCAGGTGGATCTCGGGGCCGGTGCCGGCGATCACCTCGGTCGAGCCGCCGCCGATGTCGATCACCAGCCGCCGCTCGTCCTGGCGCTCGATGGCGCGGGTCACGCCCATATAGATCAGGCGGCCTTCTTCTTCGCCCGAGATGATCTCGATCGGATAGCCGATCGCCGCCTCGAGCTGCGGCAGCAGCTGGTCGGCATTCTTCGCCACGCGCATGGTGTTGGTGGCGACCACGCGCACGGCGTCGAGATGGTATTCGTCGAGGATCTTGCGGAAATCGTGCAGGCAAGCGATCGCGCCGCGCATCGCCGCCTCGGTGAGCATGTTCTCGCTGTCGAGCCCCGCCGCCAGGCGGATCGGATCGCGCGCGGTGCGCACGATGTGCATGCGGGCGCCGAGCGGCTCGCCGATGTGCAGGCGAAAGCTGTTGGACCCGAGGTCGACTGCTGCAAACATGAAGCCCTTTCGAAAATGGACGAATCCCGCGGCCAGCTCATGCTGCGCGGGATCGGCAGGCGCCAAGTATACAGCGTGCCAAGGGCCGTCACCAACCCCGGCACACGAAAAGTGTCCCGGGTGTTGCGGCGGACGACCCGCTCAGCGGCCCTCGCGGGCGGCGGGACGGCGGCGCAGGCAGTACCAGGCGCCGACCAGGCAGGGAATGCCGAGCGTGACGGCGGACAGGGCGTCCCAGATGCCGTCGCCCAGCAGGGCCGAGATCAGGCCGATGGTGGTGAGGATGGCGAGCACGATCGGCGCACCCCAGATCTGCCTCGCTGTTTTGCTACCTGCGCGGCTCACGATGCCCCTCCCTCTTGCGCCAGGGCCGGCGCAGGCTGGGCGCCCGTGCTCGCGGCCTTGTCCAGTCCCGCGGCCTTGGCGCTGGCGGCGGCGTGCTTGCCGCGCTTGACCCACAGGTACAGGCCCGTCACCAGGATCACGATGGTCGCGATGTCGAGCACCGCCCACAGGAATTTCATCCACTGGCCGCCGTAGTCGCCGAAGTGCAGCGGCTGCGACACCAGCAGCGCCTTCAGGTACCACGGCAACTGCGGCGCGTCGGTCAGTTCGCCGGTATGGGCGTCGACCAGCACCGGCTGATACATGCGCGAGCTGAACGGTTCGTTGCCGTTCATGAAGATGCCGTAGTGGTGGGCGCTGCTGAAGTCGGTGCCGGGGAAGGCCACGAAAGCGACCCGCATGCCCGGCAGGCGTTCCTTCGCCTTTTCGATCGCGTCGTGCACCGAGGCGGTGTGCGGCTGCGGCGCCTTGTCCTTGTACTGGGCCAGGATCTGCGACAGCTCGTTGTGCTGGTAATACTTGAGCATCAGGTCGGCCCAGGTATTGATCATGCCGGTCGCGCCGACCACGAACAGCCAGGTGAGCGTGACGATGCCCAGCAGGTTGTGCATGTCGAGCCACTTCAGGCGGGCGCTTTTTTCCTTGCGCACGGTGCCGAAATCGAGCTTGCGCATGAAGGGCGAGTACAGGACCGCGCCGCTGACGATCGCCACCAGCAGCAGGAGCGCCATCAGGCCCAGGAACAGCATGCCGGGCAGGCCCATGAACAGGTCGACATGCAGCGCCAGCATGGTCGACATGAAGGCGCCGCCCTCGAAGGCCGGCTCGGTGATCACCTTCGTGGTGCGCGCATCGACCGCGATCGGCTTGTAGTCGTGGTCGTGCATGTGGTCGGCCAGGGTGACGTTCCAGATCTCCGGAACATCGGCTTCCTGCGAGATGAACATCGGCTTCTTGGTCGGATACAACTCCTTGGCCGAGGCGATCACGGCGTCGACGTTGCCCATCGGCGTCGGCTGCGACAGGACCGGCGGCTCGACCTCGTTGCCCAGCAGGTGACCGATCTCGTGATGATAGATGAGCGGCAGGCCGGTCAGGCACAGCAGCAGCATGAAGATCGTGCAGACCAGGCTGGACCACTTGTGGATCCAGCCCCAGCGGCGCAGGGAAACGGGCGACATATTATTGGGTATGCATTATAGCTAGAGATACAGACCATGAATAATAATCGTTCTCATTTACAGATGCAAGCGTCAGGCATAGAATGCGCGTTACTTTTAACGCATAAAAAGAGCAAGACACATGAACACGCTGCGATTCGCACCAACACCGGCTGCGCTGGCCGCCGCCCTCCTCGTCTCCGGCGCCGCCTTTGCCCAGGACGCCGAACGGAAAACCGACGACGGCATCGCGACCGTGGTCGTGACCGCATCGGCCGACGCCTCGGCGCAAGGTTTGCCAGCCGCCTACGCCGGCGGCCAGGTGGCGCGCGGCGGCCGCCTGGGCCTGCTGGGCAACGTCGACATCATGGACACGCCGTTCAACAGCACCAACTACACCCATGCGCTGATCCAGGACCAGCAGGCGCGCAGCGTGGCCGACGTGGTGCAGAACGATCCGTCGGTGCGGGTGGCGCGCGGCTTCGGCAACTACCAGGAGCTGTACATGATCCGCGGCTTCGCAGTCGGCTCGGACGATACCGCCTATAACGGCCTGTACGGCCTGCTGCCGCGCCAGTTCGTGGCGACCGAGCTGATGGAACGGGTCGAAGTGCTGCGCGGGGCGCACAGCTTCATCAACGGCGCGGCGCCGGCCGGCGGCAGCATCGGCGGCTCGATCAACATCCTGCCCAAGCGCGCGCCCAACCAGGAACTGAGCGAAGTGACGCTCGGCGTCGAAACGGGCGGCCAGGGCTATGGCGCCATCGACCTGGGCCGCCGCTTCGGCGAGGAAGGCCGCGCCGGCGTGCGGGTCAACGTTGCGCACCGCAATGGCGACACCGCGGTCGACCGCGAGGAGCGCGAGCTGTCCGTGTACTCGATCGGCGTCGACTATCGCGGCCGCGGCTACCGCCTGTCGGCCGACATCGGCGCGCAAGACCACCAGCTGACGAATGCGCGCCCGAGCGTCGACCTGGCGGCAGGCCTGCCGGTGATCGCCGCGCCGGACTCGAGCCACAATTTCGCACAGCCCTGGACCGTCTCGAACGAGCGCCACACCTTCGGCACCGTGCGCGCCGAGGTCGACCTGGGCGCCGACGCGGTGGCCTGGGCCGCCGCCGGCCTGCGCAACGGCCAGGAGTTCAACATCCTGGCGGGCTTCGACGTCACTGCCGCCAATGGCGACGGCACCATGAGCCGCTTCGACAATATCCGCAAGGACCAGGTTCGCACCGGCGAAGTGGGCGTGCGCGGCTCGCTGCGCACGGGCTTCGTCAAGCACGTGCTGAGCGCCTCGGCGTCCGGCTTCCATTCGAAATCGCGCAATGCCTACGGCATGTCCGACTTCGCCGGCTTCGCCTCGAACCTGTACACCCCGCGCGACGTGGCGGCGCCGTCTTCCAGCTTCTTCGCCGGCGGCGACATGAACGATCCGCTCGTGACCTCGAAGACCATCCTGTCGGGCATGGCGATCGCCGACACCATGTCCTTCATGGACGACAAGGTGCTGGTCAACGTCGGCCTGCGCCACCAGCGCATCAAGGACTTCGGCTACGACTACAACACCGGCCTGGAAAACTCGGGCTACGAATCGAGCGAGAACACGCCGTTCGCCGCCATCGTCTACAAGCTGCGCAAGGACCTGTCGGTGTACGCCAACTACAGCGAAGGCCTGCAGCGCGGCCCGGTCGCCTCGGGGGCAGACATCGTCAACCAGGGCGAGATCTTCGCGCCCTATGTCGCGCGCCAGCGCGAGGCCGGCGTCAAGTACGACAGCGGCCGCTATGGCTTGACCGCCGCCGTGTTCAGCACCAGCCAGCCAAGCGCCTACGTCGAGAACCGCGTGTTCGGCGTGTTCGGCGAGCAGCGCAACCGCGGCGTCGAGCTGTCGGTGTTCGGCAATCCTGTGCGCGGCCTGAAACTGCTGGGCGGCCTGACCGTGATCGACGCCGAGCAGCGCGTGACTGCCGGCGGCGTCAACCAGGGCAAGGACGCGATCGGCGTGCCGGAGATGCAGCTGAACATCGGCGCCGACTGGGATGTGCCGGGCGTGGAAGGCCTGTCGCTGAACGCGCGCACCGTGTACACCTCGAAGCAGTACGCCGATGGCGCCAACCTGCAGAAGCTGCCGTCGTGGACCCGCGTGGACCTGGGCGCGACCTACAACACCCGCTTCATGGACCGCGACCTGACCCTGCGCGCGCGCGTGGACAACGTCGCGGACAAGAATTACTGGGCCTCGGCCGGTGGCTATCCGGGTTCGGGCTACCTGGTGCTGGCGGCGCCGCGCAGCGTGGTGGTGTCGGCGACGGTGGGGTTCTGAGGTTGATTGAACGCGTGGACGGCATAGCCGTCCACCCTACTCTTCATTGCGGGCGCAGGTCGTCCTTCACGGCGGCCAGCGCCATCCTGTCGACCATCCCGGGCGCGATCAGCTTGAGCCAGCGCCCGATTTTTCCCTGCGCCGTCATCACGACTTCGCGCTGGCGCGTCTCCATCGCCTTGACGATCAGGCGCGCGCATTCCTCGACCGGCATCGCCTTCTCTTCCTTCAGCGCGCTGGCGCCGGCTTCTTCTCCCCTCGCATTGAAACCGCGATAGCGGATGCGCGTGGCGACCACGCCCGGATAGGCCGTGGTCACGCTGACGCCCGCCTCCTTCAGCTCCACCCGCAGCGCATCGAAGAAGCCGCTCATCGCGAACTTGGTGGCGCAATACGCGGTGCGTCCCGGCACGCCCACCAGGCCGGCCAGTGACGACACCGCGACGATGGCGCCGCGGCTCGCCTTCAGCTGCGGCAGCGCGGCCTGGGTGCACCACACGCTGCCCCACAGGTTCACCCGCATCAGCTCTTCGTACCAGGCCAGGTTGTCGACCTCGTCGAACAGGGCGTGCGCCGAACGGCCGGCATTATTGACCAGGACGTCGATGCGGCCGAAGCGCTCGACCGCCTGCTCGACCAGGCGCCGGCAATCGTCCTGGCGGCCGGCGTCGAAGGTCACCGTGAGCGTGTCGGCGCCAAGCGCCCGGCACTGGCCGGCGACCAGGTCGAGCGGCCCCTGGTTGCGCGCGGCCAGCACGAGCCGGACGCCGGCGCCGTGCCGGGCCGCGAGCTGGCGCGCCATCTCGGCGCCGATGCCGTCGGAACCGCCGGTGACGATGACGACGCGCTTCACTTCTGCGCCTTTACGATCTGCAGCGCGCTGGCGATCACGGTGCTCATATCGCCCAGGTTGGCCGGCACGATCAGGGTGTTGTTGGTCTTGGCCAGGTTGGCGAAGGCGTCCACGTAGTGCTCGGCCACGCGCAGGCTGACCGCGTCCATGCCGCCCGGAGACGCGATCGCCTCGCCCACCTGGCGCAGCGCCGCCGCGCTGGCGTCGGCCAGCGCCACGATGGCGGCCGCCTCGCCCATGGCGCGGTTGATCTCGGCCTGCTTCTCGCCCTCGGAACGCGCGATGGCTGCTTCGCGCTCGCCGCTGGCGATATTGATCTGCTCCTGGCGCCGGCCTTCCGAAGCCGCGATCAGGGCCCGCTTCTCGCGCTCGGCCGTGATCTGGGCCTGCATGGCCAGCAGGATCTCGGCCGGCGGCGTCAGGTCCTTGATCTCGTAGCGCAGCACCTTGACGCCCCAGTTGGCGGCCGACTCGTCGATCGCGTTCACGATGTGGGTGTTGATCAGGTCGCGCTCTTCGAAGGTCTTGTCCAGCTCCATGCGGCCGATCACCGAGCGCAGCGTGGTCTGGGCCAGCTGGGTGATGGCCTGGATGTAGTTCGACGAACCGTAGGAGGCGCGCATGGCGTCGGTCACCTGGAAATACAGGATGCCGTCCACGTGCAGCTGGGTGTTGTCGCGCGTGATGCAGACCTGTGGCGGCACGTCGAGCGGGATCTCCTTCAGGCTGTGCTTGTAGGCGACGCGGTCGACGAAGGGCACCACGATGTTCAGGCCCGGGGCCAGGGTGGCGTGGTACTTGCCGAGGCGCTCGACCACCCAGGCGTTCTGCTGCGGCACCACGTTGATGGTCTTGAAGACGAAGACCAGGGCGATGGCGAAGATCACCATCGCGACCACGCTGAAAGACAGTTCCATGTGCATCCCTTCTTGTTATGGTTGTTCTTGTCCCGCCCGATGCCGGGCGACGATCAGGCGGTTGCCCTGGACCTCCACGATCTCGAAGTCGCCCGGCTGCGGGTCAACGCCGGCGCGCAGCTCGACGTCCCACAGCGCGCCGCGGTACATCACGCGCGCGCGCCGCTCCTGCCACTGCGGCACGGTGACGCGCTGGCCGATGTCGAGGTTGATGCTGGGGTCGTTGGCGGCCTTGCCGCGCCCGGGGCGCGCATAGCGGGTGCGGCGCAGGATCATCGTGGCGCCGATGCCAACGACGGCCACCACCAGCGTCTGCAGTGGGCCACTGGCCCCGAGCCAGGCAGCGGCGGCGCCGGACAGCAGGCCGACGGCGATCATCAGGAGGTAGAACGTGCCGATAAACAGCTCGGCGACGATCAGGATACCGGCGCCAATGAGCCAGTACGTCCAGTCGGACATGGCAGGGTCTCCTTCGTGTCATGGAATGAAAAAACCCTCGCTACCCGGAGAGGGTAACGAGGGCTTGCATGACCGCGCAATGGGCTGCGGTGCTCTAGCGTGAGGGCTTGGAAAGCGATCATTCCCGCCAGTGTAGCACCGGCAGCCCTCGACGGGGAATGCCGGAGATCAGGCCTTGGCCAACTTCTGCCAGGTTTCGATCACCGAGTCCGGGTTGAGCGACATCGACTCGATGCCCTCGCCCACCAGCCATTCGGCGAAGTCCGGATTGTCCGACGGACCCTGGCCGCAGATGCCGACGTACTTGCCTTGCGCCTGGCAGGCCTTGATCGCCAGCGACAGCATCGCCTTGACCGCCGGGTCGCGTTCGTCGAAGTCCTTGGCCAGCAGCTCCATGCCGGAGTCGCGG
>DDKG01000187.1 GCA_002339265.1 Massilia sp. UBA2604 | reverse complement strand
ACGTGCACTTCGTACTGCGCCATCGCGTTGATCAGGTAGCTCATGCGCTCGATCGAGTCTGGCGCATATTTGCTGTTCGGGAACTTGTCGACCAGGGCCTTGAAGGCGGCGAAGGCCTCGCGGGTCGCGCGCGGATCGCGCTCGGTCGGATCTTGTTCGTAGACGAAGCTGAAGAAGCCGAGCTGGTCGTTGAAGTTGATCAGGCCGCGCAGGTAATACATATAGTCGACCTGGGCGTGGTTCGGGTGCAGCTTGATGAAGCGCTCGACGGCGGCCAGCGCCTCGGCCTGGTCCTGCGCCTTGTAGTGGGCGTAGGCGATCTCCATCTGCGCCTGCGTTGCATACACGCCAAACGGGAAGTTGGTTTCGAGCCGCTGGAACAGCGGAATTGCGGCTTCGTAGTGCCCGCCGGCCATCTCCTCGCGCGCCTCAGCGTATAATTTCTCCGCCGACCAGTTTTTGGATTCGTCGGTAGGCTTCGGCAGAACACTGCATGCCGAGAGGCCGACGAGGGCGCAAGTTGCGACCAACACAGACAATTTTTTTTGCATAGCTTTTTGCAGAAAAGTTTTACCTAGATTCAACGAACGGCTGATTATAGCCGATGGGACTCACGTGATATTAACTCCTGCGCCGGTTTCGGCGGATTTACCTATTGACCCTGACTTGGACGACGATCTGGAGGCCGGGTTCGCCCCCGCGCCCGGCATCGACCTGTCGCCGATCACCCTGGCGCTGCAAGAAGAACACTGCGGCCAGCGCCTGGACAAGGTGGTGGCCGGCCTGGTGCCCCAGTTCTCGCGCAGCCGCCTGCAGCAATGGTTCGAAAGCGGCCACATCACGGTTGACGGCAAGCCGGCGCGCGGCAAGGACACGGCCTATGGCGACGAGACGATCGTCGTCGAACCGCAGGCCGCGCCCGAAGATACAGCGTTCACGCCGGAGCCGATGGAGCTGAACATCGTCCATGAGGACGACGAGATCATCGTGA
The DNA here is from genome assembly GCA_002339265.1 of Massilia sp. UBA2604. GTDB lineage: Bacteria > Pseudomonadota > Gammaproteobacteria > Burkholderiales > Burkholderiaceae_D > Telluria. The sequence continues at coordinate 3,740 of DDKG01000187.1, read as the reverse complement.
TCAACAAGCCGGCCGGCCTGGTCGTGCATCCCGGCTCGGGCAACTGGAGCGGCACCCTGCTCAACGGCCTGCTACACCACTGCCCGCAACTGGTGGGCGTGCCGCGCGCCGGCATCGTGCACCGCCTGGACAAGGATACCAGCGGCCTGATGGTGGTCGGCAAGACCCTGGCCGCCCAGACCGACCTGGTGCGCCAGCTGCAGGCGCGTACCGTCAAGCGCGAGTACTTCGCGCTGGTCTGGGGCACGCCGCGCGCCTCGGGCACCATCGACAGCCCGATGGGCCGCGATGCGAAAGACCGCGTCAAGATGGCGGTCTCGAACAGCCCGTTCGCCAAGCCGGCGATCACCCATTACGAGCGCATCGTCACCGGCGAACTCGATCGCCGCCCGGTGTCGCTGGTGCGCTGCCGCCTCGAAACCGGCCGCACCCACCAGATTCGCGTCCACATGCAGTCGCTGGGCTTTGCGCTGGTGGGCGACTCGGTGTATGGCAAGCGTCACCTGACGCCGGTCTTCCACCGTCAGGCGCTGCAGGCGCGCCGCCTTGGCCTGGTCCATCCGGGCACGGGCGAGCAGGTGGAATGGACGGTGCCGCTGGCCGACGATTTCGCCGCGCTGATCGCCCAGGCGGGCATCGAGGAGCCGCAGGATGGCGACTTCGGCAATGAGGTCGACGACGATGAGGACGACGACGGCGTCGTCACCTACCGCATATGACGGCAGGCCTGACCGCTGTCGACCTGGTCTGGCCGGACTGGCCCGACCTGCCGGCCTCGATCGGCGCACTGGCCACCAGCCGCGATGGCGGCGTCAGCGCCGCGCCGTATGACGATGGCAAGGGCGGCGGCGGCCTGAACCTGGGCTTGCACGTCAACGACGACCCGGAGGCCGTGCGCGCCAACCGCGAGCGTCTTCAAACCTGGCTGCCGGGCCGCCCGGCCTGGATCGCGCAAGTGCATGGCGCCGACGTGGTCGATGCCGCGACGGTGGGACCGGATCAACCGGTGCGCACCGGCGACGCCAGCATCGCCACGGCGCCGGGTGTCGTAAGCGCCATCCTGACGGCGGATTGCCTGCCGGTGCTGTTCGCCGACCTCGACGGCAAGGTGGTGGGCGCGGCCCACGCCGGCTGGCGGGGGCTGGCGGGCGGGGTGCTGGGCGCAACCGTCAAGGCCATGCGCGCGGCCGGCGCCGGCGAGATCACTGCCTGGATGGGGCCGGCCATCGGTCGCGACGCCTTCGAGGTGGGGCCGGATGTGGTGGACGCCTTCGTGGCAGCCATCGGCGACGCTGCGCGGGTGAGCTTCCGCGACTATCCTGGCCGTCCCGGTAAATACTTGGCCGATATGTTCGCCCTGGCGCGCCTGATGCTGGCGCGCGACGGCGTCGAGCGCGTCCATGGCGGCGGACTGTGCACCGCCAGCGCGCCGGAGCGCTTCTATTCCTACCGCCGCGACGGCGTCACCGGCCGCCAAGCTAGCTTGATCTGGATCAAGTAGCGTTTTGGCATCCTGCCGGATACTGCTCAGTCGCCGTCACCGTCCGCGCCGGATGGGGCGGCGGCATCCCCATCGTTCACCCCGGCTTTGCGTTGGCCCTGTGTCGCCGCCTGGCGCCGCTGCCGACGCCGCTTTGCGCCAGTGAGATAGAAAAGAATGGATAATGGCACTGCGCAATAGAAAACGAAGGTCATGATCCCGCCGACCACCGTCGGTTCGGTCGCCGCCATGAGTACGACGACGTATATCCACGCAATGGCCACGATCCACATGATTTTCTGTTTACTGGTTGAAGAGACGAGATTCTAACAACGGATGCCTACATGAACATGCCTGACCCGCAAGCTTTTGCCGCAACCTGGATGTCCCAATTCACCGATCCAAACGCCTGGCAGGGCTGGATGAAAATGGCGCCCATGACCCCGCCGCCCGCATCCGCCAATCCCCTGGCCGGCTTTCTAAAAGACGTCGGCGCCGGCATCGACCCGGCCCGCCTGGAAACCATCCGCGACGATTACCTCAAGAAGGGCGCCCAGTTGTGGCAAGACTTCGTCTCGGGCAAGACGCCCGAGCTGCATGACAGGCGCTTCTCGGCCTCGGAATGGACGGCGCACCCGCTGTCGGCATTCTCGGCCGCGTCTTACCTGTTGAATTCCGAATTCATGCTGGCCCTGGCCGATGCCGTCGAGGCCGGTCCACGCGAGCGCCAGAAAATCCGTTTCGCGGTGCAGCAGATGGTCGATGCCATGTCGCCCGCCAATTTCTTCGCGACGAATCCAGAAGCGCAGAAGAAGATGATCGACACCAAGGGCGAGAGTCTCACCAAGGGCATGGCGAATATGCTGGCCGACCTGCAGAAGGGCCGTATCTCGCAGTCGGACGAATCCGCCTTCGAGGTCGGCCGCAACGTCGGCAACACGCCTGGGCAGGTGGTCTTCGAGAACGAATTGTTCCAGCTGATCCAGTACACGCCGGCCACGCCGACCGTGCACAGTGTGCCGCTGCTGATGATCCCGCCATGCATCAACAAATTCTATATCCTCGACCTGCAGCCCGAGAATTCGCTGGTGCGCTACGCGGTGGAACAGGGCAATACCGTGTTCATGGTGTCCTGGCGTAATCCGGACCGCAGCCAGGCGAACCTGCGCTGGGACGATTACGTGGAAACGGGCGCGATCCGCGCGCTGGACGTGGTGGCCGACATCACCGGACAACAGAAAGCCCATGTGTTCGGCTTCTGCGTCGGCGGCACGATCGCCGCCACCGCGCTGGCGGTCCTGGCCGCGCGCGGCCGCCAGCCGGCCGCCAGCCTGACGCTGCTCACCACCTTGCTCGACTTTTCTGACACCGGCGTGCTGGAGGTATTCATCGACGAAGCCCAGGTGGCGCTGCGCGAGCAGGCGCTGGGCGGCGGCGGCCTGATGCCGGGACGTGACCTGGCGACGACCTTCTCGGCCCTGCGTCCAAACGACCTAGTCTGGAACTATGTCCAGCAAAACTATTTGAAGGGCAAGGAGCCGCCGGCCTTCGACCTGCTGTACTGGAATGCCGACAGCACCAATTTGCCGGGGCCGATGTTCTGCTGGTATCTGCGCAACACCTATCTCGAGAACAAGCTCAAGAATCCGGGCGCGCTGACGGTGTGCGGCGTACCGGTCGACCTCGGCAAGATCGAGGCGCCGGTGTTCATGTACGGCTCGAAGGAAGACCATATCGTGCCATGGCAGGCGGCCTATGCCTCGATGGGGCTGCTGAACCCCAGGAACCAGAAGGCGAACCGTTTCGTGCTGGGCGCCTCCGGCCACATCGCCGGCGTCATCAATCCGGCGGCGAAGAACAAGCGCAGCTATTGGGTCAACGACAAGGGCGGAAAATCGCGGCCAAAGGACGATAGCGCCTGGTTCGACGGCGCGACCGAGCACAAGGGCAGCTGGTGGCCGGAATGGGCAAAGTTCCTGGCGCAACACGGCGGCGCCGACGTGCCGGCGCCCGAGACGCCGGGCAATGCGCAGTACACGGCGCTGGAACCGGCGCCCGGACGCTACGTCAAGGCGCGGGCCGATTGAACGCCCGATCGATTTGTTGACAGAAAAGCTAAGACAGTGATTAAACTGGTAATTGCTGCACCTGCGTCAATTGCATGGTATGGTGTCTGCTGTCCGTCTACTGCCGACCTGGCAGCAGGCGGGCAGGAGACGAACCGGCCTTGCCGGCGCAGACAATTCTAAGTACGAGGCTC
>DDKG01000188.1:4560-4747 GCA_002339265.1 Massilia sp. UBA2604 | reverse complement strand
CCTGGCGCACGCCGGCGATCGACAGCACGCGCGCCACGCGGCCGCGCGCGAACGGCAGGCGCGCCAGCGGGGTCGAGGTGGCGGCGCGGGTGAACAGGCCGATGAAGCAGTGCTCGCCCAGGATCTTGCCTTGCGCGTCCAGGTCGCGCACGCCGATGAAGTCCAGCGGCGCGTCGCGGTGCAGGGT
>DDKG01000188.1:0-4311 GCA_002339265.1 Massilia sp. UBA2604 | reverse complement strand
TTGGCGACCATGCGCAGGCGCGCGGTCAGCTTGTCCAGTTCTTCGAACTGCAGTTCGTCGTTCAGCAGGCACAGGACGATCGACTCCAGCGGGCTGCCGGCTTCGCCGACCGCGACCACGGCGCCGTTGCCGTCGCGGCGCACCGGCAGCACGGCGTTCATCACGCCGGCGGCGGTGATGCGCTCGCGGCGCAAAGCCATGACGAAGGAGTCGACCAGGTAGGGACGGTCATCGTTCAGAATCAAGAGTGCGGTGGCGGTGCCGCCGCGGCCATCGAGGTAGCGCATGGTGGCGATCTGGGCGCCGGGGCCGCTGCGCTGGGCCAGTTGCGAGAACCCTTCCACCAGTACCGGCGCCAGGCTTTGCGGCGCGGTGCCGGCCAGGTCTTCGTCGTCGAGCGATCCGAGCCAGGCGGCGATCAGGGCATTGACCTGCGCGCTGTTGGCGGACTGGTTTGCACCGACCAGCGCGAGCGTCTGGTTGCGCAAATCGTGGGGCATGTCTTTCATCTTGCTTCTCCAAAGTTGTGTGCCTGGTGCGCCGACAGCTCGTGGCCCGACGCAGCCCTGCTTATATGGGACAGGGATCTCCCGCCCGAATACTACATCGTTACCAATCGTACAGCCCCGGCAATCCGAGGATGCGGGTGAGTTCTTCCAGCGCCGTGGCGCATTCGATGGCCAGCTGCGGGTCGGCCAGGTCCTGCGGCTCGACCCGGTCGCGATAATGTTGTTCGACCCAGGCGACCAGCCGCGCATACAGCGCCTCGGTCATGATCACGCCCTGGTGCATGGCGGCGGCTTCGGCGTCGGTCAACACCACGCGCAGGCGCAGGCAGGCAGGACCGCCGCCATTGCGCATGCTCTGGCGCAGGTCGAATTCGACCAGTTCATCGATCGGGCCGCCGCTGGCGACCAGGCCGGCCAGGTAGTTCGCCACCGCCGGATTCTCGCGGCATTCGTGCGGCACCACCAGCGCCATGCGGCCGTCCGGCTTGGACAGCAGCTGGCTGTTGAACAGGTAGCTGGCCACGGCGTCGGCCACCGGCACCTGGCTGCTCGCCACGCGCACCGACTGCAGCTCGGCGCCGACGCCGGCCAGCGCGCGCCGCAGCGCATCCAGCGTGCCGGCTTCATCGGCGAAGGCCTGCTCGTGATGGAACAGCACATTGCCGTTGCCGACCGAGATCACGTCGTTGTGGAACACGCCCTGGTCGATCACGTCCGGATTCTGGGCGGCGAACACGGTGCGCGCCGGATCGAGGCCGTGCAGGCGCGCGATCGCCTGCGAGGCCTCAAGCGTCTGGCGCGCCGGGTATTTCTTCGGCGCTGGCGCCGACGGGTCGAACTCGACCCGTCCATAGACGAAGAATTCAACGCCGGGCGCGCCATGGCTGGCGGCGAAGCGCGTGTGGTTGGCGGCGCCCTCGTCGGCGAAGGCCGGCACCGACGGCAAGGTGTCGTGCACCACGAAGTGATTGTTGTCGGCGAAGATCGCGCGCAGGGTGCGGGTCGCTTGCAGGTGCTCTTCGGAGCGGTGCAGCTTGTTGTTCAGGTTGGCGGCGGTGAAGTGCACGCGGCCGTCGAGCGAGTCGGCCGATGGGCTGACGGTGCCTGCGTTCGCGGTCCACATCGGCGCCGCCGACCAGGCGCAGGCCAGGATCACCGGCGCTTCGCGCCAGGCGCGCCCAAGCACGTCGGCGTCGGTGCCGGAGAAGCCCAGGCTGCGCAACAGGCGGAAGTTCGGACGTCCCTGCGGCGGCATCACCGCCTGGGCGAAGCCGCGCGCGGCCAGTTCGCGCATCTTGGCCAGGCCCTGCAGCGCGGCCTGGCGCGGATTGGAGGCCGAGCGCACGTTGTTGAACGAGGCGACGTTGCCGAACGAGAGGCCGGCATAGTTGTGCGACGGGCCGACCAGGCCGTCGAAGTTGAATTCGCGGGCGTCACGCATGCTCAGGCTCCTTGCGCCGGGAAGGACAGGCCGGGCGACAGCTTGGCCGGCATTTCCAGTTCCGAGGTCTCGATCGACGCGACCGGATAGGCGCAGTAGTCGGCCGCATAATAAGCGCTCGGGCGATGGTTGCCCGACTTGCCGACGCCGCCGAACGGCGCCGAGCTGGCCGCGCCGGTGGTCGGGCGGTTCCAGTTGACGATGCCGGCACGGGCGCGCACAGAAAAGCGTGACCACAGTTCCTGGCTGGGCGACAGCAGCGCCGCGGCCAGGCCGAATTCGGTGGCATTGGCCACGCGCAGGGCGTCATCAAAACTCGCAACGCGGATCACCTGCAGCAACGGGCCGAACCATTCTTCGTCCGGGATGCCTTGTGCGTCGGTAGTGTCGACGATGCCGGCGGTGACGAAGCCGGCGTTGGTATCGAGCTGGCGCATCTGCAGCAGGATCTTGCCGCCTTTCGTCGCCATATCGGCCTGCGCCTGCACCAGGCGTGCGGCCACGGCGCTCGAGACCACCGGTCCCATGAATGGCTGCGGCTCGGCGTTCGACGGGCCGACCTGCAGCTGAGAGGCCACTTCCACCAGCCGCTTCAGGAAAGCCTGCCCTGCCTCGTTGTCCTGGATGACCAGGCGGCGCGCGCAGGTGCAGCGCTGGCCGGCCGAGATGAAGGCCGACATCACGGTGTGGTGGACGGCGGCGTCGATATCTAAGGGGTTACCACTGAGGTCCCAAACGACCAGGGGATTGTTCCCGCCCATTTCCAGCGCCAGCATCTTGCCCGGCTGGCCGCCGAACTGCTTGTGCAGCGCGGCGCCGGTCTGGCTGCTGCCGGTGAACAGCACGCCGTCGATCAGAGGCTCCTTGCCTAGCGCGATGCCGGTCTCGCGGCCGCCGTTGACCAGGTTCAGCACGCCCTTCGGCAGGCCGGCCTTCTCCCACAGTTCGACGGTCTTGACCGCGGTGCGCGGCGCATACTCGCTCGGCTTGAACACGACCGTATTCCCGGCGATCAGGGCCGGCACGATGTGGCCGTTCGGCAGGTGGCCAGGGAAGTTGTACGGGCCGTAGACGGCGAACACGCCGTGCGGGCGGTGGCGCAGCACGGCATTGCCGTCGGCGACCTTGCTGGCCGTCTCGCCGGTGCGCGCACCGTAGGACTGGACCGAGATGTCGATCTTGTTGGCCATGGTCGCGACTTCCGTGCGCGCTTCCCACAGCGGCTTGCCGACTTCCTCGGCGATCGTCGCCGCCAGTTCCTCGGCATTCTCCTTCAGCAGGTCGCGAAAGCGGGTGGCGATGGCGATGCGTTCTTCCAACGGGCGCAGGGCCCAGGCTTCGAAGCTGTCGCGCGCGGCTTGCGCGGCGCGCGCCACGTCTTCCTGGGTCGACTCGCTGCTGGTCCAGGTCTGGCGGCCGGTCGAAGGATCGACGGTGGCCAGTTCGCGACCGCTGCCGGCGAGCCACTCGCCGTTGATGTAGTTCGAGAGATTAGCCATGGGAAGTCTTCCTGGTATTGAGTGTCAGGGTGCGCACGTTGTCTCCGGCGCTGCAGCGCAACTGCGCCAGCTCGTCGGGCTTGAGCACCACGCTGGTGGCGCCAGGGACGGCGCGGGTCAGGATCATCCGGAAATCGTCGAGGCGGGTGTTCGACACCAGCATGTGCTCGGTGTCCGGCGCCGGTTCGGCTATGGAACCAGCGTGGTCTTCGACCGGCAGCCCTTCGGCCGCCACCGCCAGCACGCTGTCGCGCACCGCGCGCAATTCAGAGACGCGGCCCTGCAGCACCGGGCCGGCGTCGAAGATGTCGACATAGCCCTCGTAGTGCATGCCCTCTTGCTCCAGCAGGCGGCGCGCCGGCTGGGTCGAGGTGTGCACCTTGCCGATCACGTCGATCGCCGACTGCGGCAGGTAGTCGACATACAGCGGCTGGCGCGGCATCAGCTCGGCGATGAAGGACTTCTTGCCGATCGCGGTCAGGCCGTCGACGTGGTTGAAATCCATCTTGAAGAAGTGGCGACCCAGGCCTTCGTAGAACGGCGAATCGCCCGCCTCGTCCTGGTAGCCGCGCATCTCGGCGATGATTTTTTCGGTGAACAGGTGCTGGAACTGGGCGATGAACAGGAAGCGGCTCTTGGACAGCCACTTGCCGTTGAAGCCGGCGCGGTATTGCGGCAGCAGGAACAGCGAGCACAGTTCGGTCGAGCCGGTGAGGTCGTTCGACAGGTACAGCGTCTCCATCCGGGTGAACACGTCCAGCTCGCGGCTGCAGTGCACCAGGGTGCCGATGCGGTAGTTGTAGAACGGCTCGGTCAGGCCGACCGCGCCCTTGATCGCGCACACGCCGGCGATGCTGCGGTC
>DDKG01000189.1 GCA_002339265.1 Massilia sp. UBA2604 | reverse complement strand
AACGCCGGCAAGCTGAAGGAGTTCGCCCAGCTGCTCGGTCCCATCGGTTTCGAGCTGCATCCGCAGGGCGAATTCGACGTGCCGGAGGCGGAAGAGCCGTTCGGCACCTTCGTCGAGAACGCGCTGGCCAAGGCGCGCCACGCCTCGCGCCTGACCGGCCTGCCGGCGTTGGCCGACGACTCGGGCGTGTGCGTGAATGCGCTCGGCGGCGCGCCGGGCGTGTACTCGGCGCGGTTTGCCGGCGAACCGAAATCGGACGCGCGCAACAACCAGAAGCTGGTCGCCGACCTGGCGGCGCTCGCGGACAAATCGGCCTATTACTACTGCGTGCTGGTCTACGTGCGCCACCCGGACGATCCGCAGCCGGTGATCGCCGACGGCCGTTGGAATGGCGAGATCATCGCCAGCCCGCGCGGCGAGAACGGCTTCGGCTACGATCCCCACTTCCTGATCCCGTCGCTCGGCAAGACCACCGCCGAGCTGGCGCCGGAAGAGAAGAACGCACTGTCCCACCGCGGCCAGGCGCTGCGCGCGCTGGTCGAGAAACTGCAATCCGCCTGACATGATTCCGATTAAAGTCGCCGGCCAAACGCCAGCCGAACCGCGTTCGCCGGCCACCGCAGCGCTGCAATACCTGCAGCCGGGCGCGCTCAACCTGACCGCCTTGCCGCCGCTGTCGCTGTACGTTCACTGGCCGTGGTGCGTGCGCAAATGCCCATACTGCGATTTCAATTCGCACGAAGCGAAGGGCGAGCTGCCCGAGCAGGCCTACCTGGACGCGTTGCGCCTCGACCTGGAGCAGTCGCTGCCCCTGATCTGGGGCCGCAAGATCCACACCGTCTTCATCGGCGGCGGCACGCCGAGCCTGATGTCGGCCGCGGGCCTGGATCGCCTGATGTCCGACCTGCGCACCCTGCTGCCGCTGGAGCTGGACGCCGAGATCACGATGGAAGCCAATCCCGGCACCTTTGAGGCCGAGCGCTTCAAGAGCTACCGCGAGAGCGGCATCAACCGCCTGTCGATCGGCATCCAGAGCTTCAACCCGGCGCACCTGAAGGCGCTGGGCCGCATCCATGACGGCGACGAGGCCCTGCGCGCGGTCGAGATCGCGAAGAACACCTTCGAGAATTTCAACCTCGACCTGATGTACGCGCTGCCGTCGCAGACGCTCGATGAAGCGCGGCGCGACCTGGAAACGGCGCTGTCGTTCGCGCCGCCGCACCTGTCGCTGTACCACCTGACGATGGAACCGAATACGGTGTTCGCCAAGTATCCACCAGCGCTGCCGGACGACGACCTGAGCGCCGACATGCAGGACATGATCGCCGAGGTGATGGGAACGAACGGCTACGAGCACTACGAAGTCTCGGCCTATGCGCAGCCAGGCCGGCGCGCGCGCCACAACCTGAACTACTGGCAGTTCGGCGACTACCTCGGCATCGGCGCCGGGGCTCACTCGAAGCTGTCGTTCCCGCACCGCGTGCTGCGCCAGGCGCGCTTCAAGCAGCCGACTTCCTTCATCGAAGCCGCCAAGCGCGGCAATCCGGTGCAGGAAGAACACGAGATCGGCCGCGCCGACATGGGCTTCGAGTTCGTGCTCAACGCGCTGCGCCTGACTGGCGGCTTCGATCCGAACCTGTTTGGCGAGCGCACCGGCATGAACATCGGTGCGATCGCCAAGGCGCTCAATGAGGCCGAGGCGAAAGGCCTGATCTACCGCGACCACAAGCTGATCAAGCCGACCGAGCTGGGACAGCGTTTCCTGAATGACCTGCAGGAGATGTTCCTGGCCGGGTAAGGGCTACGCCTCGACCGCGCCCGCCAGCGCGGCCAGGGTGCGGGACAAGCCGCTGACGATGCGCGCCATGCCATCGTAGTCGTTGCGGTCCCGAGCCTGGATTTGCTCCTGACCGGTAGGCGCCTCGGCGTTGAAGTAGGGGAAGCGCAGGAAGCCGGCATCGGTGATCACCAGCGCTGGGCCGTCGCCCGGCCCGCTGCCATGCCCCGACAGGGTGAGCCCCATCACGTGGGCCGGCGCCGCCAGCCCCTGGCGGGCCAGCATCGGGTCGCTGCGCAATGCAGCGAGAGTCTGTCGCACCTGTGCCGACGATTCGCGCGTCCCAATGAAAGCCATGAAGTTGCCGCCATCGCGATGGCCGGGGATGGCACGCGCCTGCGCGCTTGGGGCAAGCTCATCGTTCACGAAAAAGAGAAAGCGGATCTCGGTGCCGTAAGCGGTATGCAGCGTCCTGGCCGCGCGCGCCAGTTCGAGCACGGCGGCTGCGCCGGCGATTCCCGCAGGGGCATCCTGGTCGAGGTGGGCGCCGACGATGAAGGTGCGGGCGGGGCGCTCGCCGGGCGCCAGCCTGGACACCGTCACCTCGATGCTGTGGCCCGTATGTGCCGCGGCGCTGCCCTGTCGAACGCGAGGAGAGTAACCGTAGCGCCGCAGCGAGGTTTCGACATGGCACAGCGCGCTGTACGGCTTGCTCGACGCTGTTCCCGCCAGCGCCTGGGTGTGGATCTGCAGGCGTGTAGCCAGCGACGGGACGCTCGACTTGGTTTCGACGGTCAGCATGGCCAGCACGATGGCCAGCAGGATCGCGAGGATGGCTTTCCAGTGTGAGTTGAAAAAATTGCGCATGGCGTCACACTGCGCCGCAGGGCGCGTCGTCGATAGTCGATGGAGCCAGTGTATCCAAATCGCCTGTCAACTGCGCCGCCGCTCGGGCAATTCCGCGCTACAACTCGGGCAACCACCGGCGCGTCGCTCGGCGTTGCCCCGGCGTCTGCATTCATGAGGGACGTGACCTCGGCTTCCTGAGTAATTGCGCGCAATCAATCTCCTTGTGCTTCGGTGTGACTATGATCGGCATTGCTAACTAGCACGTGCGATCACATTCTTCGTGAGGGCCGGTATTGTGAGCATCGATAAGTTTGCTGCGAGGTTCGGCGATGGTCTGACGGACGTGAACCGTGCGATTCGATTGCGTCTGTCGACCGCCAATGGCATCGTCGACGACTTGCTGTTGGTTAAATATGTAAGCGGCGTCGAGACAATTTGCGGTGGAATCGAATACACACTGCTGTGCGTTTCACTTCAGGCTGGCATGGAGCTCAAGCGCTTTATTGCCAATCCGGTCGAACTTCAGTTCGTGACCGATTCGGGCAAGCTTCGCACCGTATGCGGGATTGTCGGTGGCGTCAGCGAAGGGCAGAGCGACGGGGGCCTGGCAACTTATCAGTTGATGGTGCGGGACGCTTTCTCGCTGCTGGAGCAAACCTGTAATACACGGGTTTTCCGCAACCGCAACGAGATCGATATTACCGAGACTATCTTGCGCGAGTGGCGCCAGGCCAATCCGGTCGCGGCGGCTGCATTTCGTTTCGAGTCGAACGGGTTGAAGCCATATCCGCCGCGCGAATTCACGATGCAGTACAACGAATCCAACGCTGCTTTCTTGCGGCGGCTCTGGAAGCGTCGGGGTATCGCGTGGTTCATCAAGGCGGGCGCGTCGAACGAACGAGGAAGCAGCGATGTGCCGGTCCACACGCTGGTCCTTTTTGATAACCCGAACGCGCTCGAGCAGAATCCGGCCGGTGCGGCGCGCTACCACCGTGATCACGGTACCGAGCAACGCGACAGCATTACGTCCTGGCATGCGGTACGTAACCTGACGGCTGGACGTGTTAATCGCCACAGTTGGGATTATGCCCAGACATGGTCCATGAGTAGTCAGGAGACGAGCCTGGTCGATCAGGGAGCGCTGGGCAACCAGTTCGCGGCCAGTCTCGATGAGTACCTGATCGATTCCCCACATACTGGAGACAACGCCGACGATTATCGGAGCCTTGGCGTGCTGCGCATGCAGCGTAAGGAATATGAGGCCAAGTTCTTCCAGGGAGAGAGCGGTGATCGGGACATGCGGGTCGGGCAATGGCGTCGCATGGACGGGCATCCGGAGATCGATACCCATCCTGCAGATCAGCGGGAATTCGTCTGCACCGAGTTGCGGGTGGAAGCCGAAAACAACCTGCCGAAAACGCTCGACGAAAAGGCCGGACGCCTGTTTTCCCTGAACCGTTGGAGCAGCGATCGCGCCGCCTTGTTGCAGGCCAGCGCTGAGCGCGGTGTGCGTTACACGAACCGCTTTACGTGTGTGCGGCGAGGGATTCCGATCGTCCCCGCCTACGATCCGCGTATCGAGCTTCCGCGGACCGAGGCGCAGACTGCCATTGTGGTCGGACCTGCGAACCAGGAAATCTACTGCGACGAGCGTGGCCGGATCAAGGTCCGCTTTCCTGCGTGCCGATCGGAAGACCATGAGCACGCAGATGGCGCCGGTGCTTCTGGCAGTGATCGTGATTCGGCCTGGTTGCGCGTGGCGTCAGGGTGGGCGGGCAGCGGGTATGGGGCGATCTCCCTTCCGCGTGCTGGTGATGAGGTCGTCGTGATGTTCATGGGTGGCGATCCAGACAAGCCTCTTGTTATCGGAAACGTTCATGGCGCCCGGACGCCGTCACCTTCGTTCAGCCGCAATAGTGTTCTTCCCGGTGACAAGCACCTCTCTGGAATCGTGAGCAAGGAAGGACAAGGGATGCGGGCCAACCAGCTTCGCATGGACGACACGCCGGGGCAGATCAGTGCGCAGCTCGGGAGCGAACACGCTCATAGTCAGTTGAATCTAGGCTATCTCACGCATCCGAGGCAGGACGGTTCAGCCGAGCCGCGTGGCGAAGGTGCAGAATTGCGCACTGATGCAGCGCTGTCCTTGCGGGGCGGGCAGGGAATTTTCATTAGTGCGGATGCGTCGCTGCGCGCTGCAGGGCGGTTGCTTGATCGCGATGGATTGGCTGGTCTCGCGGAGGCATTATCGAGCATGCAGAAGCAATTGGCAGAGTTGGCTGTGACGCATGAGACGGATGCGGTCGAAGGAGAATCGCTGGAGCAGCTTAAGTCGCATCTTGAGCAGTGGGAGGCCGGCAGCAATACAGCGGGGAAATCAGCGTCGGGAGACGGCGGAGAGCCGATTGTCGCTATCGAAGCGCCTGCCGGAGTACTGCTGGGTAGTCAGGCGGGCGTGGCGATTGGGGCGCAAAGCCATATCGATCTGGTCAGCGTTCGAAATACGCAGGTTTCGGCCGGGCGAAAATTGGTCCTTCATGCGCTGCAGGGCATCAGTTTGTTTGCGCATTCACTTGGCGCCAAGTTGGTTGCGGGTAGCGGAAAGGTTGAAATCGAGGCTCAGGATGAGAACGTGGAGATCACGTCGGCGAAACGTATCGTCCTTTCTGCCACCGAAGAAATCGTCTTGCAATCGCCAAAGGTGACGGTTGTGACCCAAGGTGCGCAGATGGCACTTGGAGGCGGGGATATTACCCATCAATGCACCGGCAGTTTTACCATCGAATCTTCGAAAACCGAGTTCCCCGGTGCGGGCAAGGGAGGAGCGCTTTCCATGCGTATGCCGAAGAGCATGGTTGAACATGACCAGCGTGTGCGGCTGGCCGATCTGACCACCGGGGATCCGCTTGGGAATCAACGCTATCGGGTAACGCTAGAAGATGGACAGGTAATTGAAGGGCGTACCAGTGCTGATGGGATTACCGAAAACTTCAAATCAGACATTCCGTTTGGTAATTACATTATCGAAGCACTCGATGACTGAATAATTTGCTAAGGATGGGGCGATATGACTTCTTCGTTCAGGCCTTACGGATACAAGCTCCCAGTGAATCCGAAAGAAAGACAAGGAAACGTCTCTCACGGATTTGTTACGCCGCAGCAAGATAGAACGCCGCAAGTCAAGTGTATTTTGCCTAAGAAGGTACTGCCTATTATTTTCATACCAGGAATCATGGGGTCGAATCTGAGGATGAGGGCAGATCGCCAAGAAGAGATAGGGCAAGACCACAATATATCGTGGCGTCCTGATAACTCATCTGTAACGATTCAGCAATATGACGATAGTCCAGCAGAGAGGCAAATGCGCCTCGATCCAGAAATTAATGAGGTAGATACGTACGATTCGGAAAGAAATAATACGGGAAATCGAAGTGAAAACTCAGACCAGAGAAACGAAGCGGTTCGGTATTCATGGGGATATGGTGGTTGGAAGCGACTTGACGGACCGCTACTACAGAACGATCCTCCCGGTGAAAAAAAAGGTCGAACACAAGATCAGAAAGCCCGCGAACGGGGTTGGGGTGAAGTGTATTTCGGTAGCTATCAGTCGATTCTAGCGGTCTGCGAAAACAAGTTGAATTCAGCATTTGCAAACGGAACCATTGAAACATATTTATGTAAGCACATCATTAACGTCCATCCCTCTAGGTGGGGAGCGCATCCAAATTCATCGATGAACGCAATCGGCTTGGATGCTGTCCGTGCTGCTGTTAAAGGCTGTTGGTTTCCTGTTCACGCAATGGGATATAATTGGCTTAGAAGTAATAGGATATCTGGCATCGATATTGCAAGAAAAATTAACAGTCTTATTGAGGATTATCAAAAGCAAGGATTTAGGTGCGAAAAGGTAGTTTTGGTAACTCATTCTATGGGTGGGTTAGTGGCTCGCGCGGTAATTCACCCTAAGATAGGAAAAATTAATGACAAAGTACTCGGCATAGTACACGGGGTTATGCCTGCTGTCGGAGCGGGTGCTGCATATAAACGTATGCGCTGCGGTGTTGAGAGTGCGTGGTATAGCGCTCCAGCTATGATAGGCGCGGCAGTTCTGGGAAATAATGGGGAAGACGTCACCGCCGTCCTTGCAGGTGCCCCAGGAGCACTGCAACTGCTTCCCAGTCGTCTTTATGGAAGACATTGGTTAGAATTCAGAAAAAATGAGGAGTTAATAAAGAGTTGGCCCGAAAAATGTCCTTATGAAGAGATATATAAAGTAAGGGGGAAATGGTATGGCCTATTTCGCGAAGAATGGATTAATCCCGCTGGTTTGAATACGGCTGGAATTTTGCAAACGCTTGGTCATTTGGATGAAGCTAAAAAATTCCATGAGTATATCGAGAATACTTATCATGAAAATAGTTATGCTCATTATGGTGCTGACATTGAAAGAAAAGCGTGGCATAAGGTTGTATGGCGAACAACCGCTAACGTGGCATTTCAGAATGTAGAGGCATTGCGTATCGTTGGAGATGATCAGAAAGGTGAGTTGAAACTCGTAGATGGCACAGCGGTCGTCGGGAAGTCTGATGAGAAAAGATTCGATGCCGAGATGCAGGCTGCTGCAGAACCGGGAGACCAAACTGTCCCGCTGCACTCAGGAGATGCTCAACTTAGGAGTGGGAAGTTTAAGGGAATTTTCAGACAGTCTGGATACGAGCATCAGGCAAGCTATGCTGATAAAGCAGTGATTGATTCTACGTTGTACAGCTTGTTTAAAATAATATCCGCCATGAAATGGTCTGAGACATGAAAAAATTCTCGTTAAACAAAAGTTCATGGGTGGTTGCGATAATTTTTTCATTAATCATAGCTTCTGGGGCGAGCTACGGTTTCTCTATATTCACTGGAGGATTAATGAATACATCAAATGACCAGGTTGGTGAAATTTTCAAGAGCACGCGTCACATATGCTTCGGACGATTCGTCATTGCTGTGCCGGACAGCGCGATAGTGGTACATGGGTCGGCAGAGTTGGATGGTCGCTTCAGTGTTTATCGAGGTCAAGTTGATAGGATTAAGGAATTGATGTCGTCTCGGCTTGATGAGGCAGAAAAGGAGAGGGATTATATTCCAGAAGATAAAATGCAGGATTTTTCGTTGGTTGGAAAAGTAATGGATGGAGCATTGCCTGGCCAGAAATTGCTGTTTGGGGCCAAAAGCTCAATTGGTTATACCATTCATTCTTACATGCCGATGGGAAGGGATTTGTTTATCCTGGAGAGAGGGAATGTTGAAAAAAAAGAAGATGCAGTTAGAGAGATGAACCAGTTTGCTACGCAACTGCGCTTACGTGACGATAATGAAATTCCAGCTGGGCAAGGGTTTTGTGTCGATGGAGGTTTTGTTGATATTCAACCTGAATATGAAAACACTGCTTTGGGGCTTCGATTTAAACATTTCCCGGATGTCCGTTTTTCGATAAGCATGCGAAAAAATCGTGAGTATTTGCAGGAAAGTAGCAGTCCCTCAGCCCTGCGCAAACGCGCAAAAGAGCGAGCTAGTGTAATTCAACTCGCAAGCTTCTTTGCTCGCATCACAACGCTGCGCGAGGGTCGTCGTCAACTTAATGGATGGGAAGGCGAAGAAATTCTGACCAGAAGACCAGAATACAAAGACGATACTGATGCTCACGAATTCAGGTTCTTCAGCGTGGGAGGGCGTCATGACGCCCTGCACCCGCTATTGGATATTCGTATGGATACCGGTGTAAAGGAAAACGCGAAAGCTGCTGTCAGGCCCAGCCTTACCGACGAAGCGGCATTGGCATTGTGGGACAAGCTCCTCCCGACCATTCGTGTGCGCCAGCCAAGCGATGCCACGCCGCCGGCTGCGCTTCCACCCAAGGTATCGCTCGGAAGTATGAGGAATTCGGGAGACATCTGTCCTCAATCCGGTTGGTGGGAATGCCTGGAAAAGCGGAAAATTGAGGGGGAACGGCGCCGGCTCTTCAAGGCAGGCGACAAGCTACCACCTGTGTTGGCAGATGGCGGTGCGAGTTTATGGAATACGCTGATCGGTAACACGCATCAAGTAGCGGCGGCCGAGTGGAAGCTGCTTGAATATGATCCTCCATCTGCATTCCCGGTCGATACAAAAGG
This sequence comes from Massilia sp. UBA2604, assembly GCA_002339265.1. Taxonomy (GTDB): domain Bacteria; phylum Pseudomonadota; class Gammaproteobacteria; order Burkholderiales; family Burkholderiaceae_D; genus Telluria. The sequence continues at coordinate 11,271 of DDKG01000189.1, read as the reverse complement.
CGCTGGAATTCCACAAGCAGGCAACGAAATGAAGGAAAACAATGCCTAACGTGATTCGCTTGAACGACCCCACCAGCCACGGTGGAAAGGTAAGCAAAGTCGCCGCGACCCATTTCACTGTCGGCGGTGTTGCCGTGGCATGCGTCGGCGATACATGTACGTGCCCCATACATGGTTCAGTCACTATTGTGGAAGGGGAGGTAAACCACACCGTCGGCGGTCTTGCCGTCGCGTATGACGGCCATAAGACCAGTTGCGGTGCGACGCTGGTCTCGACAGTGACAAACTTCAACCACAATTGATCAGAGACGAAGTTCTGCGACGACATCAGATCAAACCGAATTTTTACAGATGCCCAAAAAAAACCGGGCCACATAGGCCCGGTCCGTATAACCGCATTTTCAGCAGCTTAGCGCGCCGCCACCGGCGCCCCGCCTTCCGCCGTCACGGCAGGCTCCGTCCACCCACCGCCCAGCACACGATACAACACCACCTGATTCTGCAACCTCAGCAGATTCGCCTGCACCGACAGCTGCTGCGACTGGAACAGCGAACGCTGCGCATCCAGCAGGTCGAGCTGGCTGGCCGCGCCGCTGCGGTAGCGCAGGTCGGACAGGTTGAAACGATCCGCTTCAGCCTCGGTCACCGCGGCTTGCGCGCGCAGCTGCTCGCTGTAGGTTGCCTGGCCGGCCAGCGCGTCCGCCACTTCGCGGAACGCGGTCTGGATCGACTGCTCGTACTGCGCCACCGCGATGTCGCGCTGGGCGCGGGCGCTGCCCAGGTTGGCGCTGTTGCGGCCGTAGTCGAAGATCGGCAGGATCGCCTGCGGCGCAAAGGTCCAGCCCCAGGTACCGCTGTCGAACAGGCCCGACAGCTCGGTGCTGGCGCTGCCGGCCGAGCCGGTCAGCGTGATGCGCGGGAAGAAGTTCGCGCGCGCCGCGCCGATGTTGGCGTTGGCCGCGATCAGCTGCTGCTCGGCCGAACGGATGTCCGGACGGTTGGCCAGCAGGTCGGACGGCAGGCCGGCCGGGATGTCCGGCAGCTCGGTCTTGGCCAGGGTGGCGCCGGCGCTGACGTCGGCCGGCAGCGGGCCGCCGACCAGCAGGGTCAGGAGGTTGATGTCCTGGGCCCGCAGGCGCTGCTGCTGGGCGAGGGTGGCGCGCGCCGTCTCGACCAGCGAACGCGATTGCTGCAGCTCCAGGCGCGAGGCCACGCCGTTCTCGAAGCGCAGCTGGAACAGCTTGTCCGATTCCAGGCGCGTGTTCAGCGTATCTTGCGTGATGCGCAGCAGCTCTTCGTCGGCCAGCAGTTGCAGCCAGGCGCTGGCTACCGACGAGATCAGGCTGATCTGCGTAGCCTTGCGCGCCTCTTCGGTCGCCAGGTATTGCGCCAGCGCCGCGTCGGACAGGTTGCGCACGCGGCCGAATAGGTCGAGCTCGAATTGCGAGACCTGCAGGCCGGCCTGGTACACACTTTCGATCGGCTGATCTTCGCCCACGGTCTGGCGGTTGCCGCTGACGCCCAGGCCTACCGACGGCAGGCGGTCGGCGCGGACGATGCGGTATTGCGCACGTGCCTGCTCGATGTTGGCGATCGCCACGCGCAGGTCACGGTTGTTGACCAGCGCGGCGTCGATCAGCGAGCGCAGGCGCGCATCGGCGAAGAACGACTGCCAGGCCACGGTGGCCGGCGCTGCGGCCAGCACCGGGCTGGTCGACTCGGTGCCCGCCTTCGGGGTTTCCGGGAAGGCGGCAGCCACCGGGGCCGCCGGACGTTCATAGTCCGGGGCCAGCGAGAGGCAGCCTGCCAGCGTCATTGCCAACGCCAGCGGCGTCGCGAGTTTCACATACTTGATCATATTTTGTTTCCTTCTTCTGCGGCCTTGTCCTGTTCGTGGGCGTAGATCTTGCGCTGGCGCTCGCTGCCCTTGAACAGGGTGCGGATCACCACGAAGAACAGCGGCACGAACAGCACGCCGAACACGGTAGCCGTAATCATACCGCCCATCACGCCGGTGCCGATCGCGCGCTGCGAAGCCGCGCCGGCGCCGCCGGCAATCACCAGCGGCAGCACGCCGAGGATGAAGGCCAGCGAGGTCATGATGATCGGGCGGAAGCGCAGGTGCGCAGCCTCGATCGCCGCTTCGATCGGCGACTTGCCCTGCGCCTGCAGGTCCTTCGCGAATTCGATGATCAGCACCGCGTTCTTCGCCGCCAGGCCGATGATGGTCACCAGGCCGATCTTGAAGTACACGTCGTTCGGGAAGCCGCGCATATTGGCGGCCACGATCGCGCCCAGGATACCGAGCGGCACCACCAGCAGTACCGAGACCGGGATCGACCAGCTTTCATACAGCGCGGCCAGGGCCAGGAAGATCGCCAGCATCGAGAACGCCATCAGGATGGTCATGGTCGAACCGGACAGCACTTCCTCGCGCGACTGGCCGGTCCACTCGAAGGCGAAGCCGGCCGGCAGCTGGCCCGCCAGGCGTTCCATCTCGGCCAGCGCGTCGCCGGTCGAGTAGCCCGGGGCGGCGTCGCCCGAGATGCTCATCGCCGGGTAGCCGTTGTAGCGCAGGGTCTGCATCGGGCCGGTGATCCAGCGCGTGGTCGCGAACGACGACAGCGGCACGGCCTGGCCCTGGTTGTTGATCGCGTTCAGCTTGAGCAGGTCGTCAGGCTGCATGCGCGAGCTGGCCTCGGCCTGCACCACCACGCGTTGCAGGCGGCCGGCGTTCGGGAAGTCGTTCACGTACGACGAACCGAGCGAGGTCGAGATCGCGGTATTGATCGCGCTGAAGCTCACGCCCAGGGCCTGCGCCTTGTCGCGGTCGATGTCCAGGCGCACCTGCGGCGCGTCTTCCAGGCCTTCCGGACGCACGCCGGTCAGGATCTTGCTTTGCGCGGCCATGCCGAGCAGCTGGTTACGTGCTGCCAGCAGGGCGTCGTGGCCGTTGCTGCCGCGGTCCTGCAGGCGGAAGCTGAAGCCGGTGCCGCGGCCCAGTTCCGGGATCGGCGGCGGGCTGATGGCGAAGATGAAGGCGTCGCGGATGCCGCTCACGCCGCCCATGATGCGGCCTGCCAGGCCTTGCGCGTCCGAGCCTTTTTCCTTGCGCTCGCTCCAGTCCTTCAGCGGGACGAAGGCCAGCGCCATGTTCTGGCCCGAGCCCGAGAACGAGAAGCCCAGGATCGAGATCATGTTGGCGACTTCGGGCTGCTTCATGGTGAAGTTCTCGACCGCGGTCATCACCTGGTTGGTGCGCTCCTGCGTCGCGCCCGGCGGCAGCTGGACGTTCAGGACGATATAACCCTGGTCTTCGTTCGGCAGGAACGAGTTCGGCATGCGCGTGAACAGCAGCGCCACCACGCCCACCACGACGGCGAACACGATCATGCCGCGGCCGGTGTGCTTGACGATCTTGCCGACCCAGCCTTCATAGCCCTTGGCGGTCGCCGAGAACTTGCGGTTGAACCAGCCGAAGAAACCCTTCTTCTCGTGATGGCCCTTTTCGATCGGCTTGAGCAGGTGGGCGCACAGCGCCGGGGTCAGGGTCAGCGCCAGGAAGGCCGAGAAGGCGATCGAGGACACCATCACCACCGCGAACTGGCGGTAGATGTTGCCGACCGCACCGCCGAAGAACGCCAGCGGGGCGAACACCGACATCAGCACCACGGTGATGCCGATGATGGCGCCGGTGATCTGGCCCATCGCCTTGCGCGTCGCTTCCAGCGGCGGCAGGCCTTCTTCGCTCATGATGCGTTCGACGTTCTCCACCACCACGATCGCATCGTCGACCACGATACCGATCACCAGCACCATGCCGAACATGGTCAGCACGTTGATCGAGTAGCCCAGCGCCAGCAGCGTGGCCAGGGAGCCGAGCAGGGCGACCGGCACGACGATGGTCGGGATCAGGGTATAGCGGATGTTCTGCAGGAACAGGAACATCACCAGGAACACCAGCACGATTGCTTCGACCAGGGTATGCACCACCTGCTCGATCGAGATGCTGATGAACTTGGAGCTGTCGTACGGGATGGTGTACTTGACGCCGTGCGGGAAGAACTTCGACAGTTCTTCCATGCGCGCCTTCACCAGCTCCGCGGTTTCGAGCGCGTTGCCGGTCGGGGTCAGCTGGACGCCGATGCCGCTCGACGGCTTGCCGTTCAGGCGCGCCGAGGTCTGGTAGGCCTGGCCGCCGATCTCGAGGCGCGCCACGTCCTTCAGGCGCACGGTCGAGCCGTCAGGATTCGCGCGCAGCACGATGTTGCCGAACTGCTCGACGGTGCTCAGCTGGCCGGTCACCACCACGGTCGCGGTGATTTCCTGGCCGGCCGCCAGCGGCAGGTCGCCGATGGTGCCCGACGCCACCTGGGCATTCTGCGACTGGATCGCGGCGTTGACGTCGCCCGGCGACAGGTTCAGGCCGACCAGCTTGGCCGGGTCGATCCACACGCGCATCGCGCGCTCGGTGCCGAACAGCTGGGCGGTACCGACGCCCTTGATGCGCTGGATCTCGGGCAGGACGCTGCGCGAGGCATAGTCGCCCAGCGCGATCGGGTCCCACTTCGGATCGTCCGACGACAGGATCGTCACCAGCAGGAAGTTGGCGCGCACCTTGTCGACACGCACGCCCTGCTGGTTGACCGATGCCGGCAGGCGCGGAGCCGCGCGCGACAGGCGGTTCTGAACGTCGACCTGGGCCAGCTCGGGGTCGGTGCCGGTTTCGAAGGTCAGGGTGATCGAGCCGGCGCCGCTGGCGGTGCTGCTCGATTCCATGTAGATCAGGCCTGGAGAGCCGTTCATCTCGCGTTCGATGACGGAGATGACCGAGTCTTCCAGCACCTGGGCCGATGCGCCAGGGTAGGTCGCATTGATCACGATCGAGGGCGGGGCCACGTTCGGATACTGGGCGATCGGCAGCTGGGTGATGGAAACCCCACCGATCACCATGATGAACAGCGCGATCACCCAGGCAAAGATGGGGCGGTCAATAAAATAACGTGCCATTGAAGTATTCCTGTTCTTGTCCTGCGGCGCTTAGCGGCTCGATGCCGGAGCTTCGGCGCCGGCCGCCGGCGTGCCCTTGTTCGGGGTCGCGGTGGTGGCTGCCGGTGCGGCGTTGGCCGGGTTGCCGGTGGCCGCTTCCGGGGTGCCCGGTTGCGCTGCCACTGGCGCGGCGCCCGCAGGCGCGGCCTTCGGCTGCCATGGCACGGCCTTGACCGGCGTACCAGGCGGCATCATCTGGATCTTCTGGAAGCCGTCGACCATCACGCGTTCGCCTTCCTTCAGGCCTCCGGTGACGATCCAGCTCTGGCCCTGCTGCGAGGCGATGGTGACGTTGCGCGGCACCGGCTTGTTGTCGGCGCCGATCACGGTCAGGGTGTCGCCTTGCGCGCCGCCGCGGGTCACGGCCTGTTGCGGGATCAGGACGCCGTTCGGCAGCGAGGCTTGCGCGATGCGCACGCGCACGTACTGGCCCGGCAGCAGGGCGTTGTTCTTGTTGTCCACGGTGGCGCGCAGCGTGATCTGGCCGGTGCCCTGGTCGACGGTCACGTCCGAGAACAGCAGGCGGCCGCGGGTCGGCAGCTCGGAGCCGTCTTCCAGCAGCACGGTCACCGGCACGTTGTCGGCGCCGCCGCCTTGCTTCTTCAGGCGCTGCAGCTCGGTGGCCGACTGGGTGATGTTCAGGTACATGCTGTCGGTCTGCTGGATCAGGGCCAGCTCGGTCGACTGGGTCGCCGACACCAGCGCGCCCTCGGTCACCAGCGCGCGGCCGATGCGGCCCGAGATGGGAGCGTTCACATTCGTGTAACCAACATTGATCTGCGCGACTTTCAGCTGCGCCTGGGCGGCGGCGACTTCGGCCTCACCCTGCTTTTGGGCGGCGACGGCGTTGTCGAATTCCTGTTTACTGACAGCGTTGGCTTCGACCAGCGGCTTGTAGCGCTCGGCGATGGCGCGCGAGGCGACCAGGTTGGCTTCGGCGCGCGCGACGTCGGCGCGGGCAGAGGCGAGCTGGGCCTGGTAGGGCGCCGGATCGATGATGAACAGCGACTGGCCTTGCTTGACCATGCTGCCTTCGGTGAAGGAACGCTTGAGGACGACGCCGTCGACGCGGGCGCGGACCTGGGCGGTACGGATCGGTTCTACACGCGCTGGCAACTCGGTCTGCAAGGCAACCGTTTCGAACTTGGCGGTGACGACCCCGACTTCCGGGGCAGGCATCTGGCCGCCCGGCGGGGCGCCGGCCGGCGCCTCGTCTTTCTTGCCGCAGGCGGACAGCAGGACCAGCGCAGCCATGGTGGCGGCCGCGACCCGGGTGAGGGACATGGATGAGGAGTTGGCAGAGCGCATTACGTGTGCTTCCTTCTAGTTAGTGATACACGTCGATGTCATACCCAGGTCAACAACATATGCATGGGATGTGATTTCAACGCTGGCTTTTGCAAATAATTTTATATACTATCACGACTGTATGTAAAATGTTTTAAGCACCTATTAATTCGAGGGTTTCTCAAAAGAAATGGTTCGCAGGACGAAGGAAGAAGCAGCGGCGACCCGCGACAGCATTCTTGATGCAGCTGAAATATTGTTCGCTAAACAGGGTGTTTCGCGAACGACATTACAACATATCGCAACCGCCGCGGGTGTAACGCGTGGTGCTATTTATTGGCACTTCGTGGACAAGGGCGCGCTGTTCAGCGCGATGATGGATCGCGCCACGATGCCGATGGACACGGCGGTCAAGCTGCTCGGCGAGCGCGAAGTCGCCGACCCGCTGCAACGCCTGCGCGACGAGCTGATGGCGGTGCTGCACATTGTCGTCAGCGACGAGAAGGCGCGTCGGGTGTTCGAGATCGCCACCCTCAAGACCGAGTTCACTGACGAAGTCGACTCGGCGCGCGTGCGCAAGCGCGAGGCGGTGGCCGAATGGCGTGCCCGCATGGAGGCGCAACTGGCCGAGGCGCGCGCCAACGGCCAGCTGCCGGCCAGCATCGACCCGCGCAATGCCGCGACCTGCATGTGGATCATGCTCGACGGCCTGCTGCGCAACTGGCTGTTCGACCTGGAGTCGTTCGACCTGATGGCGCTGGGCGGGGAGGTGATCGATACCTTCCTGGCGGGGTTGAAGGCGCGCTGAGGGCCTGAAGGCCAGGAACTACCTTCTTTCGTTAGCTCCAAAACGTCGTCCCCGCGAAGGCGGGGACCCAAGTTTTCCAGCTCAGCCACACACATTGAGTCGAGTGGTCTGCTTAGGACTTGGGTCCCCGCCTGCGCGGGGACGACATACTTAAGCCAACAAAATAATTAACGCATACCTTCAATCATCTGCTTGAGCTTGATCGAATCGGCCACGAAGGCGCGGATGCCTTCGGCCAGCTTCTCGGTGCCCATCGCGTCTTCGTTCAGCATGAAGCGGAAGGTCTTTTCGTCCATCGCGATCTTCTGGATATCGGCGCCATCGTCCTTGACCAGCTTGCGCTCGACCGGCGCGTCGCTGTCGGCCAGCTTTTGCAGCAGGTCGGGAGAAATGGTCAGCAGGTCGCAGCCGGCCAGTTCCAGGATCTGCGAAGTATTGCGGAAGCTCGCGCCCATCACCTCGGTCTGGTAGCCGAACTTGCGGTAATACTGGTAGATGCGCTTGACCGACTGCACGCCCGGATCGTCGGCGCCCTGATAGTCGGTGCCGCTCGACTTCTTGTACCAGTCATAGATGCGGCCGACGAACGGCGAGATCAGTTTCACGTTCGCTTCGGCGCAGGCCACCGCCTGGCACAGCGAGAACAGCAGGGTCAGGTTGCAGTGGATGCCATCCTTTTCCAGGATCTCGGCGGCTCGGATGCCTTCCCAGGTCGAGGCGATCTTGATCAGCACGCGCTCGCGCGACACGCCGTTCTTTTCGTACAGCGCGATCAGTTCGCGGCCCTTGGCGACGGTGGCTTCGGTATCGAACGACAGCGCGGCGTCGATCTCGGTCGAGACGCGGCCCGGCACATACTTCAGGATCTCGACGCCGAAGGCGATCAGCAGGCTGTCGACGATCGCTTCGGTGGAAGCATTCGGCGCATCGGCGATCGCCTTTTCCAGCAGTGGACGGTATTCCGGCTTCTGCACGGCCTTCAGGATCAGCGACGGGTTGGTGGTCGCATCCTGCGGGGCATAGGCCTTGATCGACTGGAAGTCGCCAGTGTCGGCGACCACGGTGGTGTACTGCTTGAGCTGTTCGAGTTGGTTCATGGTGGTCTCGTGAGGAGTGGAACTTGGAATTCTTGGGGCTTCGGTGAGGCCTTGGATCCCCGCCTGCGCGGGGATGACGTGCTGCTGCCAGTGGGGTATTGATGTCTCCACTGGCCTGCAACCTGAAAACCGTCGTTCCCGCGAAGGCGGGAACCCAGGTTCCTGCGCAAACCCGCAGCTTGAATCAGAAATCGGTACCGGCGATGAACGCCGCAAGCATGGCCTCGAGGCCCGCGCGGTCTTCTTCCGAGAATCGGTCCGGCTTCGGGCTGTCGATATCGAACACGCCAATCAGCTTGTCGTCCTTGATCACCGGGATGACGATCTCCGACGCCGAGGCCGAGTCGCAGGCGATATGGCCCGGGAAGGCATGCACGTCCGGCACCACGATGGTCTTGCGTAGGGCGGCGGTCGTGCCGCAGACGCCGCGCCCGAACGGGATGCGGGCGCAGGCCGGTTTGCCCTGGAACGGGCCGACCAGCAGGTCCTGGCCTTCGCCTTTTTTCGAGGGAACCGTGAAATAGAAGCCGGCCCAGTTCAGGTCGGCCAGGGTGTCGTAGACCAGGGCCGAGAACTGGGAAGCGTTGGCGGTCAGGTCGCGCTCGCCCTCGAGGACGCTGGCCACCTGGCGCACCAGCAGGTCATAGTCGGGACGGTCGCTGCGTTCAGGATTGATGTGCATGGTACGAATGCTGGCTGAAAAAACGCTATTCTACAACCACATCAACCGAAGGCGGCGTGGACGGCGGCGGCGCTTCTGGCGGCGCCATCGAGATCACCAGGCGCAAGCGCTGGCGCGCACTCGGCTTGCCATCGGGTAGCTTGCCGGGATGGCGGTGCACATCGACCTGCAGGCGCTGGCCATTGACCCGCAAGCGCTCCACCGTGACGATGGCGCCCTCGTCGAATGGCAGCGCGACCTCGGTCTGGAACAGGTGCGCGCCGCCCGCGTCCAGCAGATCGAGCAGCAGGCGGGCGCCGTTGCCCGAGTTCACCACGATGAAATTGGCGGTGCAGGCAAAGCTCCTGGCGTCTGCGCGCGACCGGAACGCCCATGCGCCGGCATCGAACTGCAGCGGACGCCGGACGTGGTCGATCCGGTAATTGGGCGGGCAGCCATCGCCGCCCTCCACGGGCGGGTCATCCTGGCCCGGCCGCAGTGGCGTCTGGGTCGCCGGCGCCGCGCCATACGACGGGCCGCCGGCCACGCCCAGCCCCTGCGCCGGCGGCGGCGCGACCAGCACCGTGCGCACGAAGTCCAGTGCCTGTTGGCCGGGTCCGTCGTTCCCCATGTCGGCCGGGCTGTTGCGCAGGAATCGCCGGCCGAGCAGCTCGCGGCGTTCGATGTCGCTGATCGACAGGCTGGTGATGTTGCCGGAATGGCCGTTGGGCCGGTCCGCATGTTCCTCGACCAGGTAGCGTGCGCGGGCGTTGCCGCGCGGCCGCACGATGAAGCTGCCGGGGCCGGCGCGCTGGTAGATCCGGTCGCCGTACAGCACGAAGGGCGTACCGGCCTGCAGCGCGCTGCCCAGGCCGAAACGCGGCTGGAACCCTTCCGCGCCGGCGCCCGCGAAACCGACGTGGCGCACTTCGAAACCTTCGACGTCATGCACGCGCTGCACGACGACCGGGGCAGGCAATTGCAGCCGCGGCTCGAACGTGCAGAGGGATAGCAGACCTGCCGCTACGACAGCGGCCAGCAAGAGTTTATAAGGCGACGGCATCGGCGTTGGACGCTCCGCTCAGCCGATGAAGGAATCGAACTGCATGTCGAATTCCTGCAGCGCCTTCTGCGCGTTCTGCATCTTCTTGCGGAATTCCGGTCCGCGGCGCAGGGCCAGGCCCACCGCCAGCACGTCGATCACGACCAGGTAGGCCAGGCGCGCCGAGATCGGCGTGTACGGGTCGGTCGCGAACACCAGGTCGATCGGGATCAAGAGCGTGGCCATCTCGGCCAGCGGGGTGCCGGACGGCGCCAGCACGATCACGTCGGCGCCGCCGGCCTTGGCCAGCTTGGCCGAGCGCGTCAGCGCCGGGTTGTTGCCGCGCTGCGAGATCGCCACCAGCGCATCGCCTTCGCGCAGCAGGGCCGCTGCGATCGAGTGAATCGACGGGTCGGTATAGGCCACCGTCGGCACGCCGGAGCGGAAGAATTTGTGCTGGGCGTCGGCGGCCACGAAGCCGGACGTGCCCTGGCCGTAGAACTCGATCTTGTTGGCGCGCGCCAGGATCTCGAGCGCCTGCTGCACCAGCTCGGGCTTGAGGTTGTTGCGCAGGTCGAGCAGGGTGTTGATCGAGCGGCTGCAGATCTTGTTGATCAGGTCCGAGGCCAGGTCGTCCTGGTGCGGCGCCTCGCTGGCGCCGGGCAGGGCCAGCGCCAGGCCTTGCGCCAGCTTGAGCTTGAACTCGTGCCAGCCGTCGTAGCCGAGCGTGCGGCAAAAGCGCACCACGGTCGGTTCCGACACTTGCGCGTTGCGCGCCAGGGCGGTGATGTTCTGGCTCACGGTCGCGGAAGGCGCGGCCAGCACCGCGAGCGCGACCTTGCGCTCCGATTTGGAGAGCGTGTCGAGCTGGGTGCGGATCGAATCGAGCAGCATGATAGGTCTCGGGCGACTGTCAGTCTTCCGGCAGCGCTTCTTCGCGCCACTGCAGGCCGTCGCGGCCGATCAGGGCGCTGGCGGCGGCCGGCCCCCAGGTGCCCGAGGTGTAAGGCGCCGGCGTGTTGTCGTCCTGCTCCCAGTGCTCGAGGATCGGCTCGACCCATTCCCACGCCGCTTCCAGCTCGTCGCCGCGCATGAACAGGGTCAGCTGGCCGCGCAGCACGTCGAGCAGCAGGCGTTCATAGGCCTCCATGCGCGGCGCCTTGAACTGCTCGCGGAAATCGAGTTCGAGTTCGGCCTGCTTCAGGCGCATCGAGTCGCCCGGGGTCTTGGCCATCAGGTTCATCGACAGGCCTTCGTCCGGCTGCAGGCGGATCACCAGGCTGTTGGGCTGGAAGCTCGACGTCGGCTGGTTGAAGATCGAGTGCGG
>DDKG01000140.1 GCA_002339265.1 Massilia sp. UBA2604 | reverse complement strand
ATGATCGGGATCGAAGCCCTTCGGTGGACGCTGCAGCTTGTCCTCTTCCCGCATGTCATTATAGGTGGCGCGAAGATGCTTATTCTTCAATACTTCCGCGAAACCCGTCGCATCGTTGACCACGTGCTCGCGGATCGCCTTCAGGCGCGCCGGCGGCGGCAGATACTCGCCCACGCCGAAGCCCAGGGTGCCATCGCGCTCGATATGAAAGTAATACGTTGAACCGCCGCCCGCGCTCGGACGGCGCTTGTCGTGCGGCGTGATGCCGGCCGAGAAGCGCGTTTTATACGGCGTCTTGTCCTTCGAAAACCGGGTGTCGCGGTGGATGCGGAACATCGCCTTCTTGGGATTGCAGGCCGCCACCTGCTTGTCGAATTTGGTCAGGGCCTTGATCAGTTCCGTGACCGTTTCCTCGAATTCGGTGCGCAGGATGTCGTAGCGCGGTTTATTCCAGAGGAACCAGGGCCGGGTATTGTTTTCGCTCAGTTCGGTGAGAAATTGCGTCAGGTCGCGCAGATGCATGGTGTCTCAGGGTTCGGTAGATAAAATTCAGGGCGCCTGGCGCGGCCGGCGGCCCACCGTCACGTCGACCGTGGCCTCGCGCCGCTGGCGCAGGATCGTCATCTTCGTCTTTGCGCCGGGCTCGAGCTGGGCGATCAGGTTCAGCATCTCGCTGGTATCCGCCACCTGCTCGCCAGCGACGGCCACCAGGATATCGCCCGGCAGGATACCGGCGCGGTCGGCCGGCCCGCCGCGCACCACGCCGGCGATGATGGCGCCGCTACGCTTGGCCAGGCCAAAACTGTCGGCCAGCTCGGGCGTGATGTCCTGCGATTCGATGCCGATCCAGCCGCGCACCACGCTGCCATGCTTGACGATCGAGTCGAGCACGGTCTTGGCGGTGGAGACGGGAATCGCGAAGCCGATCCCGACCGAACCGCCGGTCTGCGAATAAATCGCCGCATTAATGCCCAGCAAATTACCCTCGGTATCGACCAGTGCCCCGCCCGAGTTGCCGAAATTAATGGCAGCATCGGTCTGGATGAAATTCTCGAAATGATTGATGTGCAGGTTGTTGCGGCCCAGGGCCGAGATGATGCCCAGGGTGACGGTCTGGCCGACGCCGAAGGGATTACCGATCGCCAGCACCACGTCGCCCACGCGCGCCTGCCCGGGGTCGCCCAGCACCATCACCGGCAGGTTGCGCTCGCTCACGCGGATCACGGCGAGATCGGTCTCGGGATCGGTGCCGACCAGGCGCGCCGCGGCCTTGCGGCCATCAGCCAGGCCGACCTCGATGGCATCGGCGCCGTCGATCACGTGGAAATTGGTCAAGATATAGCCGTCGCTGCTGACGATGACGCCGGAGCCGAGGCTGGCCAGCTGCTCGTCGGGCGGCGCGCGGTCGCCGAAGAAACGGCGGAAGAACGGGTCTTTCAACAAGGGATGCGACTGGCGCGACGCCTTGCTCGTGTAAATATTGACCACCGCCGGCATCGCCTTGGCGGCGGCATTACGGAAACTGCCGCCCGCCGCCCGCGGCGGCGCCTGCAGCATCGGCACCGGATTGCCAGGCGTGCCGACCGCAACCGAATCCGGCGTGCGTTCGAGCCATTCGGGCCGCATGGCAGCCACCACGAACCAGGCCGCCAGCGCAATCGTCACCGTTTGCGCGAACAGCAGCCAGTAGCGCCGCAGTGGATGCGGACGCCGCAGTTCGTGGACGAGATCGTCTTTCACTTTTTGAGGGAATCCCGAATTTCGCGCAGCAGGACGATGTCTTCCGGCGTCACTGGTGCAGCAGCAGGTTTGGCCTCTTCGGCCGGGCCGCGCAGGCGGTTAATGACACGCACCATCTGGAAGATGATGAAGGCCAGCAAGATAAAGTTCAGCAAAATGGTCAAGAAATTACCGTATGCCAACACAGCGCCAGCCTTTTGCGCCTCTGCCAAGGGGAGGTTATAGCCTTGGTTATTGAGAGGAATATAATAGTTGGCGAAGTCGAGACCACCGAGCACTGCGCCGATCGGCGGCATGACCACGTCCTTGACCAGCGAGTCAGTGATGCGCGCAAACGCGCCACCGATAATCACACCGACGGCAAGGTCGACGACATTGCCACGCATCGCGAACTTCTTGAACTCTTCCATCATCGCCATTTGGGACTCCCTCGTTGTTGTTGATACAAGCCTTTGCATGATACCCGAACGCTCCGAAGGCTGTCTTTTGGCCAAATGCTGCAGGAGCACAAAAGACCATTCTGCCAAAGCGTGTAGCCCAGACAATTTTTTTCCCTCAGGTATTGCCGTTCACATATAATTTTGGATGCTGGAAGCTCGCTATTAATTCTTAAAATTCGTATATTCACGGAGTGGGGTTGGTATGAGTAATGAAAAGCAGGTCGATCCGGGTCGACGCGGATTGCTGGTCGCGACGTGCGCGGCCGGTGGCGTCGTCGGCGTGTCCACGGCGGGAGCCCTGGTCAGCACCTTCCAGCCTTCCGAGCGCGCAAAAGCGGCGGGAGCCCCGGTTGAAGTCGACATCTCCGACGTCGCTCCCGGTGAAATGAAAGTCGTCGAATGGCGCGGCAAGCCGGTCTGGATCCTGCGCCGCACCCCCGAAATGATGGCCACGCTCGAGAAAGACCAGGGCGAACTGGCCGATCCCGCCTCCGATAACGTGTTCCAGCTGCCGATGCCGGAATACGCCAAGAACCCGTTCCGC
>DDKG01000078.1 GCA_002339265.1 Massilia sp. UBA2604 | reverse complement strand
GCACGTGACGCAGGCGGTGACGGCGATCGAGCAGGCCGCGGCGGCCGCGCTGGAGCCGTTCGGCGAGCGCGTGCACGCCTACACCCACCTGTCGCACCTGTATCCGCAGGGCGCCAGCGTGTATTCGACCTTCGTCTACCGGCTGGCGGGAGACTATCAAAACGACCTGGCGCGCTGGCGCCAATTGAAGGACCGGGTGTCGAGCGCGATCGTCGGCTGCGGCGGCACCATCAGCCACCAGCATGGCGTAGGCGTCGACCACGCGCCGTGGCTGGCGGCCGAGAAAGGCGAGCTGGGACTGGGCGCGATGGGCGCGCTGTTCCGCCACTTCGATCCCGAGTGCCGCATGAATCCGGGCAAGCTGGTGACGCCATGAACCAGGCCACTACCTTCCCGCCGGGACGCGACTGGGACCTGCTCGTGATCGGCGGCGGTATCACCGGCGCCGGCATCCTGCTCGAAGCCGCGCGGCGCGGCCTCAAGACCTTGCTGGTCGAGCAGAAGGACTTCGCCTGGGGCACCTCGAGCCGCTCGTCGAAGCTGGTGCACGGCGGCCTGCGCTACCTGGCTTCCGGCAACCTGCGCCTGACGCGCGACGCTGTGCGCGAACGTGAATCGCTGCTGCGCGCCGCGCCCGGCCTGGTCGAGCCGCAGGGCTTCGCCTTCGCCGACCACGGCACCGACGTCAAGCGGCGGCTGGGTTTTCTCGCCATGCTGCGCGTGTACGACATGCTGGCCGGCCGCCGAGAGCCGCACTGGGAACGCCCGGAATCGTTCCGCATGCTGGCGCCGAACATAGGCGAAGCGCCGCTGGCCGGCGGCATCCGCTACACCGACGCCAAGACCGACGATGCGCGCCTGGTGCTGCGCGTGATCGACGAAGCCCGCGCCCATGGCGCCGTGGCCTGCAACTACGTGACCGTGCAGGCGCTGGTGCGCGACGGCGGCAAGGTGCATGGCGCCATGCTGCGCGACGAACGCAGCCAGGCCGAGACGGCGGTGCGCGCGCGGGTGGTGATTAACGCTACCGGCGCCTGGTCCGACCTGCTCGGCGGCGCGGCCGGGGGCGGCAAGCCGGATCGGGCGCCGCGCCTGCGGCCGCTGCGCGGCAGCCACCTGGTGCTGCCGGCCTGGCGCCTGCCGCTGGCGCAGGCGGTCAGCCTGCTGCACCCGGCCGACAGCCGCCCCGTGTTCGCCTTCCCATGGGAGGGCGTGACCCTGGTGGGCACCACCGACGTCGACCACGAGGAAGGGGTGAACACCGAAGCCCGCATCACGCGCCATGAATTCGACTACCTGATGGCGGCCCTCCACGCCCAGTTCCCGCAGCTTGGCCTGACCGATCAGGACGTGGTCGCCACCTTCGCCGGCGTGCGGCCGGTGATCGACGGCGGCCAGCATGGCGCGCCGTCGTCCGAGAAGCGCGACCACTTCGTCTGGTCGGAGCCGGGCCTGGTGTCGGTGGCCGGCGGCAAGCTGACCACCTTCCGCTCGATCGCCCTCGACGTGCTGCGCCACGTGTCGCAGCAGTTGCCCGGCTGGCAACTGCGCGCCGAGCGCGGGCCGGTATTCGCGCGGGTGCCGGTGCCGGCGCGCCACGACCTGCCGCCCGGCGTGCTGCGCCGGCTGGCCGGACGCTACGGCGCCCAGGCCAAGCCGCTGCTGCTGGCGGCGCGCAAGGGCGAGCTGGAATGCATCCCGGGCACCCAGACGCTATGGGGCGAGCTGCGCTGGGCTGCCCGCGCCGAAGCGGTCTACCAGCTGGACGACCTGCTGCTGCGCCGCACCCGGCTCGGGATCCAGCTGCCCGACGGCGGCCTTGGCCAGATGGCGCGCATCCGCGCCATCTGCCAGCCGGAACTCGGATGGGACGACGCGCGCTGGGAAGCGCAGGAGCGGCGCTACCTGGCCGAGTGGCGCAAGCAGTACGGCGTGCCGCCCGCCGCCTGACCGAACGATGTCCGACAGTCCACGCGATCCACTGCTGCTGGCCATCGACAACGGCACGCAAAGCGTGCGCGCCTTGCTGTTCGACCTGCGTGGTGAACTGGTGGCCAGGTCGCAGGTCGCGCTGGATGGCTACCGTTCGCCGCAGCCGGGCTGGCACGAGCACGACGTCGACGCCTACTGGCAGGCGCTGTGCCAGGCTTGCCGGCAGCTGTGGCTTGCACCCGGCGCCGAGCGCGCGCGCCTGGCCGGCGTCGCCGTCACCACCCAGCGCGGCACCGTGGTCAACCTCGACCGCGATGGCCGTCCGCTGCGGCCCGCCATCACCTGGCTCGACCAGCGCCGCACGGAACAGGTCCCGCCGATTGGACCGCTGTGGCGCGCGGCCTTCCGCGTGGCGGGCGTGGCCGGCACGATGCGGCACCTGGTCGGCGAGGCCGAGATCAACTGGATCCACGCCCACCAGCCCGAAGTCTGGGACGCCACCGACAAGTTCCTGCTGCTGTCGGGCTACCTGAACTGGCGCCTCGGCGGCCGCTTCATCGATTCGAGCGGCTCGCAGGTGGCCTATATTCCCTTTGACTACCGGCGCCGGCGCTGGGCCGGGCCGCGCGCCTGGCAGTGGCAGGCGCTGGCGATTGAGCCCTCGATGCTGCCCGAGCTGGCGCCGCCCGGCGCGCGCCTGGGCGCCATCACGGCGCAGGCGGCGCTCGATACCGGCATCCCGGAGGGCTTGCCGCTGCTGGCGGCAGCCGCCGACAAGGCCTGCGAGACGATCGGCGCCGGCTGCTGCGCGCCGCACGTGGCTTGCCTGAGCTACGGCACCACCGCCACCATCAACGTCACGTCGAAGCGTTATGTCGAGGCGGTGCGCTTCGTGCCGCCGTATCCGAGCGCACTGCCGGATGCGTACAGCATCGAGCAGCAGGTGTACCGGGGCTACTGGATGGTCAACTGGTTCAAGGAGCAGTTCGGCCACCATGAGCAGTCGCGCGCGCTCCTGGAAGACGTGGCGCCGGAACGGCTGTTCGACGAACTGGCCAGCAGCGTGCCGCCGGGGTCGATGGGGCTGATGCTGCAGCCTTACTGGACGCCGGGCATCCGCCTGCCGGGACGCGAAGCGAAAGGGGCGATCGTGGGATTCGGCGACGTCCATACCCGCGCCCACGTGTACCGCGCGATCCTGGAAGGGCTGGCGTATGCGCTGCGCGAAGGGAAGGAGCGGATCGAGCGGCGCGGCGGGGTGCGCATCACCGAACTGCGGGTGTCTGGCGGCGGCTCGCAGAGCGACGCCGCGATGCAGCTCACGGCCGATATTTTTGGACTGCCGACGGCGCGGCCGCATGTCTACGAGACCTCGGGGCTGGGGGCGGCGATCGATGCCGCCGTGGGACTCGGCTTGTATCCGGATTTTCCCAGCGCGGTCGCGGGCATGACGCGGGTAGGCGAGGTGTTCGAGCCGATTGCCGGCAACCGGGCGGTCTACGAGCGCCTGTACAAGGACGTGTACTTGCGGATGTACCGGCAACTGCAGCCGATGTATCGCGACATTGCGCGCATCACGGGTTATCCGCGCAGCGCCTGAATCGTCAAGGGAAATGCTCGGCATCGGGCGGCGGCGCCACCCATGCGTGCTTGCGTTCTTCGTACACTGACACCGTCGGCGCCGGGAACAGCGGATCGGCGAAGGCGCCAATCGGGATGGCGATGGTCTCTTCGGCGCCTTCGGTCTGGAAATAGACGGTCGCGCCGCAGGTGGGGCAGAAGTGGAAGTGGGCGCGCGACCCTTCGTCCCCCACCAGCGCGAAACTGGAAGACGTTCCGGAGACCACCACATTATCGCGCGCGAACCTGGCCTGCGCTGCGAACACGCTGCCGCTGCGGCGCTGGCAATTCAGGCAGTGACAAATCGAGATGCGCAGCGGTTCACCGTTCGTTCGGGCGGTCAGTTGGCCGCAGCTGCAGGAGGCAAGGCGCGCAGGCATGGGAACTCCTTGTTGATCCGGGTTGGCAATCGTCAGTGCGCCATCCCCCCCCGCACCTGCTCCCACGCCGCCCCCGCCTGCGCCGTCACCACCTGATTGCGCCCGCGCGCCTTGGCCTCGTACATCGCGCGGTCAGCCGAGATGAAGAACGTGCGGATATCGTCGAACAGGGTCGGCACGATGCAGGCCACGCCGATGCTGACCGTCACCACGCCGGGGCCTTCGGCGCGCGGATTCGGGATCGCGAGGCGTTCGATGTGGGCCCGGATCGTTTCGCCGAGGCGCGCCGCCGCACTGGAGCCGGTATCGGCCAGCAGCACGACGAATTCCTCGCCGCCGTAGCGGGCGGCCAGGTCGGTCGGGCGCATCGCGTGCGATTGCAGCGCTTCGGCGATGGCCTGCAGGCAGGCGTCGCCGGCGGCGTGACCCAAGCTGTCGTTGTAGCCCTTGAAGTGGTCGACGTCGAGCACGATCAGCGACAGCGGCTGGCCGCTGCGGATGGCGCGCTGCCATTCCTTGTCCAGGAAGACGTCGAAGTGGCGGCGGTTGGCGATGCGCGTCAGCGGGTCGACCAGGGCGGCGCGCTGCAGCGCCGTCTCGGACTGCTTGTGGTGGGTGATGTCGTGCAGCAGGGCGACGAACAGCGC
>DDKG01000321.1 GCA_002339265.1 Massilia sp. UBA2604 | reverse complement strand
GTCTGCGCCGACGATACCCACGGCACGCCGATCATGATCGCCGCCGAGAAGGAAGGCATCACGCCGCAGGAATTCGTGGCCAAGATCGCCGCCGGCCGCCCGCAATATCTGGACGGCTTCCATATCGCTTTTGACAACTGGTATTCGACCGATTCGCCGGAAAACGTCGAGCTGTCGCAGGGCATCTATCGCAAGCTGCGTGACGCCGGCCTGATCGTCACCAAGACCGTCGACCGCTTCTACGACACCGCCAAGGGCATGTTCCTGGCCGACCGCAACATCAAGGGCGAGTGCCCGGTCTGCCATGCCAAGGACCAGTACGGCGATAACTGCGAAGTCTGCGGCGCCGCCTACCAGCCGACCGAGCTGATCAACCCGTTCTCGGTGTTTACCGGCTCGACGCCGGTGTTGAAACCGTCGGAGCAGTATTTCTTCAAGCTGTCCGACCCGCGCTGCTTCACCTTCCTGAAGGAATGGCTGAACACCCCGGGCCGCCTGCAGCCCGAGATGGTCAACAAGGTCTCGGAATGGCTGGGCGAAGAAGGCGAAAAGCTGGCCGACTGGGACATATCGCGCGACGCGCCCTACTTCGGCATCCCGATTCCGGATGCGCCGGGCAAGTTCTTCTATGTGTGGCTGGACGCGCCGGTCGGCTACCTGGCCAGCCTGAAGAATTATTTCGAGAAACAGGGCCAGGACTTCGACGCCTTCCTGAACGACCCCGACGCCGAGCAGCTGCACTTCATCGGCAAGGACATCGTGTCCTTCCACCTGCTGTTCTGGCCGGCCATGCTGAATTTCTCGGGCCACCCGATCATCGACAAGCTGAAGGTCGCGGTGCACGGCCACCTGACCGTGAACAACGAAAAAATGTCGAAGTCGCGCGGCACCGGCATCTCGCCGCTGCGCTACCTCGAACTGGGCATGAACCCGGAATGGCTGCGCTACTACCTGGCCTTCAAGCTCAATGCGAAAGTCGAAGACCTGGACTTCAATGGCGACGATTTCGTGGCCCGCGTGAACAGCGACCTGATCGGCAAGTACGTGAACATCGCCAGCCGCTGCGCCGGCTTCATCGCCAAGCGCTTCGACGGCAAGCTGGCCGACAGCCTGTCGCAGACCGCCCGCGACACCATCTGCAAGGCCTTGATGGCGGATGGCGCCGAGCGGCAGACCAGCATCGCCGCCGCCTTCGAGGCGCGCGAATACGGCCGCGCCCTGCGCGAGATCATGGAAATCGCCGACGTCATCAACCAGTACGTCGACGAGCACAAGCCATGGCTGCTGGCCAAGGACGAAGCAAAAACGGCCGAGCTGCACGACGTGTGCACCACGGCGCTGATCCTGTTCCGCCAGCTGACCATCATGCTGGCGCCGGTGCTGCCGAACGTGGCCGCGCGCGTCACCGAATTCCTGGGCGATGCCGAACTGAGCTGGGCCGACACCCATGGCGCCGCCGTCTACGAAACCATGCTCGGCCGCACCATCGGCACCTATGCCCACCTGATGCAGCGCGTCGATGCCAAAATGGTCGAGAACCTGTTCGACAAGCCTGCGGCGCCCGCAGTTGCCGCGCCTGCGTTAAAGGCTGAGGCAGCGCAAGCTCAGGCAGCCGACGGCGACAGCGACATCGAAGCGCTGGCCCCGGAAATCTCGATCGACGACTTCACCAAGATCGACCTGCGCGTGGCGAAGATCGTCAACTGCGAACACGTCGAAGGCTCGAGCAAGCTGCTGCGCCTGACCCTGGACGTGGGCGAAGGCCGTCACCGTAATGTGTTCTCGGGCATCAAGTCGGCCTATCAGCCGGAAGACCTGATCGGCAAGCTGACCGTGCTGGTCGCCAACCTGGCGCCGCGCAAGATGAAATTTGGTATCTCGGAAGGCATGGTACTGTGCGCCTCGGCAGCCGACGAGAAAACGAATCCGGGCCTGTACCTGCTGGACCCGATGCCTGGCGCGACGCCGGGCATGCGCATTCGCTGATTTTGCAAGGCACGAGGCCGCTCCAACGCCGGCAGCGCCGGGCGTAGAGAGGCCTCATGCAAGCCTCGGGAAGCATTCCCGAGCTTGTGGCGTGTGTGTACAATGCCATGTTTTAAATATGACAAAACGCCGCCACAAACTCTTTTGATAGGTAGCTAATAATATGACCGAATTGAATCCTCTCCGCCATATCCCAGAAGCCAATGTGTTCCGTAAGGGCGACGTCTTCGTCCTGTTCGGCGAACTGTTCGGCCGCGGCTATGTGAACGGCCTGATCGACGAAGCACGCGCCGCCGGCATGACCATCGTCGGCATCACCGTGGGCCGCCGCGACGACGCCGGCGTCCTGCGCGCGCTGGACGACGCCGAGCTGGCTGAAGCGGAAGAAAAACTGGGCGGCCGCATCATCAACGTGCCGCTGATGGCCGGTTTCGACATGGACGCTCCGGAAGGCGAACAGAATCCGACCGAGATGCTGTCCGGTATTACGCTGAAAAACTGGCAGGAAGAAAAGCTGGATTGGGAACGCATCGAGCGCTGCCGTGAAGCCGGCGTGGCCCGCTTCACGAGCTCGGCCGCGACCGTCATGGCGGAAATCGACAAGCTGGTGCCACAAGGCGCGAATGTCTTCTTCGCCCACACCATGGCCGGCGGCATTCCCCGCATCAAGGCCTTCCTGGCTATCGCCAACCGCATCTACAAAGGCCGCGGCGAGCGCTTCATGTCGTCGCGCGCCCTGCTCGACAGCGACCTGGGCAAGCTGATCCTGATGAACTTCGACGAAGTCTCGGCCAATACGCTCAAGTACCTGATCGA